>JACQWL010000229.1 GCA_016209255.1 Verrucomicrobiota bacterium
CCCTGTTCGTCAACCCGAGATTTCCCCGATTGCCTCGCCGTGC
Source organism: Verrucomicrobiota bacterium (assembly GCA_016209255.1). Lineage (GTDB taxonomy): Bacteria > Verrucomicrobiota > Verrucomicrobiia > Opitutales > Opitutaceae > ER46. The sequence goes on from JACQWL010000229.1 coordinate 44, forward strand.
AGCATGGTCTGAGCCTGCGCCTCGCTGGAGAATCGAGTTTCCTTCCGGTCGGATGCGTGCCACAACCGCGCACCATATATGATGAAGCCCTTCGCTCTCGTGGCGTGCCTGACCTTCGCCACCTCGCTCGCCGCGCAGCAGCGGACTCCGCAATCCGCAATCCGCGATCCGCAATCTGCCTTGTGGCCCGGGCGCCAGTCCGACGGCTCCGTGCTGCTGCCCAATATGTGGTCGTTGCGACCGGCGGGCACGCAAGTGGAGCTCGGCGATTTTCCCGTGAACATCGCGGTGCATCCCGGCGGGCGCTTCGCGGCGGTGCTCCACAGCGGGCATGGCAAACACGAGGTGCGGGTGGTGGACATCGCCGCGGCGAAGGTCGTCGCAAACGCGAAAGTCCAGGAGGCGTTCTACGGGTTGGAGTTTTCGCGCGACGGTTCAAAATTGTTCGCCAGTGGCGCAGGCTTTGAAGTCGTGCGCATCTTCGACTTCAACGCGAAGGCCGGCAGCCTGGGTGCCGAGCGGACGGTGGCCGTGCGCGACGTGAAGGAGCGAGGCATCCCGGCGGGCCTGGCCCTCTCGAGCGATGCGCAATCGCTCTACGTCGCGAACGTGCTGGGCCAGCGCGTGGCAAAGGTGGATTTGGCGGCCAAAACCAATGTGCTGGAGATCGCCGTCGGACCAGGTGGTGAAACGCAAGGCCCACAGTTCAAAGCTCAAATCGGAGCGAAGGTGCAGAGCGAGGACGAAGCGGCGATCGCGAAACGCGCCGAAGCGGCGAACGACCCGCAGAGTCCCGAGGCGCCGTATCCTTACGCGTGCCGGCTGGATGAAAAAAAGCAGCGGCTCTACGTCAGCCTCTGGGCGCAGGCGCAGGTGGCGGTGATAGATTTGAAGTTGAACCAAGTCATCGCCCGCTGGCGGACGGAGGAGCATCCCAACGAGATGCTCCTGACCAAGTCCGGCCGGCTTCTCTACGTCGCCAACGCCAATCGCAACACCGTCACCGTCATCGACACGGACCAAGGCCAGTCCATCGAGACGATCTGGGCCGCGCTCTACCCGCAATCGCCACCCGGATCGACCCCGACCAGCCTCGCGCTGACGCCGGACGAGAAAACGCTCTTCATCGCCAACGCCAACGTGAACACGATCGCCGTGATTGACGTGAGCACGCGGGGCAAGAGCCGCGCGCTCGGCTTCATTCCCACCGGCTGGTATCCGACTTCGGTGCGCGTCACCCCGGACGGGAAGAGGCTTTTGGTGGCCAACGGCAAGGGACTCGTTTCCAAAGCCAATCCCGGCGGTCCGCAGCCGGGAATACGCCGCGCGCGCGGTACGACCGAGGAGTACATCGGCGGCTTGTTCCAAGGCACGATGAGCATCATTGACCTGCCGAAACGGAGCGAGTTCGAGCAGCAGTTGGAGAAGTACACGGCCACCGCGTATCAGTGTGCGCCGCTCAAGCGGGACAATTCCATCGCGACCGACCGCCCGGCGGACAATCCGATTCCCGGCAAGGTTGGCGACGCCAGCCCGATCAAGTATTGCATCTACATCATCAAGGAGAACCGCACCTACGACCAGGTCTTCGGCGACATCAAGGAAGGCAACGGCGATCCGGCGCTTTGTCTCTTCCCGGAGCGCGTGACACCGAATCACCACCAGCTCGTGCGCGACTTCGTGTTGTTGGACAACTTCTACGTCGAGAGCGAGGTGAGCGCGGATGGCCACGAATGGACCATGGGGGCCTATGCGACCGACTTCGTCGAAAAATTCTGGCCGCTGAGCTACGGCCACAACGGCGTCCACAAGAAGTACAGTTACCCGGCGGAAGGAAATTTTCCCATCGCCGCGCCCGCCGGCGGTTACCTCTGGGACAGCGCAAAGGCCGCGGGAGTGAGTTATCACAGTTTCGGCGAGTGGGTGCGGAACGGCAAAACGCCCAACGACCCGCGCACGGCCAAGGCGAAGGCGCTCGAAGGGCACTTCGACCCGCTCTTCCACAGTTTCGACATGGACTATTCGGACCTGCTGCGCGCCAGGCGCTACATCGCCGTTTTGCGCCAATGGGAGCGCGAGGGCGAGATGCCGCGGCTGCAGATTGTCCGGCTGCCAAACGATCACACGTCCGGCACGGCAGCCGGCAAGCTCACGCCGACCGCCTATGTCGCGGAAAACGACCTTGCGCTCGGCCAGGTCATCGAAGCGATCAGCGGGACAAAGTTCTGGCCGCAGACCGCGATCTTCGTCGTGGAGGACGACGCGCAGAACGGCCCGGATCACGTCGATGCCCATCGCACGGTGGCACTGGTCGTCAGCCCTTACACCAAGCGGCGCTTCACCGACTCGACGATGTATTCCACCAGTTCGATGCTGCGGACGATGGAACTCATCCTCGGCCTCCAGCCGATGTCGCAATTCGACGCCGCGGCCACGCCCATGTTCAACTCCTTTCAGGCGAAAGCCGACGCGCGGCCCTACACGGCGCTGCCGGCCAACGTGAGTTTGACCGAGAAAAATCTGAAGACGGCCTGGGGCGCGGAGAAGTCGCGCCAGATGGACTTCACGAAGGAGGACGCGGCGGACGACCTGCTGCTCAATGAGATCATCTGGCGCTCGGTGCGCGGCGCGGACAGCCCGATGCCCGCCCCGGTGCGCGCGGCGTTTGTCTTCGCCCATCCGAAGGATGATTGACTGACGACCCAAAGACCCGCGGGTCGCCGAATGCGTGGGGGAACTTCTGACCGCAGCGTTCGAGTCACCCTTCTGCCGCGGCAAGAAGGTCCTGCGAACATGCGGCAGGAATGCCGCTTGACAGCGGCAACGTTGCCGCCACTATTAGGGGATGAAATCTGCCGCCTTGTTGGAGCCGCTTTACCGCGCCTCGGGTGTAGACCGCGTGGAAAGAATCGAGAAAGGTCTTCCGGCGTCGATCATTCCAGCCTTGGCGAACGATCTCTTTTTGTCGACGAAGGATCTCGCGGTTTCTCTGGGGCTCAGTCCGCGCACCCTGCGGAATCGAACTCGGAAACTCAACGTCGACGAAGCGCAGCGCAGCTTCCGGGCGTTTCGTGTTCTCCGCCGGGCAACCGAGGTGCTCGGGAGTGAAGAGGTCGCCCGGAATTGGCTGAAGACGGAGCAGCGAGCGCTCGGTGAGCGCAGACCCTTGGATCTCCTTGCGCTCGACGTGGGCGTGGAGGAGGTGCTCAACGTTCTTGGGGCCATCGAGGAAGGCTCCTACCTGTGAAGCTCTATCGCATCGCCAGGGCCGATCGCGCGACGACGGCATTGGCGGCATTTAGCGGCGATGGGGCGGCCAAGTATCCTGGTCGCTGGAACCGAAAGGGTGTCAGAGCCGTTTACTGTTCGGACACGCTGGCCGGGGCGTGTCTGGAGACCCTGGTGCACCTACGTCCTCTTCCGCGTGTGTTTCCTCCCAGCGTCTACTACGAGGTTGAAATCAATGACGCTCTGCTGGAGAAACCTGACCTGCTTGCACTGCCAGCGAGTTGGAACGCGGCGGTGGTGACGAATGAAACGCGCGACTTTGGGACGCAGTTTTTGACGTCGACCCGCGCGGTTGGGCTTCTCATTCCGACGGCAGTGATCCCGCTCGGCTGGAGCGTTGTGGTCAATCCATGCCACAGGAAGTTCCCGATCGACGACGTTAAAGGACCGATACCCTTTTACTATGACCCGCGGCTGGAATAGGCGACGCGCGACTGAGCCCACACCCGAACGCGTGCATCATGCGTGTGGAGACAGCGCGGCCCGAACAGTCCGATGCGCGCGCCGGCGCAAGGAGGCGGATTTCACGCGAGGGGTTTGTCGTCCGCCTCCCCACCCCGGCTGAACCATCCCGCTGAGAATGCCGTATCCGATCCCTAATTCAGGAGCGAGATTGCGCCGGCCAAGTGCGGCGGGTGCATCTCCGAGTTGAAGGTGGATCCGAAGATGTTCGATTGGGAGCGCGGCCGCCCCCGGCCGCCTGATGTGGGAATGCGGCCGAGGGCGGCCGCGCTCCCAGATTACCGGCAACTCGGAGATGCGCCCGTGCGGCGAGTCCGCCAAGATTTGATTGCCGTTGCAGCACCGGCAAACAAGCTGTGTCAATGTCGTCCAAGGGCCGGATCCCGGCAGCGCCATGCCCGAATCATCCATTCGCAACACCAAGATCGGCTGCGGTGTTTTCATGCTGCTCATCTTCGGCTCGTTTTACACCTATTTTCATTTCGCCCAGCGGAGCCAGATCGAGGCGATGGAGGGAGCATGGGAGGACGGGCGCCGCAGCCCGGGCGTGAAGGACACGCCGCGCCTGACCGAACTTCGGCAGCTCGAGTATCGCGACCCCGAACGCGCGCTCGCGGTCGCCGACCTGATCCTCGCGCAGCCGAAATCCGATGCGGAACGGAGCGCCGCGCTTTCGCGCCTGCCCGCGCTGCTGCAAAATGCATCGCTTCGCCGGCTGAAGGGCGGCCTGCGCGCCGAGGCCCTGGCCCTGCGCGAGCGCCTCGAAAGAGATTTTCTGGGGTCAGAGCAGGCCGGCTGGCTGCGCAACGAATGGCGGAGCACGCTCGCGCGGGCAGCCGTCGACTCGCTGCGCGCCGGCGACCCGGCGGCCATCGAGGCGGCGTATGGCGATTTGTGGGCGGCGGAGCCCAGGGAGGCGGAGCGTTTCGCGAAGCTACGAAGTGCGCGCGCGAATCAACCAGGTCGTCGGGCGCCATGGTTTGCGGCTGTGGCAGTGTCGTCTCGACACGCCCGGATTCGACCCGTGGGGAAAAGTGCCGGTGCGGGTGCGCGAGGGGATCGATTCCGCGCCGGGGATCGCGGCCGCGCCCGCCCCGTTGCCGGAGGCAGAACGCCGGCGCAAGCTGGCCGAGCACTACCGCGGCGATGCGCTGCACATCCCGCTGGGCGAGCTCGACCCGTTGCGCGCCGCGCTGCACCAGGTATTCGCGCGCTGGGGGTTGGTGAATCTTTCCGGCAACGCCGAGGATGCCTTCACGATGCTGCGCGAGGTTTTGCGCGAGTCGACGGACGCGCGCCTCCGCGGAGAATTTCCGGAAGGGCGAGCGGATGAAACGGATCTTCATCCTTTCCTTGCTCGCCCAGTGTTTTCCCGCCGAAGCCGCCGGCCGGCAGGCGCGCACGGATGCGTTTGCGGCGGCGTTCGAAGCCGTGGCCTCGCTGTCCGCGGAGCAGACCAGCGCGCCGATCCTGCCGAGCCCGCTGGCGGGTCATTCCGTCGAGCTGATCAACAACGGCACCGATCATCATCTGTTGTCGTTTTATCGCGGCCCGGAGATGGTCGCGGTGCACAACTGGCCGTGGCGCCGCGGCACCGTGGTCGTACCGGACGGCGACTACGAGCTCGCGGTGCTGAGTCCCGCGGCCACGATTCGTCCGTATCGCGGCAAGGCGGCCTTCAAGCGCGGCGTGCGCGTATCGGAATACGTGATCCAAACCACCAGTGGAAAAAACGACGCGGCGCGGACCGCGCTGAGTTCGCTCGCGAGCGGCGACTACAAGCTCCTCTACGCGCCGGCGGCGCTGAGGGCGCTGGCCGTCGAGCCGCGCACGGGATTGCCGGTGGCTAAACGCGCCCCGTAGAGCGCGAAAGCTGGCGGCTGGTCGAAGAGTGGTGGGCAGGGTCAGATGCACCGGTTTCGTCAGGGCGGCGCGGCCGGGACCCGCGCGTTCAAGGCCATTTAATCTCAGACATCCTGATCCGCTGGAAATACGATGATCCGAAATTTAGCGGCGGTCTATGACCGCCGTTGCTAGGCGCGAGCGTTGTTGGCCCGCCGTTCCTCCGGCCCGGCCCGGACGATCTCGTCGTTGGCCGCGGAATAAATCCCCGTGCGCACGCCTTCGCGGAAAGCATGCTTCACCCGGCGGTCCTCGCCGGAATGAAAAGCGAGAATTCCCACGCATCCGCCCGGTTTCAGGCAGCCGGGCAGCTCGCGCAGGAACAGGCCGAGCGCACCGAACTCGTCGTTCACCGCGATGCGGATCGCCTGAAACACGCGGCCAGGAAACTGGATTCTCAGCGGGAGAAGTTTATTCGCGCTTCAACACCGCCTCCGCCGGGGCCTTGATTTGCGGCTCGCCTTTGAGATAGCCGAGCGCGGTGAGGAACTCGTCGGCCTTCCGCAGCGTGGCGTCGTGCCACGGCTGGCGGTTGAAAAAACCATGCGGCATGCCCTCGGCGGTCCACAGTTCGCACCGATTGCCCAACGCAATCGACTTCTCGCAAAACGCGCGGCTGGGGATCAAAAGCTGGTCGGCGGTGCCGAAAAAGAAGATGGCCGGCGGCAGGCCCTTCTGCGGCTCATTCAAAGGCGCAATCAGCCGGACCACGCGCTCACGCTCCGCCCCCTCGCCTCCGATGCGGCTCATCACCGCTTCCCCTTGAGCCGGGTTGAAAAGAACCAGGGCACAGGGTTTGGGCGAAATACTGATGTCATCATCGGTGGCGTCCGGCCCGGCGCCCAAAGCCGCCAGCAATGACAAGGTCCCGCCAGCGGAACCACCCGAGGCAATCACGCGCCCGGGATCGACACCAAGTTCAGGAGCATGCTGCTTCACCCAGCGCATCGCGCTGCGTGCATCTTCCGCGCACTTGTCGAGGCCCGTGCCGTGGGTGTTTTTCACCCGATACTCGGCGCAAACACAGACCAATCCGCGCGACGCCAGATACTCGGCCTTGGCGTAAAACTGCGTTGGCGTGCCGCCGACAAAGCCTCCCCCAAACCAAAAGACAATGCCCGGCCGCTTGTCCTCCGCTTTCCAATCCTTCGGCAAGAAGCAGTAGAGCTTCAGATCGCCTTGCGGCGTCTTCTTGAAGACCATGCTCTTGTCCGGGTCACGCATCGGTGTCACGCGCGAAACATCGGCGTTCGCCCCCGGGCCCTTCTTCTTCCCTTTGGGCAATCCGGATGCGCCGAAAGCGCCCGACGCAACGGCGAAGAGGCCCGCCAATGACAGGGCGACAATGATGGGAAACCTGATGTTCTTTCGCATAGTCCCTTTCCTGGGTTTGATGGTGAGCTCTTTGGATTCAGATCCGTTTGCTGGCTTCCACCGCGACCACCTGACGAGGACGCAAGCCCGGGTGCTTCCGGATCGATGGCATGATTTGCGGAAAGAGCAGTGGCGGGCAATGGGAAATCCCAGCGGAGGCGTGCCCGCCGCTCAGAGAACCTTGAACTTCGCACGGATTTCGTGCTGCTTTCTCAGCCATGAAAAAATCTCTGTTGGCGGGCGGTCTGATTTTGGCGCTGGCCTGCATGCGTGGCATCGCGGCCAGTCCTGGTGGGGAATCCGCACCGGCGTCGCCAGCCAAGGCTGACGGCATTGCCGGCAAGGTGGTCGAGACCATGACTGCCGCGAGCTACACCTACGTGCTCGTCGACACGGGCGGGAAGAAGGTGTGGGCGGCGGCGCCGCAGTTTGCGGTCAAGGCGGGCGACGCGGTCGCAGTGGCCGAGGTCATGCCGATGACCAACTACCACAGCAAGACGCTGAACCGCACCTTCGAGGTCGTGTATTTCAGCGGCAATGTGATGGTGAACGGCACCCGTTCGGTTCCGGCGGGCGCGGCGGCGGAGTTGCCGAAGGACCACCCGACGACCGCCGGCGCGGCGCGCCCGGCCGCGCCGGATCTTTCCGGCATCAAGCGGGCCGCGAACGGCCAGACAGTGGCGGAGATCCACGCCGGCAAGGCGAAGTTTGCCGGGAAACCCATCGCGGTGCGCGGGCGGGTGGTGAAATACAACGCGATGATCCTGGGTAAAAACTGGCTCCATATCCGCGACGGCTCCGGCGCGGACGGCACGAATGACCTGACCGTGACGACGGCGACCAACGCCAGGCTGGGCGACCTTGTGCTGGTCACCGGAGTGCTGGCGTCCGACCGCGACTTCGGCGGCGGTTACAAATACACTTTGATTGTCGAGGATGCGACCGTGGTGGTGGAGTAGCGGCGATCCGTGTCGTAAACGTCGATGGGCCCGCCGTCCCGATGATTCTCCGGGAGGATGCCGTAGCGTTTCATTTCGCGGACATATTCCGGCTCGGGGCGGAAGTTGGGCATGGTGAAGCGCGTGATGGATTCCAGATAGGCTTTGGTTTCCTCAACGCCGGCCAGCAGGGCGCGATAATCAGGATCGTCCGGGCTGGTGAACACGTCGCCGCAGAGCGCATGGCCGCCCGCGGACCGGGCGAGCGGCGCCAGCAGTTGCAGCGACTTCTCCGGTCGCGACAGGTTGTAAAGCGGGCGGATGTTTTTCCCGTCCGCATCGCAGCGATGGAGCGTGGCGACCTGGACATACCAGCAGGGCACGAACCGATTGCACCGGCTGGAGCAGAAGACGATGCCGCCATCCGGCAGATAAGATGGTTCCAAATCGTCGAACGGATCGCCGGTGAGCTGTCGCAGATCCGTGCCGTCGGCATTGATTTCGTACAGCCGGAAATAGGGCGAACCGCCCTGGCGATAAGAGAAGAGGATTTTCCTGCCGTCATAGTGAACCTGGGGATCGCGCACCGCGCCGGCCGGATCGCCGACCAGCACGGTGACCTGGCCGGTTTGCAGATCCAGTTTGCAGAGGCGCCCGCCCGCGCCGTAAGCCGTGCGGTTCACATCGGTGACGGCATGGCCAAAGTTCTCGTACCAATGCGGCCCCTTGGGCTGGCGCACCGCGAAAACGACCTCTTCCGCCGCGGCAACGGAAACGGCGAACAGCGGCAGGAAGGCCGCCAGCCACAAGCGAGATCTCATCGGGCTCGGGTTTACAGCTTCCGCCTCGCTTTGTCCAATCCCAGTCAGTAGGCGATCGCGGGCGCCGCTGGATCAACCTCTAACCTGGACATTTCACACTCTTCTCTCATGCGCAGCCACACAGTGTTCGAAAATCGTAGCCGCGGTCGCAACCGTTTGGAGCGTCCAGGTTATTGGCAAAACCCTGGTCGCCTTTGGCGCCGCCGGAGGCGGGTAAACCGCTGCGGTTTTGCTTGTAGCCCGCATTTCCCGCACACTCACGATTCCACC
>JACQWL010000227.1 GCA_016209255.1 Verrucomicrobiota bacterium
CCCCACTCTCACTCTCACTCTCACTCTCACTCTCACTCTCACTCTCACTTTCACCCACACTTTCACCCACACTCCTTCTCATGCCAAAATCCCTTTTCGAAAAAGTCTGGGACGCCCACGCCGTCCGCACGCTGACCGACGGCCAGACGCAGCTCCTCGTCGGCACGCACCTGATTCACGAGGTGACGAGCCCGCAGGCGTTCGGGATGCTCCGCGATCTCGGCCTCAAGGTCGCGATGGCGCACCGCACCTTCGCCACGGTCGATCACATCGTGCCGACCGATCAGTTCGCCGAGCCGTATCGCGATCCGCTGGCGCAGGCGATGATGGACGAGCTGCGCCGGAACTGCGCCGAGTTCGGCATCACCTTCTTCGACCGCGCGAGCGGCAGGCAGGGGATCGTGCACATCGTGGGGCCGGAGCAGGGCATCACGCAGCCGGGCACGACGATCGCCTGCGGCGATTCGCACACGAGCACGCACGGCGCATTTGGGGCGATCGCCTTCGGCATTGGCACGACGCAGATCCGCGATGTGCTCGCGACGCAGACGATGGCGCTGGGCAAGTTGAAGGTCCGCCGGATCAACGTGAACGGCCGCCTGCGGCCGGGCGTTTACGCGAAGGACGTGATTCTCCACATCATTCGCACCCTGGGAGTGAACGGCGGCACGGGCTTCGCCTACGAATACGGCGGCGAGGTGTTCGACCGCTTCACGATGGAAGAGCGGATGACCGTCTGCAACATGTCCATTGAGGGCGGCGCGCGGGCGGGTTACGTGAATCCCGACGCCACGACGTTCGCGTACCTCAAGGGCCGGCCCTATGCCCCGAAGGCGGCGGGATGGGACGCGGCGGTCGCGCGCTGGCAGTCGGTGGCGAGCGATCCGGGCTGCCGCTACGACGATGTCGTCGCGATCGACGCGGCTGACATTGCGCCCACCGTGACTTGGGGCATCAACCCCGGGCAGGGCATCGCGATCGACGAGACGATTCCGGATCCGGCCAAGGCGACGGCCGCCGACGAAAAGGCTTCGATTGAGGAAGCGCTCGCCTACATGAAGCTGAAGCCGGGCGCTCCGATCAAGGGCACCAAGATCGACGTTGCCTTCCTCGGTTCGTGCACGAACGGCCGGCTGAGCGATTTCCAGGAAGTCGCGAAATTCATCAAGGGAAGGCGCGTGGCCCCCGGGGTGAAGGCGATCGCGGTGCCGGGCTCGCAGGGTGTCGGGGTGCTCTGCGTCGAACTCGGTTTGGACAAGATTTTTCGCGAATCCGGGTTTGAATGGCGCGAGGCGGGATGCTCGATGTGCCTGGCCATGAATCCGGACAAGCTCGTCGGCGATCAGCTCTGTGCGAGCTCGTCCAATCGCAACTTCAAGGGCCGCCAGGGCAGCCCCACGGGACGCACCCTGTTGATGAGCCCCCTCATGGTCGCGGCGGCGGCGGTCACGGGCGCCGTTGCCGACGCCCGCGAAGTCTTCGGCGTGAACCACTGAACCCCAATCCATTCCTGCCCACGGAACACACGGATTACACGGAAATGAAATCTCATTTTTCCGTGTCTTCCGTGTGTTCCGTGGGCCGACTCCTCTAAATCATGCCACTCGAAAAAATCACCCAGATTGCCGGTCGCGGCGTTTACCTCCCGGGCAACGACATCGACACGGATCGCATCATCCCGGCCCGTTTCATGAAGTGCGTCACATTCGACGGACTGGGCGAGTTCCTGTTTTACGACATGCGGAAGAATGCCGACGGCACGGACAAGCCGCACCCCCTGAACGCTGCGCGCTTCAAGGGCGCGACGATTCTGCTGTCCGGCGCGAATTTCGGCTGCGGCTCGTCGCGCGAGCACGCGCCGCAGGCGATCCAGAAATACGGCTTCAAGGCGGTCGTGGCGGAGAATTTCGCCGAGATTTTCTTTGGCAACTGCATCACGCTGGGCATCCCGTGCGCGACCGCGAGCCGCGCGGACATCGCGCGAATCGCCGCGGCGGTCGAGGCGAATCCACAGACGGAAATCGTGCTGGATGTCTTCCGCCAGGAAATCCGCTTCGGCGGCCAGACCGTGAAGGCCCTGGTCCGGGACGCGGCGCGTGACGCGCTCGTCAATGGCCGCTGGGACGCGATTGGCGAGTTGCTGGAGGACGCCGCGGCGGTGCGGGCGACGGCCGCCAGGCTCCCGTATCTGGCGGCGTGACGGGGTTTGGGGTCGGTTTCCAGCTTCCGGGACGATTTTTCGAACCTTTTCTTTGCAAGGGCGTCCCTTCCCGGCACGCTTCCCTCTTTATGTTCCTCGCCGTGACCGAAGTCCTCAGTTTCAAGAGCGTCCTGCAGGGTGCCGGCGTCTTGCAGTATCCGCTGGGCTTTTGCTCGATCGCCATGGTTTTCATCGTATGCGAGCGGGCCTACGCGTTGCGCCGGGCCGCCATCATGCCCCAGGATTTGGTGGACGCAGTGGTAGCCGGCCGGCCGCTGGTCGGCGGGAGGCACACCGTGCTGGCGCGGATCGTCGAATTCGCGGAGCTGCATAAGAACGACGAGGATGCGGTGAAGGCGTTCGCGCGGCTCGAGATCAACCGCATGGAGCGGGGCGTCCCCTACCTGGATGTCATCTATGCCGCCGCGCCGCTGATCGGTCTCACGGGCACGGTGACGGGCCTGTTGCAGGTGTTCTCGCATATTTCGCCGGAGACGGGTTTGCCGGATCCGGTGGCCTTCACGAAGGGCGTGGCCCTCGCGTTGTCGGCCACGGTCATCGGCCTGAGCATCGCGATTCCGGCGCTGGTCGGCAGCGGTTATTTGCAGCGCAAGATCGAGAATTACGCCGCGCAGCTCGACGTGCTGCTCGAACGGATTCTCCAGCGCACGCGTTAACCCGGATTTTTCACTCTCAATCTGCCGTTAACCCATGTTTGCCTGCCAATGAGCAGTCTCTACCAAAAAAGGCGCAAGCGGCCCGAGATGAATCTCGTGCCGTTGATCGACGTGCTCGTGATGCTGATCTTTTTTGCGTTCGTCACGATGCAGTTCAAGTCGGCGGCGACGCTCAACATCACGCTGCCGAAGGTGGAGACGGCGGGTAAGAATGAATTCAAGGGCACGGTCACCCTGGGCATCGACAAGGACGGCGTCGTCTCCTTCAACGGCAAGAACGTCACCGACGAACAGTTGATCGGCCTGCTCGAGCAGGTGAAGAATGTCGACCGCGACATCCCGGTGCTGATCAAGGCGGACGAGACGACCCAGCTGAAGAAACTGACGTTCGTGATGGATGCGTGCCGGAAGTCGGGCCTGAACAAGTTCAGCCTGCAGTCGCGGTAGGTGGGCGC
>JACQWL010000017.1 GCA_016209255.1 Verrucomicrobiota bacterium
CCGACCCAAGCGCGCCTTCGATCGCAAGGGCCGCCGCGTTGCCTGGCAGGCCAACGTCACCGGATTTTCGGAGGATCTGACCCTCAGCCGGACCCACAGTCCCGACGATCGGAAGAAGCGCAAAATCCTCCCCGGCGCGAGTATCGACTATTCGGATGTGTTTTTCGACAACCGCCTCGGCGTGGTACTCAACGTCAGCGAGTCAAATGTGTATTCCGTCTGGTCCCAATATGCGGTCACCTACAATTACACTCCGACCGCCGCTGATCCCCGGCCGGTGGTGCCGACGAGCCTGAATCCCCTCTATGGCCCGAGGACCAACGAGGTCTTCGCCACGACCTTGACCGCCGACTTCAGGGCAACCCCGAATCTCGTGCTCTCGCTCGGCGCCCTCTACAGCACCGTGGACCTCTGGTATTACATCCGCGACAGTTTTTTCGATGCCCTCTCCCGCGTCCCCGTGGTGGGGACGGATCCACTGACCAGCTTCCGGGCCGGTGCCGGCAACGGGCGCGTCAGAGTCAATACCCGCGGCATCAACAAAATGGGCAAGAACATGACCTATTTGCCCAAGTTCGAATATAAGCGGGACGATCTGACGGTTGACGGACGCTTCGCGATTGCCGAGTCGAAGAGCTCGTACAGCCCCAATAGCTGGGATTCGATCCAGAATGCCGGCACCCCGGCGCTCACGGGCATCGACTTCCAGGCGACCCGCTCGCACTTCTCGAGTTCGGACTGGAACGTGGTGCAGACCGCCGGATCGGACTGGAACGACGGCCGCTTCTTCACCACGCCGGCGGTGGTGGTGGCCGACGGCCGCCTCGCGCAGACCAAAATCTACAGCGGCGACGTGACCGCGACCCTGAAGACGACAAAGGGCATCCCGACGGTCTGGAAGACCGGCGTGAAGATGAAGCGCGAAGTGCGTGATTTCGAAAACACCGGGCCCGCAATGTCGTATAACTACGTTGGCCCTGGCGCCGGCGTGGGCGCCTTCCGCAACCTCCGATCGGGTTGGGACGTGGACCTGGGCATGCTGGACGCCAAGGTGGCGTCGGTCTCCGGCGGCAGCATCTTCAGCCCAAATCTCCTCGACATCTATAAGCTCTATCGGGAGACGCCGCAGTATTTCACCCAGTCGATGACGACGACCAATTACTACGACGCCACCATCGGCAATAAGAAGCATTACGTCGAGGACATCAACGCCGCGTTCCTGATGGGCACGGGCAACTTCGGCGAGCGGGTCGTCGTCCGCGCCGGCCTGCGCTTCGAGGAAACGAAGGGCGATTCGCTCGAATTCGATCCGCGTGCCGGGGCCGAAATGCGGGCGGCCGGTTACGCGATGGCCGCGGGTCGGGCGACCACGATTCAGGGGATCAATTATCAATACCTCTCAAAACCCCGGTTGCATCGGAAGGGCGGATACGACAACTTCTTCCCCAGCACCAGCGTCAAATACAAGTTCTCGGACCGCCTCAACGCGCATTTCGGCTACAGTCGCACGATTCGCCGGCCGACCTTTCGCGACGTCGCCGGGGTGTGGGCGATCAACGATGAGACGCAGCGGGTGAGCGCCCCCAATCCGAACCTGACGCCGGAAATCTCCGACAATCTCTCGGCCCGGGTGGCGTATTACTTCGAGCCCGTGGGAACCCTCGGGGCCAATTTCTTCCAGAACACGGTCGAGGGACTGTTCGTATCCAGCGAGATGACCCCCACGGAGTTCGGTTACACGGGCGACCTTGACCTCACCAATTACACCATCGTTTCGACCGTCAGCGGGCCGGGCAAGACGGTGATTCGCGGGATGGAGCTGGACTACAGCCAGAGTCTGTCCTTTCTGCCCCGCCCCTTCAACGGGTTCAACGTCCGGGCGAGCTACACCCGCAACTACGCGGAAGTCACGCTGCCCCTGATGAGTGAGCACTCGGTCAAGGCCGGGTTGAGCTACGGGTGGCGGATGCTGAACGTTTATGGGAATCTGAACTGGTTCGACAATTACGCCACGAACGCGACCTCCACGACCTATCGCCGGCACCGCACCGTGGTCGATGCCGGAGCCGGTTATCGGCTGTCACCGCGCCTGAACCTTTTCCTCTCGGCCCGAAACGTCTTCGACTCGCCCCTGCTCAACATGCAAAAGGTCGGGAACAACCCGGCGGTGGTGACCAGTTACCAGTCCATGGGCACGGTGTTCTCGCTGGGCATGAACGGAACCTTCTGACCTCCGTGCCCCGACCCCAGAGCCGCACTCTCCGCGCGTTGTTTGCGCCGCCGGCCCGCTCATTCCTTTACACGAGTTGGGATGCTTGGAGTTGCTGGTGGATTCCACGTTACACCTGAAACGATCCTTTTTGGAAGGGATCATCGGGGTGGTGGAGCAATCCGTCTGAGCGACGCCCGGTTTCGAGTGCGATGGGCGCGCAGGGAGAGGACTATAACCGTCGAACAATTGCTTCGACGATCGGTCTGGCGCGGTCGGCGGCCGTGGTCGTGAGCTTCAGCCTCAACCCGAACACCCCGCTTGAACTCCGGGAGGCCATCGCCGGGTCGAAGACCACGCCCACTCGGCCAACGATGCAATAGAGTGCAGGGCCGCCGCTTGGTGAACGAGGGCCAGGCTCTCACCCCGTGCCGTCAGGAACAGGCGACGGTTTCGCGCAGGGGCCGTGGGTTAACTCACGCCGGACGAAAGTCGATCAGCCGCTTGAAGCGGTCGACCTTGTCGACCACGACATCGAGCCGGCCGTTGACAGCGAAGCGTTTTTTCCGCTTCCGGCCGACGAGCGTCGTCCCGTCATTGGCGAGCGCATAATGATCGTCGTCCAGCGCCGCCGCCGCGACGAAACCGAAGGTCATCGATTCGATGAGCTCGATGAAAAAACCGTTGGCGCGGACATCGGTGATGACGGCGGCGAACCTGGTCTTCGGTTTTCGGTCCAGCTCGCGTTCGAAGAACTCGAGCAGCTTGACCTTCACGCTGTCGCGCTCGGCCTCGGTACTGTTGATTTCGGTCAGGCTGAGATGTTCACCCAGCCGCTCGACGCGCGGCAGATCGTAGCCCCGGCCCCGACCGGTGGCCGGCGGGTGGCCGCCCTGCTGGTGCAGATAATGGTCGAAGACCCGATGCACGACGAGATCGGCATAGCGGCGGATGGGCGACGTGAAATGCGTGTAGTCATCCTTGTGCAGGCCGAAGTGCCCGTCGGGCTTGGCGCGATAGGCGGCCTTCTTGAGGCTCCGGAGCAGTTGGGTGCGGAGCGTGTAGCCCTGCAGATGGGTGCGGAGCTTCACGAGCAGTTTCATGAGTTCGGCGCGGACCGTGAGGTCGCCGACCTCGATCCCATATGAGTCGAGCAACCCGCGGTACTCCTCGAGTTTCTCGACGTCCGGATCGTCATGCACGCGATAGAGCGACGGCAGCGAGTGCGTGCGGGTGAGCCGTGCCACCGCTTCATTGGCGGCGAGCATGAACTCCTCGATCAGCTGATGGCTCTCGTCGTGCTCGATCTTTTCGAGCCGGTCGGCGTAGCCCCGTTCGTCGACGAAGATCTTCGTTTCGGGCATGTCGAGGTCGAGGCTGCCGTGCGCCATCCGATCGTGTCGGAGTTTGGCCGCGATTTTCCAGAGCGCGCGAATCCACGTTTGGAGATCGACGAGCTCCGCGTCGCTCAAGTCGCGCAGCGCCCGGCCGGTCGAGCCGGTCTGGTGCTTCGGCGGAAGGGGCAGCGCCCGGATGCGGTCGAGGTCGTTTTCAAAGATGAACGCGTGGGCCTGCTTGTAGGTGAGCCGCTTGCGGCTCCGGATCACGGTGTTCGCGAACGCGGTGTCCTTAATCCGCCCGGTCTTGCCGAACGTGAGAAACACGGCCTTGCAGAGGCGATCCTGCGCCTCGACGAGGGAGCAGAGGCCGTTCGAGAGTTTTTCCGGCAGCATCGGCACGACCACGCCGACCAGATAGGTGGAGTTGCCGCGCCGCTGCGCCTCCCGGTCAAGGGCCGACCCCGGATGAACGTAGGTCGAGACGTCGGCGATGTGAATGCCGACCCTGATGTCTCCGCCCGCGAGGGTTTCATAGGACAGGGCGTCGTCGAAATCCTTCGCGTCGTCCGGATCGATGGTGAAGACCGGCAGGTCGCGATAATCGAGCCGGTGGGCCAGATCGCGCGGCTGCACGCGATCGGGCAGGGCGGCGGCCTCGCGCTCGACCTCGGCCGGAAATTCGGTCGCAAGATTGTACTTGAGGAAGATGCCCAGCAGTTCGGCGCGGGGCTCGTGGGTCCGGCCCAGCCGCGCCGTGATCGCGCCGGTCAGCGGATCGTCGCGCCGGCGCCATGCACCGAGTTTCACCGCGACCTTGTCGCCTTCCTTGGGCACCGGGGTGACGCCGCTCTTTGCCGGGTCACCGACGGAGATTTCATAGCTGAAACGCGGATCGTCCCGCTGCACGACGAATTCGCGCCGGCCGCGGCGCAGATTGCCGACGATCACGTCGCGCTCGCGTTCGAGTACGCGCACCACCCCGCCGATCTTTTCCCCCGGACGCCGGCCCTTGCGGCCGGGAAACTCGCGGGCGAGCACCCGGTCGCCCGGCAAGGCGACGCCCGTGTCCTCGGGGAAAACCTGCAGCGCGGCCGCGGCGGTTTCGCCGCCCACGCTCTCGCGGACGACGAAGGCGGAGCCGCCGGCGCGGAACTGGATGCGGCCGATCAGTTCATTCGGTCCGGGTTTGGGAGTCGGGGGGGGCGGCTTCGCCTCCCGCGCCGCGGGCGGGTCGAATTCTCTTTTCCCGGGCGCCGGCATCGCGGCACCGCGCCGCGTGGGCGTGAAAATCTTCCGCGCTTCGACCGTGCGCCTGCGCTCCGGCTGGGCGCCCCGCGGCGCGATCCGGCCGTTGCCGCTGCGGACAAGGGCCCCGTCCCGCAGCAGCAGCCGCACCGCGTGGGCGAGCGACGCGCGCTGTTTCTTGTTCAGGCCGAGCCGGCCGGCGAGTTCGTATTCGTTGGCGGGAGTGAAGCCGGGCTCGCGGAACAGGGCGAGCAGGCGATCGCGAAGTGACATAAGATGATGGTGGCTGCGGTGCGCAGACGTGCTTTGGGATTTGCGTGAACAAACAGGCTGGCATAGGTACGGGCGATGAAAATCGTCCAGGTGGCGAGCGAGCTCTACCCGTACATGAAAACCGGAGGTTTGGCCGACGCGGTCGGGGCCCTGAGTGCCGCCCTGGCGGACAACGGCCATGAGGTGTCGGCGTTTCTGCCCGGCTATCGCGGGGCGCTGGACCACGGGGACGCGATCGGCGCGGAGCGAAAACTGCGGCTCAAGGTGGAGATGGCGGATCAGTACCTGTCGGGCGACGTGCGGGTGTTTTCGCCGCGTCGGAATCTCAAGGTTTACCTCATCTGCCGCGAGGAGTTCTTCGATCGCGGGGCGCCTTACGGCACGGGCGAGCGCGATTACGAGGACAATGCCGACCGGTTCATCTTCTTCTGCAAGGCGGTGGTCGAGGTCCTGCGCCTGGGCGACTTCCAGGCGGATGTCGTGCACTGTCACGACTGGCAGGCGGCGCTGCTCCCGCTGCTGTTGCGCGGGGCGGAACGCAGCCACCGGATCACGCTCGCGCTCAAAACGGTTTTCACGATCCACAACATCGCCTATCAGGGCCTGTTTCCGGCGAAGGCGTTTGCCCGCACCAATCTGCCGGACGAACTCTTCCACATCGACGGCCTGGAGTATTACTCCCAGATGAACCTGATGAAGGGCGGGATCATGTTCGCGGACCGGGTGACGACCGTGAGCCCGCGCTATGCGCAGGAAATTCAGACACCGGAGTTTGGCTGCGGGCTCGACGGGGTCGCGCAAACGCGTGCGGACGACATGGTCGGGCTGCTGAACGGGGTCGACAATTCGGTGTGGAACCCCGCCACCGACGCGCTGCTGCCGGCGCGTTACACGGCGGCGAACCTGGCGGGCAAACTGGTCTGCCGCGCGGAGCTGCTCAAATCCTGCGGCTTCGCACCCGATTTCACGGGGCCGATCTTCGGCATGGTGTGCCGGCTGACGGAGCAGAAGGGAATCGATTTCGTGCTCGCGAACCGCGACTTTTTTCTCGCGCAGGACTGCCGGCTGGCCGTCCTCGGCTCGGGTGACCAGCGGATGGAGCAGGAGCTGCGCGAGCTCGCGGCGGAAGTGCCGAAAAGGGTGTCTTTCGGCGCGGAGGTGAACGAAGCGTCGAGTCACCTCATCGAGGCGGGGAGCGATTTCTTCATGATGCCCTCGGTGTTCGAACCGTGCGGGCTGAACCAGATGTATTCGCAGGTTTACGGCACGCTGCCGGTGGTCAGCCGCGTGGGCGGGCTTTTCGACACGGTGATCGATGCCGATGAAAATCCGGCCACCGGAACCGGTCTGATGTGCGAGCCGAACGCCGCGAGCCTGCGCATTGCGCTGCAGCGGGCGCTGGTGCTGTTTGGCGACAAGGCCCGCTACGCGGCCGTGCAGCAGCGGGCGATGGCGCGGGATTTCAACTGGAAGCTCGCCGCGGCGCGATACGAGCAGCTATATCAGGATTCGCTGTGACCGCGTGGCGTCAGGCGACGACCAAGGCCGACACCGGGCTCGCGGCGGGTTGCGCAACACCGCGGTCGAGACGGGTGCTGATCGCCGGCGCGTCCGGCTTGCTCGGGCGGACGCTGGGGCCGTTGCTGCGAATTCAGGGGCATACGGTGCTGCGACTCGTGCGGCGGGCGCCCGCGGACAAGGCTGAGATCCGTTGGGACCCCGCACGGGGTGAACTCGATCCTGGCGCGCTTGAGGGGGTGGACGCGGTCGTCAATCTCTCGGGGGAAAACATCGCCGCCGGGCGCTGGACCGCGGCGCGCTCCCAGGCGATCCTGCGGAGCCGGGTGGACGCGACGCGAACGCTGGTGGTGGCAATGCAGAAGCTTTCCCGCCCGCCCGAGGCTTTTGTGAGCGCGTCGGCGGTGGGTTTCTATGGCGACCGCGGCGACGAGGAACTGAGCGAAGCTGACGGCATCGGGCACGGTTTCCTGCCGAAAGTTTGCCTGGCTTGGGAAACGCACGCCGAAGGCGCGGCGCGCGCAGGTGTGCGCACGACCTTCCTCCGTTTTGGCGTCGTGCTGACTCCCGCGGGCGGTGCGCTGGCCAAACTCCTGCCGCTCTTTCGCCTCGGACTCGGCGGACACGTCGGAGACGGCCGACAGTGGATGAGCTGGCTTGGGATCGATGACGCGGTCGGAGCGATCTACCATGCGATCATGGAGCCGAAATGCTCCGGCGCCCTGAACGTCGTGTCGCCGCAACCCGTGACGAACGCGGAATTTTCCGCCACCCTCGCGCGCGTGCTTGACCGCCGCGCGGTGCTGCCGGTGCCGGCGACGTTGCTCCGTTTGGTTTTTGGCCGCATGGCGGACGAGACATTGTTGGCGAGTACCCGCGCCTTGCCCACAGGTTTGCTGGCCACGGGGTATGTGTTTCGACACCCGGCGCTCGAGGCGGCGCTGCGGCACGTGCTGGGCCGGAAAGGCTAAACTCTAGGCTTTTCAAACGGCGGGCAGACGGTACTTTGAACCCTTAATATGCAGAAAACGTTCGTCATCTTTAAGCCCGATTGCATGGAAAAACGCCTTGTCGGCACCGTGCTGAGCCGATTCGAAGCCGCCGGTTTCGACATTGTCGGCTGCAAGATGGCGCGCCTGTCACCCAGTCTGCTGCGCGAGCATTACGCGCACGTGGCCGCCATGCCGTTTTATCCGGAAATCGAGGCGTTCATGCATTCCCGCCCGGTCATCATGATGGCATTGGAGGGCAAGGACATTGTGCAGCGCGTCCGCGACCTCCTCGGTCCGACCGATTCGCGCAAAGCGGCGAAAGGCACCATCCGGGGCGACTTCGGCATGGAGATGATGAAAAACGTCGTTCACGCCTCGGACAGCGTTGAAAACGCGAAGGCTGAACTCGCGCGCTTCTTCAAGCCGGGGGAGCTGTTTGTCTGAGTTTTTTGCTCGCCGCGATGCTGATCCGGGAAACACTGCCTTTGCTACGCCCGCTTGCCGGTGAGTAGCCAACCCTTAAGCCCCGAAATCCCAATGCAAAAACTTGCCTCCTCGTTTCTTCTCATCGTTGTCGCCGTCGCAGGCGCGTCCACGCTCGCTGCGCAACAACCTGCATCTGCGCCCGCCAAACAAGCGGCCGCCCGCCCCGCCGGGCGGGTCAGCCCCCACGACACGATCAGCCACCGGATCGATGGGCGTCGCGATGCCTTGGTAACGATCATCTATGGCCGGCCGTACGCGAAAAATCCCAAGACCGGCGAAACGCGCAAGATTTGGGGCGCGTTAGTTCCCCATGGCAAAGTCTGGCGCATGGGGGCGGACGAAGCCACCACGTTGATTACGCAACAGGCTCTCGAACTGGGCGGAACGACTGTCCCCGCCGGAGCCTATACCCTGGCCATGCAGGTGGAAGCCGACGGATCGGCCAAGCTCATTGTCTGCACGAATCTCGGCCAGTGGGGAATTCCGTATCAGACCGGCTTCGAACTCGCGCGGATCAGCATGACCAAGGAACCGTCGGATAAAACGGTCGATCAGTTCACCATCGCGTTGGACAAGAATCCGGCCGGTGGCGGCGTGCTCAAAGCGGCGTGGGAGAACACGCAGTATTCCGTTCCCTTCGCGATCAAGAAGTGACCTAAACCGGTGACGCGGCCCGCGCCCGCCCGAGGTGGGTACGCGCGGCTGCCCCCGCATCACGGCCCAAGGCGGGCGCCTTGGAAATTTTCATTGAGCCGCCCGCCGATGGTCGTGTGTGCCGGAGTTTCCGGGCAGTCACGTTCCAGGGAGTGAAGCTTGGTTGCCACGACTCGCGGGTCCTCGGCAAAGCGCACGCAAAACGGACATTGGGCAAAGCGCTTGACGCGCAGCCCGAAAGGGTGACTCTGGGCCCTCCGGTTTTCGCCCTCATCGTCTATCGGTTAGGACAGGAGATTCTCAATCTTCAAAGCGGGGTTCGATTCCCCGTGGGGGCGCCAGTCGGTGACGGCGAAAGTATCACTTTCATGTATTGACCGCCATCCTTGGCGCTGAGGCGGGGGAACCACGCGGCGCCGTCCGCCAGCGGGACGACGGCTTCAATCATGGGCCGCACGTCGATCACGCCGCGCGCGATCAGGTCGAGGCAGAGCGGGTACTCGCCGGCGCTGGCGCAGGAGCCCATGATCGTCAGTTCCTTCGTGACGGCCGCCTGCAACGGAAAGTCCTGCGTCTTGGGCGCGAGATTCCCGACCAGCACGCAGGCGCCCCCGCGTTTCAGCACCGCGAGCGCCAGGTTCACGGTCGGCGTCAGGCCGACGACTTCGAACGCGAGCTCGGCACCGAGTCCTTCCGTAAGACGTGAAATTTCCGCGGTGACGTCGGCCGAGCCGGAATTCAAGGTGTGCGTGGCGCCGAGCTGGCGGGCGAGGGCGAGGCGGTTGTCGGCGAGGTCGATCGCGACGATCTGCCGTGCGCCCGCCCAGCGCAGGGCCTGGACGACGAGCAATCCGATCATGCCGCTGCCGACGACGACGGCGGTGTCGGTGGACGCAACCGTCACGCGTTGCACGGCGTGGACCGCAATCGACACGGGCTCGATCATCGCGGCGTGCTCAAACGAAAGGGTGTCGGGCAAGCGGTAAAGAATCCGGGCGGGCAGCGCGAGCTGTTCGGCAAACGCGCCGTGCTGCTTGTATTCGGCGGGCGAGACCCCGACCACGCGGCGGTTTTCACAAAGATTGATCTGCCCGCGCTGGCAAAACCGGCACGTGCCGCACGAAATGGTCGAGTCGAATGTCACCCGATCGCCGATCCGCCATTCCTCCACCCGCGACCCCGTGGCGATGATCTCACCCGAGGCCTCGTGTCCCATGATGAGCGGCGTCTGACGGCGGCCGGTGGAGCCATCCCAGCCGTGGATGTCGCTCCCGCAGATGCCGCAGGCGCGGATGCGGAGGAGGACTTCGTCGTCCGCCGGTCGCGGGTCGGGGAAGTCGACAAATTCGAGTTTCGAAGGCGCGGTGAGGAGGAGGGCTTTCATGGCGAGAGTTTCTTCACAATCGCGTCCGCGTCGTAAACGCACCCGCCCCACGTGCCGCCGCTCGCATGCTGCAGGGCGGCCCAGAGGCGCGTGTCGTCGGGCAAGTCGGGATCGGGCGCGAGATCGGGATGCGGCGTGCGCGCGGCGAGGCGGCGGGCGCCTTCATCCGGCGAAAACTCCTCCGCGCCCTCGCCAACGAAATCGACCGTGCCCGTGAGACCCACACGATCCACAATGACGCGCACCCGGTCGCCGTCGCGGAGTTTTCCGAGCGGACCACCGGCGAGCGCTTCGGGGCCGATGTGACCGATGCATGCGCCCGTGGATACCCCCGAGAAGCGCGCGTCGGTGAGCAAGGCGACGTGTTTGCCGAAGGGCAGGAATTTCAGCGCCGACGTCAACTGATAGGTCTCCTCCATGCCGCTGCCCATGGGACCGCGGCCGGCGAGCACGAGCACGTCGCCGACGACGATGCGGCCTTGCTTGACGGCCGCGATGGCGTCGCGCTCGCGGAGAAAAAGTTTCACGGGCCCTTCGTGGCGGTACACGCCGTCGGCGCCGACCATGTCGGCGGCGATGGACGTGGCCTTGATGACCGACCCCTCGGGGGCGAGGTTGCCGCGCGGAAACACGACGGTGCTCGTCAGGCCGCGGGCGCGCGCGGCGGCGGGAGCCATGATCACCTCGTCGGGATCGACGCCATCCTGGGCGCGGAGGATTTCGCGGAAACGGCGGCGGCGTTCCGAGTTTTCCCAGTGCTCGAGTTCCTCTCCCCAAGGGCGGCCGGTCGCGGTCAGCGCATCGAGGCGGAGAACGCCGAGCGTGCGCAGATGCAGCATCACTTCGGGCACGCCGCCGGCCAGGAAAACCCGTACCGTCGGGTGGTGCTGCGGGCCGTTGGGCAGCGCGTCGACGAGGCGTGACACTTTCTGGTTGACCGCGATCCAGTCATCCACGGTGGGGCGGCGCAGGCCGGCCGCGTGCGCGATCGCAGGGATGTGCAGCAGGAGGTTGGTGGAGCCGCCGAACGCGGCGTGGACGACCATGGCGTTGGCAATCGCCGCGTCGGTGACGATGTCGCGGACGGCAAGGCCCCGTTTTTCGAGCGAAAGGAGCGCGGCGGCGGAGCGGCGGGCCATGTCGAGCCACACCGGCTGGCCGGACGGCGCGAGCGCGGTGTGGGGCAGGGCGAGGCCGAGCGCCTCGGCGACGACCTGTGACGTCGCAGCGGTGCCGAGAAACTGGCAGCCGCCGCCGGGCGAGGCGCACGCGCGGCAGCCGAGTTCGGCCGCCTGCTCGAGCGTGATCATTTTGTGGGCGAAACGCGCGCCGAGCGTTTGCACCGCGCCGGCGTCCTCGCTGTTTTCGGGCGGCAGGGTCACGCCGCCGGGCACGAGCACGGACGGCAGATCGCCCAGGCCGGCGAGCGCCATCATCATCGCGGGAAGCCCCTTGTCGCACGTGGCGATGCCGAGCACGCCGCGCCGTGTGGGCAGCGAGCGGGCGAGCCGGCGAAAGAGCGTGGCGGCGTCGTTGCGGTAGGGCAGGGAGTCGAACATTCCCGCCGTGCCCTGCGTGCGCCCATCGCACGGGTCGGAGCAGTAGCCGGCGAAAGGAATCGCACCGCGCGCCCGGATTTCCTCGGCGGCGGCGCGGACGAGTTCGCCAATTTCCCAGTGGCCCGTGTGATAGCCCAGCGCGATCGGCGAGCCATCGGGTGCGCGCAGGCCGCCCTGGGTGGAGAGAATGAGAAATTGTTTCCGCCAGAGCTCCTCCGGCTTCCAACCCATGCCGGCGTTTTGGGTGAGGCCAAACACATCGCCGCTGGGGCGCGTGAGCAGCATTTCTGCGGTGAGGGGGAGCGCGCCGGCGGGACCGGCCGCGCGGGTGGAAATGCGAAAGACGTCGTCGCTCACGGCGGGCGACTCAGAAGAGGACCCGGCGGTTCGTCAACGCGCGGTTGCGATTACGAACTGCAACCACGGGTTGAACGCCCGACGAAGGGATGACCTCATGTCGGGTAACCCAATAGGTTACCGGATGGATTCGCGCTGGAAGCAGGGGCACGGCGGACTGTCACGGGCCCGGATCGTACACTTCGATCAGTACGATCCCCGCGCCGCCGTCGGCGCCGGTGACGTGGATGGTCCAGACGCCGGCCGGCAGCGTAACAACCAACGCGGCGTCGGCGCGGCCGGGCTGCAACGGAAACGCACCCGCGCGTTCCGCGGCGGCGACGAGCGCCGCCGGCTCGGCGGATACCTCCCAGCTGTCGTTGGCGGCGAGCGCCTGTGTGCCGGACATCACCACGAGCGAAGGACGGGCGAGCGTGCCGCCAACGCCGAAAGCTGCCAACCCCGGGCCAACCGCCCGCACGAGCAGCGTGCGCGCATTTTCGCCCGCGATCACCATGCCCGTAATCGCCACTCCGGCGCCAGCTGCGACACGCGCGCGGGTCGAGAGATTTCTCAGACCCGCCGATTCGCCCGCGTCCACCTCATATGTCTCGACGAGCGCCACGCCCGTTGCGCCGTCGAGCGAGGTGATTGGTGCCGTATATGCCCCGGGCATGAGGGTGGCCATGATCGCGCAATCCGCGCTGCCGGCGGTCAGCGCAAATGCACCCACCGACGATGAGGTGGCGGCCAGCGTGGCGGTTTCGGTCCCACTGTCCCATCCGCGGTTGGTGACGATCGCGATGCCATCTGCGCCGCGCAACGAGAGCTCGGGCCGCGCGAGCGCTCCACTTACGCCGAATCCGGCGAGCCCCGGCCCAATCCCGCGAATCAGCACGCGTTTCGCCGCCGGGCCCGCGATGAAAAATCCGGGGATCAACGTCGCGTCGCCGGCGCCGGCGGTCGCTCGCGTCGAGAGATTCACGAGGCGGGGCGCCGCGAGCGGTACCCGCACTCTGGGCGCCGGAACGCCGGTCCGGAGCGCAAAGACTTGCTCGTACGTCCGCCCGCCCTGCTCGACCTTCACAAAATAATCGCCGTGAAATCCGCGACCCCGCCAGGTCCCCTGTGCGTCCGTCGTGCCGCTGGCGCGCGTCCGCCACTGGTCCAGCACGAGTGACTTGTAGGCCCGCGCGTTGGGTTTCTCGGAAAAGTCCGCGCGGACCATCGCGGCGCGCGGAATCCAGTGCGCACGCTCCCAAAATCCCCACATTTGAAACCCCACGACGGTCGGATGACTGAACACCGCGGTCAGGAAATCCCGCGTGTAATCCGCCTGGAGTTCCTCGTCGTCGGTATTGACGTCGAATTCCGTGATGCGCACGGGCAGCCCGAGTGCCGCGTAGCGATCGAGCACCGCAATGACGTTCGCCGGCGGCGAGGGACTGGCGCTGACGTGCGCCTGCAGGCCGAGGCCGCCAATCGGCGCGCCCTGGTCGCGCAGGTAGCGGGCCGTCGTTTCGAAATGCGCCACGTGCCCCGCGTCGAGCGAAGCGTCGTGGTTGTTGTAGTCGTTGAGATAAAGCGGCGCCGTCGCGTGTGCCGCCCGCGCGGCCCGAAACCAGTCGACTTGGATCGTCGGGCCAAACACATCCATCAAATCGTGGTTCACATAGGGCTCGTTGAGCACATCCCATTCGTCGACCACCTCGCGCGTCGCGCCGACGATGTCCGCGATATGCGCCAGCGCCCGCGACGGAATTTCATTCTGCTGCGGCGTGCCGCGCAGCGCCCGAATCGAGGCGGGCAGGTTGTTCCAGCCCGGCCACACCAGCACGTGGCCGCGCACGTGGATCCCGTGGTTCTTCATCCACGTGAGCCCGGCGATGGCCTGGCTTTTCGTGTAACCGGCGCCCCACTCCCCCGTCCACGGCGGCCATTTCAGATCGTTCTCGGGTCCGCCCGCATTGAACAGTTCCAGCGCCTTTTGTCGGTAAAGCCGGTTCTCGGCGGTGTTGCTGACGACGCGCGCCATCTGCAACACCGAGCCGAACTGAAACGCCGATCGGCGCTGCTCGATCCGCACCGTCGCGCCCGGGACCGGACGCCCGCCCGCGTCGACGACCTCGATGGTGAAGTCCCCTTTCCGGATCTGTTCGATCCGCGCGAGCGCCGCGGTACGCCAGGGGGCGCTGGCTTCGCGTCCGAAATACGTGGGACGCGTTTGCGGCAGCGACGCCAGCGCGACCCTCTTGCCGTAGTAAACGAAATCGAACCCGCCGAACTCAATCGTCTGTCGCTTGAACCCGAAACCGAACGCAATCTCCGATGCATTCGCCGCGTAATCCGCCCCAAACGTGAACGGCACGAAAAACTCCGTCCATGCATTCGGGATCGTGTTGTTGCCCTGGTGGCTCTTGTCCCACTCGGGCGACGCCTTCTGCACCGCCAGCCGCAGAAACGCGGCGCCCGACTCATCGCTCGTGGCCACCGCGCGGGCCACGAAACGCAACAGCGCCACGTCGCCGCGCTCGACCGCGCGGGTCACGGGCGCCTTGAGCTCAATCGCCCACGCCGGCGAGGCATCGACGCGGGTCTCGATCCGCCAGGCGCGGTTGAAATCCTGGCCTGTGACATCGACCTGCGTTGCCGTCGCGTTGCCGCCCGAAAGCCGGAACGCCGTCAGCGGCGACGTGCCGATCAACGGTTCCCCCGGGGGGTAGCTGGTCTGGGCGAACCCGCGGCCCGCCACGACGAACCACGCCGCCAAGGCGACGACGGCAAATCCGCGGAGTAACATGTCGGCGTGATATCGCCTCCGGCCGAAAAGGCAACCTTGCGGCGCCCGGCCTTGATATTGCTGCTGGTGGCGGTGGCGCAAGGTCGATGAAGTCCGCGACGCACAGGAGGGCGGTTTCGTCCTCGATGAGGAGCGTATGAGGTCAGCCTATCGCCCGTCAGTCCTAGGTTCCAAGGCGGGGCCTTGAGCGGCGTCAGCCAACATGCAACAGGCTGACCCCGTCCGACCAGCCGTCTAAACAGGCCGCCGCCGGTGCCAGTCGGTGTGCTGCTGGTAGTGGTGCGCGAGGCGAAGAAGTGTCGGCTCGTCGTAAGGTCGGCCCACAAGTTGCAGTCCAATGGGCAGGCCGCCCGCGGAGAAACCGCAAGGAATCGTCAGGGCGGGATGCCCGCTGAAGTTGAACGGCAGCGAATTGTCCAGGCATGCGTTCACCAGGGGCATTTCGCCGCTGGGCAGCGGCACGGTCTGCTGCCCAAACCGGGGCGCCGTCATCGGCACGGTCGGGGTGGCCAGGCAATCGACCTGCGCGAACAGCCGGGCCCACGCCTGCCGCACGACCCGGCGCACGCGCTGCGCCTGGAGGTAATCCACGGCGGGGATGAACATCCCGGCCTCCAAGTTGGGCCGGATGCCATCGCCAATCTTTTCGCCCCGATCCGCCAGCACGGTCCGGTAGTAGCTGCTGGCCTCCGAAAAAATAATCGCGCGATGGGCGCCCAGTACTTCGGGCAGGTGCGGCAACGTGACATCAACCAGCGTCACGCCCAGGTCCCTTAGTTGCCGGAGTGCGGCTTCGACCGCCGCGAGCACTTCCGGATCGACGTTCCGAAAGAAAGCGTCGCGCGGCCTGCCGATCCGCAATCCCTTGACCGGCTTCTCCAGTTCCGCGCGGTAGTCCGGCACGCCTCGCTTCGAGGAAGACTCGTCCGCCGGATCGTGTCCGGCCATGACCTGCAGCATGCTCGCGACATCCTCCGCCGAGCGGGCGAAGGGTCCGAGATGATCCAGGGTCCAGGAGAGGGGGATGCCGCCGGCCCGGCTGATTCGGCCATACGTCGGCTTCAGCCCTACCACGCCGCACAGCGCGGCGGGCAGGCGAATGGATCCGCCGCTGTCGGAGCCGATGGTGAGGGGACAGAGATCGAGTGCCACCGCGACGGCCGAACCGCTGCTCGAACCTCCGGGAATCCGCTGCTCGTCCCACGGATTCCGGCAGTCCCCGAAATGCGGATTCTCGCCTGTGAATCCGTACGCGCATTCGTGCATGTTCAGTTTTCCGATGCACACCGCGCCGGCCCCGACCATTCGTCGCACGACGGTCGCATCCTCGCCCGGTACGCGATCGGCAAAGGCCGGGGAACCGCCGGTGGTCGGCAAGCCGCGCACATCCAGCAGATCCTTCACGGCGAACGGCACGCCTGCGAGCGGCGGCTTCTGGCCCTGTGCGATCAGTTGATCGACGCGTCCGGCCTCCTCGCGGGCCAACTCCGGCGTCAACCGGATGAAGGGGCGAAATCGCGCCTGCTTTTTTCCCGCCTCCGCCAACGCCACCTCCGCGATCGCGCGGGCGGACCGCTCGCCTCGTTGTACGGAGGCGGCCAGTTCCCAGCAGCTTGATGCGGCGGTCATGGCCTATCGCTCCGCCGCAGGATCGTAGATGGTGGCCGGTTCGGATTCACCTACGGGAAAATCCCGCATGGCCTGCAGATCCTTCCGCAGGAAATCAACCATGTTCAGCACCGGCTCGCGATCCCGCGGCAGTAGGGTTGCCGCGACGGCTTCGCGGTTCAGGCGATCGAAGGCATCTGTCGTCACGGGTGGTTGGTCGGGCATGATGTATTGGGTCCTCTTAACCAGTGCCGAAGCGGAACACGTCAGAACTCACCGCGCATGCCGATCGTCCAGAGCCCACCGTAGTTCCGATGGTCCGTGATGATCCGGTTGCTCCCCTCGGCTTGGGCATAGCTGGCCTGTGACCGGTTGAAGATGTTCCGGCCCGAGGCGAACACCGTCATATTCCTGGGGAGCCGATAGGAGAACTGCAGGTCATGGCCCAGCCGGTCGGGCGTGTACGTTTTCCAACCACTCGCAGGCGTGGCCCCATTGCGATACGACGGCACGTAGACGACGTTCCAGCGGAACGACAATCCCCGGCGATCGAAGGAGACCCCGCCGTTCACGAGCTGCTTCGGGCGGCGGTAGTTTTCGTAGTTGTCGAAGTAGAGCCGGGTATAATTCGAGAAGATCGAAACGCCCTGCCAGAAACCGGGCAGGAACACCAGATTTTGCCGATAGCTCAACTCGACGTTGGTCATCTGAGAATTGGCCACGTTGTCGACCGTGGTCACCCGATAACCGCCGAGGTCGATGCGTTCCGCATTTTCGAACGTCCCGCCGGGCGCCACATCCACCGTGCTATTGCGGATCAAGTTCGAGATAAAGCGCCGCGCGCCCGAGAGGGAGACAAAGCCCGCGCCCTTGGGAAAATAGTACTCCGCGCTGGCGAAGAAATTTTTCCCGTGCTCGGGCTGCAGGACGGGGTTTGGGATGTTGGCCGTCGGAAAGGGCAGTGCATCGGGGTTGATCGTCATACCGCCGGCCAGATTGTTGAGATCCGGCCGCGTGATCGAATCGTTGAACGAGGCGCGAAAGGTGAGTTCGTTGCTCCACCGATAAGTCGCATGGAGATACTTCAGCCACGTGGAGTAGTCGGACGTGTTGGACGCATCCGTGCCCCAACGCGCCTGGATGTAGTCGAGCGTATCCGTCGGAATGGCCGCATTCGGATTGCCGGTGAGCACTTTCTTCGCGTAGTCGTCGCCCCGGTCCGTGGGCCCGCGGCCCGCGCTGCTGGTCTTCTCCAGCCGGACGCCCGGAGCGAGGTCGAAGTTCTTGGTGACTTTGAAGATCGTCTGCAGATAGGCCGAATCGACCTGCTCCTTGATGTCCCAGTGATTTTGGAGCTTGCGAGCCAGCAGTTGCACCGGTGTCGGCTGGATAAAACGCTCAGGGTGAGCCCCGAATTCCTTCGCCATCGCAAATCCATCGGGCACGGCGATGTCTCGGAGGTTGCCACCCTGAAGGTTACGCTGCCGGAAGTTGGGCTCGGGCTGCCAGCGTTCATCCCCGGTGTTGGCCACACCGTCGGGGCCGAGGTAGGTGTAGTTGAACCGGTTGCCGCTGATCCCCGAGAGATCGCGCACTTCCAGGCTGATGTCGCCACCCCACTTCAATAGCACGGGCATTTCACCCAAGTTCCAGTTGTAACGAAAATCCGCCTTGCCCGTCCACCTTTGATCTTTGCCCCTTTGCCCATCCCCGATGGCCTGAGGAACTGCCCCCGCAGGATAGCTCGCGAGATCCTTCCAGTTCGGGCCGCTCAATTGCGTGATGTTGATCGCCGAATCCATCGGCGAAGTCCGGTCCAGCCGAAGTCTCAAATTGGCCAACGGGCTCGTGTCGCCGGAGGTGAAATAGCCGTATTCAAGGCCCTTGAAGTAACTATTGGCGCGTGAAAATGTTCCTTGCACGTCGGCGCGGAAGGCTCCGCGCGTGTAGGCGGCGCCGGTTGCCATCGTATTGGTTTGTCCACTTTTGTGGAAAAAGAGGGAGTTGCGCAGGACCGTGGTGCCCGCCGTCGTAGTCTGGCTGATGAGCGAATATTCGACCCCGGCCTCCTGCGGATCCGTGACCCTCGGTCCGTTGACGGTGTTCACGAAGGTGAACACGGCGTTACGGTTATTGTTCAGCGCCTTGTACGTGCTGAAGTCGATGCGCGCCCAGGCCGTCAGGTTGGACGTGAACTTGTAGTCGAGACGCAGATTGAAGTTCGAACGATCGGTCACCTTTGGCGCGTCGATCAGCGAGAAGCCGGTGATCCGCGGAACTTCGGTCGCATTGTTCGCCGCGTTCGTATCGTAGAGGTGGCTAAAGGTCATGATGTTTTGCTCGACGAGGGTCCGCGCGAAACTGTAACCCGCGATCACGCCCAGCTTGCCGCTTAAGATCACGTCGGAAAACTCGAGCGACCAGTTCGGCTGAAGCTTCCGGTTCAGATTGTCGTTGGCTCCCGGGGTCTTCGCGAGCGTCAGGTGGTGCGAATTGAGCCCGGCGCCGACATTCCAGCGGATTTGGCGGCCTTTGCGGTCGAAGGCTCCTTTGCTGCGCAGATTCACCACGCCGGCCAGAGCGCTGCCGGCGACATCGGGGGTGGGGGTCTTGCTCAACTCCACCGACGAGATGCTCGAAATGGAGAGTTGCTCGAACTCAAAGGTGCGCCCGGTCGCGATATTCGACGAACCGGCGTTGGCGATCGGGGCGCCATCCATCAAGATCAGGGAGTATTTCGGGTTGAGGCCGCCGATGCTCATGGTGCGCACGTCCGCATCGACGTAGTCCATCTGCACACCGGGCATCAGCTTCAGGAATTCGCCAACGTTGCCTTCGGAGACATCGCCAAAGGCGTCCGACGACATGACGGTCTTGATTTCCAGCGCCGACTTTTTCTCCTGGAGGGCCTTGTAGTCTCCATCGCGCTCCGTCACCACGCGAAACTCACCGAGCCGCACAATCCCATCGGCCTTGCTGGTCATGCTGAAATCTTGAACCGCCGTTTGCCCGGGCTGCACCTTCACCGTGGCTTCGGCGGGGTCGAGCCCGATAAAGGAGACGGCGACGCGCACTTCGCCGGCCGGTACGCCACTGAGCGTGTAAGCACCGCCCGATTCCGCCACGGTCGAAATATTTGTGCCGACGACCGTGACAACCGCACTGCGGAGGTATTGGCCGGTCGCCTCATTGATTATCCGCCCCGTGATGCTTCCCCGGGAAGACGGATCGGCAGTTGCCGCGTTTTGCGCACTCGCAGGCGGGCCGAAGAACAAGGCGATGACAACTGCCAGCTTGGTGGGGAGATTATTTCTTTTCATCGGTCCATGGGTTTGGGTTGGGTCTTGAATGGTTTTTGTCTCGTGAATCGCGGGCAGGTTCCAAACGGGGGACTGGGAGCGAACCGGTCTGGTCGTCCTCGATGCCAATGAGCACCGTGCCATCCAGGAATCTGCTTGGCGCGGCGGCGGTGGGGATGGTGTATCTCCGCTTCGGCACTTCCGCCGAGAAACCGGAAGCGGTGTCGTCTGTGGCAGCAAGGGTTCGGATGGCGAGCCAATTCTCGACGCCTGCCAGAATTAGCCACCGCTCCGCACGGCTTGGAGCCAAGTCGTGGGCGTGACGAACCCACTCACTACGAGTTTCTGCCCAAAATAGGGATTGCACACCGTCACGCGAATTCTACGGTCGCCATTTTTAGCGTGATGCAGTCCCACGGTCCCAAGCGCGTCTATACTCCTCATTCCCTCGAATTCTGGTTTAACCAGCTCGAAAATGACTGGGCCGGGGCGTTTACCCCGGGCGAGCTGGAGCGCGGGCGACAGATCTATCGCGACGGTGAGGTGCGGGAGCTCGAATTGACCGATCACGACGCGATCGTGCACCGCCGGGTCGAGAAGCGGGACGAGTATGCGGTCATCGAGTGGGCGGCGGAGGGGCTGACGGTGCGCTCGTCCTCGACCGATCGCGAGCTGGCGCGCGCGCTGGCGGTCGCGGGCATCCATGAAATCGAGGAACTGGTCGCCGACGAAATATCGCCGCTGCCCGGCGAGCCTCCGCGCTCGGTGAACGGCAGCGGCGGCGTTTCGACCCCGGTCCCGCGGGGGAACGGTTTTGGCCATGGCGTGGCCAGGGGCGCCGCGGTTTCACCCGGCCGGGGCGATGACAACGCGGACGCGGCCGGGGCGGCGGCGGCGGGCACGGCGTCGCCCGCCGGCCCGGCCCGCACGCTCGTGCTCGCGTTCAAGACGAAGACGGCCGGCCTGACGTTCCAGGCGGTCTGGCTCGACGCGGACAAGAAAACCAGGCAGCCGGCGCTCGGCCCGGACGCGAACGGCAACGGCCACGTGTCGTCGAGCGAGCGCGCCAAGCTCATCGGCCTGGCGGCCTACGCGCGGAAGGCCCACTTTCACTACCGTCAGGAAGCCGGCGTCTACCTCATGGAGTCGCTGGTCGAGATTCCGAATTTCCTGAAGACTGTGCTGCCCGCCTGGCGGCGGCTCTTCACGATCGAGTTGGACGACAAGTCGGCCAACCTGCTCAAAGGCACGCGCACCGTGGAGATCGAGGCGGTGGCGGAGCGCGCGGCGCCGGGCGCCGGGAGTGCGGCCGGTGGCGGCCCGGAAGGCGCGGCGTTGAACCTCCGGTGGATCTTCCGCGCCGGGGAGCGGATGCTGACGGACTCGGAGGTGAACGCGTTGCTCAAGCGCGGCGGCCAGCCGGTGATATTGCCGAACCTCGGCATCGTCGCCCTGCCGGCGGAAAAATGGACCAGCTTCAACGCGTGGCAGAAAAACGTGGAGGAGACGCAGGGCGGAGCCGCCGCGGAGGGCGGTTCGACCCGGCTCAACGCCGACACCGCGCTGTCGCCATACTTGATTTTCTCGCTGTTCAGCGATGCGCGGCTGAAGCTGACGCTGTCGCCGGAAATCGAGGCGTGGCGGCAGAGCGTCCTCGCCCCGCCGCCGGCGCCGCCGGAGCTGCCGGAGTTGCTGCGCCCCTACCAGCGGCGCGGCGTCGAGTGGCTGCATCACTTGTGCGATGTCGGCTGCCACGGGTTGCTGGCCGACGAGATGGGCCTGGGCAAGACGCTGCAGGTCCTCGCGCTGCTGGCGGTGCGGCCGATCGCCGACCGGCCGACCCTCATCGTGTGTCCGGCGAGCGTCGTGCCGGTGTGGCGCGAGGAGATTGCCAAGTTTTTCCCCGCGCTCGCGGTCGATGTCCTCAAGACGGGCCACGATTTCACGCAGGACCGGAGCCCGGTCATCTGGCTCGCGAGCTACACCCAGCTCCGAAAACACCGCGCGCTGCTCGATGGCGTCGATTTCGGCTACGCCGTGCTCGACGAGGGGCAGTTCATCAAGAACCCCGATGCCAAGATCACGCAGACATGCTTCGCGGTGCGCGCGAAAAACCGCGTCGTGCTGACCGGCACGCCGTTGGAGAACCGCCAGCTCGATTTGTGGAGCATCTTCCGCTTCCTGCTGCCCGGGCTGCTCGGATCGCGGACCACCTTCGAGGCTGCGCTCAATTCGGATCGCGCCGGCACCCTCACCCGGCTGCGCACCCAGCTCGCGCCGTTCATCCTGCGACGCACGAAGAACGAAGTCGCGCGGGAGCTGCCGCCCAAGGTCGAGATGGATCTCATTTGCCCGCTGACGGACGTGCAGCGCGCCGAATATGCCCGCATCTGCACGGAGGGCCTCGAGCGCCTGGGCGACGACGTCGGGGCGGCGATGCGCGAGAAGTCGTTCGGCTTCCTCGCCCTGCTCACGCGACTGCGCCAGACCTGCTGCGACCCCGACATGCTGCCCTGGCTCAAGGCGCCGCTGACGGACTCGGGCAAGATCAACCTGCTGCTCGAGAAACTCACGGAAATCGTGAGCGGCGGGCACAAGGTCGTCATCTTTTCCCAATTCGTGATGTTGCTCGACCGGGTGCGTGCGGCGCTGGAGCAGCATTTTCCCGAGCTGCCGCGATTTGAGCTCACCGGGATGACGCTCGACCGGTTGAAACCGGTGCAGTCGTTCCAGGGCGCGCCGGGAGCGGCCGCGATGCTCGTGTCGCTCAAGGCCGCCGGCACCGGCATCACGCTGCACGCGGCGGACTACGTTTTCGTGCTCGACCCGTGGTGGAATCCGGCGGTCGAGGCGCAGGCGGTCGACCGGGTGCATCGCATCGGCCAGACCAACACCGTGTTCGTCTATCGCATGGTGACCGCGGGCACGATCGAGGAGCGAATCCAGGCGCTCAAGGCCTCGAAGAAGGATTTGTTCGACAAGCTCATCGGCGGCCTCGGCGGCGACTTCGATCTGAGCCAGCACTTCACGTCGCTGCGGAGCCTCGTGACGCTCACCGCGACCGCCGAGCTGGAGCAGGAACCCCCGGAGCCGTACACGATCGACTAGGTTTTTGCGCAGCGCAAAAACCTCAGAAGATGCCCCAGTGAAACGTCTGATCGAGCGCGAGCAGGCAGAGCGCGGCGACGTAGATCCACACGGCGACGAAAGCGATCTGCCCGGCCAGCCGCTTGCGCGGATCCGGCGAATCCATCCACGCGACGTGGGCCCCGGGCTCGGTTGCGGTCGCGGGTGCCGGGGCGGTGGCGGCGGATGCCGGTCCGGCGCCGGGCGCAGAATATTCCGGGGTCGGCTTGGAACTCCTCTTGGCACTCATGGGCGGCCAGCGTGGCAGGAATTCTCCTGCGGTGCAAGGCGGCGGCGCGTTCATGGCTTGTTTTGCGGCGGGCGCGCCCTAGTTTGGCGGCGCGTGAATCCGGCTGACCTTATTGCGAATCCCGACGCGGCGACGGCGGACGCGCCCGGCTTGAACCGATGAAGGCCGTGACCGATCCGGCGACGTTGTTGCTGCACCGCCTCCTGCGGCTGCTGCGCTGGCGGGTCTGGGTGCAGGAGAAGCTTCAGCCCACCGAATGGCAGGTCACGTTGTTGTGGGCGGCGCTGGCGGGTTTCCTCGGCGCTCTGGCGTCGATCGTTTTTTCCGGGATGACGGAGGGCGTGCACGAATTGTTCGGCCAGTCGAGTCTCGGCGTCGTCGATTCGATGCGGAGGCTGCCATGGTGGGGCTGCCTGCTCGTTCCGACCCTCGGCGGGGCGGGCGCGGGCCTGGTGCTGCACTTCGGCCAGCACCTGACGCGCGGCCAGAGTTCGACCGACTACATGGAGGTCATCGCCATCGGCACCGGGCACGTGCCGCTGCGCGCCAGCCTCGTGAAGAGCACGGCGGCGCTTTTTTCCATTGGCTCGGGCGGTTCGATCGGTCGCGAGGGTCCGATGGTGCAGCTGGCGGCCGTGGTCGCATCGCTGCTCGGACGCTGGCGGCAGTTCACGCCGCCGCAGCTGCGGCTGCTCGTCGCCTGCGGCGCGGCGGCCGGCATCGCGTCGGCCTACAACGCGCCGATTGCGGGCTCGTTTTTCGTCGCGGAAATCATCCTGGGCACGATCGCGATGGAGAGCCTCGGGCCGCTGGTGGTGTCGGCCGTGGTGGCGACGCTGACGATGCGCGTGCTCACGGCGGCGCATGTGTTGTATCGCGTGCCGGCGTTCGAATTGCATTCGCCCTGGGAGATGGGCCCCTACGTGGCGCTCGGATTGGTCGCGGGCACGATTGCGCCGTGGTTCCTGCGGTCGCTGCGCCAGGCCGAGGTTTTTTTCCTCTCCCTGAAGCTGCCAATCGTGGTCCGGCTGGCGCTCGGCGGCCTCCTCGTCGGCGTGATGGCGATCAACGTCCCGGAGGTGGCGGGCAACGGCTACCCGGTGGTGGTCCAGATCCTCAACGGCCGGCTGCCGTGGATGGTGCTGCTCGGCATCTTTGCCTGCAAATGGCTCGCGACGATGGCGTCGTTTGGCTCAGGCGCGCCCGGCGGCGTGTTCACCCCGTCGCTCTTCATGGGCGCGGGTGCGGGATTTTTGTTCGGCATCGCGGTGCACAACGTGTGGCCGGCGGCGGCGCAGGATCCGCGGGCCTTTGCCCTCGTGGGCATGGGCGCGTTTCTCTCGGCGGCGAGCCGCGCCCCGGTGATGGCCGTGATCCTGCTGTTCGAGATGACGCTGAGCTACGACATCATCCTGCCGCTGCTGCTGTGCAGCGTGATCGCCTACTACACGTCGAAGGGGATCGAGGGCGCGTCGCTCTACAGCGAGTCGCTCAAGCGCAAGACCGCCGAGTCGGCGCCGCCGTTCGCCGAGACCCGCGTGGCCCAGCTCATGCGGACGAAGCCGCCCGTGCTCGGACCGACGGCGCGTTTCGCCGACATCGGACGCATGTTCCTCAACACCGCCGTCAACAACCTTTACGTCGTCGACGAGGCGGGGCGTTTTCTCGGCGCCGTGTCGCTGCACGACATCAAACCCTACCTGGGCGAGCCCGATCTCGCCCGGCTCGTGATCGCGCGCGACATTCTGCACGAGGATTTCCCGCGCGTCGCGCCCGATCAGCTGCTGACCGATGCGCTGGGCGGATTCCTGGGCTTCGTCGGTGAACGGCTGCCGGTGGTGGAGCGCGACGGCACGCTGCGCGGCAGCCTGTCCAAAGGCGACCTGCTGCTGGCGCTGGTCGAAAAACGGAAGAAGCCGGACAGTTGAGCCCAGAGTCGGCGGTTCGTTACAGCGGTCCTGGCGTGGCGCCGCCGCAGACCAAACCCCGAAAACCAGAAACACTAAGAGCGCGGAGAACACAGCGCGGCGTAGCCGCAACCAAAGATAGGCAACAGATGAGACACAGAGAGCACAGAGGTCGAGCCGGAGGTCACAGAGAAAGGCAGGTTGCTCGGTCATTGCTCAAACCAATCAACCGCGGATTACACGGAGCTCACCACATGATTTCACGTGATACATCGAAATAAACTTCTTTGCGCTCCCTGCGTTCTTGGCGGTTAATCCGGTCCGGGGACCAAGGCTCGAAGATTTGACGGCAGAGAATGCAGCGCGGCGAAGCCGCAACCAATGCGGACCAAGACATTTTTTAACCGCTAATCCCTGGTCGCCTTCGGCGCCGCCGCAGGCGGGTAAACTTCGCTAATCTCCGCTAATAAAA
>JACQWL010000250.1 GCA_016209255.1 Verrucomicrobiota bacterium
CCCGCCCTCGTGGATCCGACCGCGGACCACCACGGTCATGGACGTGTCGGGCAGCTTTCCGGCTTCGCTGTAGGCGAGATAAACCCACGGATGCCGGGCGTAGTCCGGGTGCGCGATGACATCGAGATAGCCGCCGTCCTGTTTGACGAACGCCCCGGGAGTGCCGCGGATCGGGGCCGGCTCGAGTTCTCCCTTGCGGATCAGCCGCAGCCGGCCCTCGCGTTCCGAGACCAGAATCTGCCCGTCGGGGAGAAACGCGATGCCCCATGGCGTGTCGAGATCCGCCACAAAAGTTTCGAGACGGAACGTGTGCAGCTCGCTGGTGAGGGAGACGGACGCCGGTGCCGGCGGGTGGGTGATGCGGCCGGCGGCATATTCCACCGCCTGCTCCCGGATATGGCGGAGCAGCCCGCGCATTTCCTCCTCGGTCAGCACGCCTTCAAAGGGCTGCATGCCGGACGCGGGGAAACCCTGGCGGATGCTGCGCAGGACACTCTCGTCGTTGCCACCGTGGGTCCACAAGTGATCGAGCAGGTTCGGCGCCGGGCTCCCGATCAGGTTCGGGCGGTGGCACGTCGCGCAGAATTCCGCGGCGATCTTTTCGGGATCGCGCGGTTCGGCGGCGGCAAGATTCAGGGCCGCAAACGCAAGGGCGATGCGGCCCGGCGCGGCGGGAACAGGCACGGGACGGGAGCAAACGAAAACGCAGGGCTCAGCGCACGCTGGCGATGAGCGCTTCATTCAAGCGCGTGTACTCTTCCTTGATCTCGCCCGGGCGCCTGGCCGCCAGCTCCATCGATTGCTTCGCGGCGGCGATGGTGAAAAGCTCGTACGCGCCGGCGGGAACCGCGGTGCCATTGAGCTTCACCGCGGTGCTGAACGCGATCTTCGTCGCCGTGTTGGCGCCCGTGCGCCACACCTTGCCGAGCGGGACAAGCCCGCCGAAAATCGTGCGACCCTTCATGCTGGGCCGGGCGTAATTGATTTCGACGTCGGTCACGCCAACGCGCTGCTTGACGGTGCTGTTGGGACTGGGCGCCGGAAATTCAAGCTTGGGACCGGCGGGAGTCTGGGCGGTGAGGCTGGCGGCGAGTGCGAGCGCCGCCGCGATGACAGGCAAGGAACGCAGGGTTGTGCTTTTCATGGGTGGGGATGTGGGAAGGCGTGAAGATGGTACAACTTTCCGTGGATGGCCAGCGCGACCGGCGAACTCGATCTCAACGGCCTCGGCCTCGTGCCGCCGGCGCCCGCGCGCTGACGATGGGCCCGCGGCGCGTTGCGGGCATGAAAACGACGGTTGACGCGGACGCGCCTGAGATTCTGGACGCGGTTGGCTGGGTTGGGGCGAAAGACCGCCGGCAGGGGACAGGTCTTTGAGCCCAGACTTGGCCGTTCGTGACGGAGATCCAAGCACGGCGCAGCCCCAATCGAAGGAGGTGGCGGTGAACCACGGAACACCCGGCGCGGCGCAGGCACAACCGAATCAATTCCACGAGGCCTCTTTTCCGCGGAACAGGCGTGCAACGCGGTTTCGGGGCGGTACTTTTTCGAATTTCGACATGGCCCCGCTGCGTCGGTGCCGGTGCCTCCGCGTCTCCGCGCCTCCGCGTGAACAAATCTGACGCACGCAGCGACGCGGAGCGCGCGGAGGAAGGGGAATGAACGACTTTGATGAAATGCTTCGAACATTGGCTTCCTGACCACATCGTTCGCTTCGCCTCAAATTGCGAGCAATCGGCCGAGCCACCGTTGTTCTGGCGGAGAAAAAAATCTCAGACCACCTCGGAATTCGCCGCGTCAATCAGCGCCTGGATGTAGCCAAAGCCGTGCGCAAAGCCCTGGAAACCTTTCGGGTCGTCCGGATGCGCGGGCATGTGATCGGGACAATACGACCACGCAAATCCCGCGTCGCGGAGAATGCGCACGACTTCGATGAAGCTGGCCTCGCCTTCATCGATATAAACTTCCTGGAAATCGTGCAGCCGTCCGCGGATGTTGCGCATGTGGATTTGGTGGATTTTTCCCTTGCCGGCGAAATACCGGACAATCGGCAGGAGCTCCGTCTTCGGATCTTTCAAGCCCTCCATGCACGTGCCCAGGCAAAGCTGGATTCCGTTGTAAGGACTGTCGACAATCGCCTCATAGCGCTGGAGCGATTCGAGCACGGTCGCGGGGGCCGCGTTCCAGTTGTCGACCCCCTGGTAGCCGCGGGGCAGCCCCGGGGGATCGTAGGGGTGAACGGCCATCCGAACGTCGTGTTGCGCGCAGACCGGAATCACATTCTTCAGATAATGCGTGATGCGCTCCCAATAGTCGTCGTACCCAACCACCCCATTCGCTCCCACCGGCAACTCCCGCCAATTGTCCTCCAGCTTGAATGAATTGTAGCTCGCTCCCCCCCGCCCCGGGGTCCGCCGGTTGCGCCTGATGGGAATCAGGGTCCAATGCATCGTGATGACTTTCACGCCCACCTCGGACGCCTTCTGGATGTTGCCGACGATCGACGCAATCTTCCGGTCGCGCTCCGCACCGGGCGGCAGATATATATATCCCGGGTCCATTCGGATGGCCTCCCAAATCATCCCGTTTTTGTCACAGAGATCTTTCCAACGCTTCATTTCATCGAGGTTCCACTCGCGATTGCCCGCCGCTCCCGTTTGACCCCGGCTCCCCTTCGCGCTGGAGGCTTCGGTCCGAGTCCGGCCCCCGCCGCCCGACGCTAGGTTGGTGGTGAGATGCCGCACTCCAAAGCGCTGGTGGTACTCGAAGTTTTCCTTCGATGTCCAATGGTCGCCCATGGTGCAATGGTAGTCGCCCCCGACATGGTGGAGGGAATTTCTCCTGGGCGTGCGGGCCGCTGACAGGCCTGAAACCGCGGCGGCCGCCGTGCCGGCGAACCCGGCGCCAATCACTCCGCCGGCGAGCGCTTTGGCGAACTCCCGGCGTTGCATCAGCGGAGCAGGGGACGGACCGGGGACGGAGGAGATCGTTTGATTCATGGGGGGATGGGTCGGAAAAGGGCCACCTCTCGGCGGCCGGCGCGATTGATGGCGATTGTGTCACAGGGCGCAAGGCCGCGTGAATCCGGATGCCGGCGATGGCCGCGGAGAAAGCCCGGCGGGCAAGGCGCGCGGCGGGACCGGGCGCCTGCATTCGTGATTCCTTCCGCGTTGGTCCCGGTTCAACCTGTCGCCATGAAATCCCCGCTGTTTTCCCTGCTCGCCGGCCTGCTTTTGTTCGGCGCCGCCGCCGAGACCTCCCGGGCCGCCGCCGCGCCCGCGCCCAACATCGTGTTTTTTCTCGCCGACGATCTCGGTCAGCGCGATCTCGGCCGCTACGGCAGCACGTTTTACGAGACGCCGAATCTCGATCGGCTCGCGCAGGACGGCGCGCGGTTCACCGCCGCCTACGCCGCCTGCCCCGTCTGCTCGCCGACGCGCGCGAGCATCCTCACCGGCAAATATCCGCAGCGCACCGGCGTGACCGACTACATCGGCGCGGCGCAGCCCGCGCAGTGGAAGCGCAACACGCGGCTCCTGCCCGCGCCGTATGCCGACCGGCTTGCGCTCGAGGAGACGACCCTTGCCGAAGCGCTGAAAGCCGCGGGCTACGCGACGTTCTTCGGCGGCAAATGGCATCTCGGACCCGAGGGCTCGTGGCCGGAGAACCAGGGCTTCGACGTGAACATGGGCGGCATCGACCGCGGCGGACCGTACGGAGGAAACAAATACTTCTCGCCCTACGGCAACCCGCGGCTGCCCGACGGCCCGCCGGGTGAGCACCTGCCCGACCGGCTCGCGCGGGAGGCGGCGAAATTCATCGAAGCGAACAAGGACCGGCGTTTTTTCGCCTACCTGGCGTTTTACTCCGTGCACACGCCGCTGATGGCACGCGAGGATCTGCGGAAGAAATACGAGGAAAAGCGCCGGCGGCTCGGGCTCGAGGCGAAGTGGGGGCGGGAAGGGGAGCGCGACGTGCGGCTCGTGCAGGAGCACGCGGTCTACGCCGGCATGGTCGAGGCCCTGGACCTGGCGGTCGGCACGGTGCTCGCAAAGCTCGACGAACTCGGCCTGCGGGAAAACACGATCGTCGTCTTCACCAGCGACAACGGCGGCCTTTCGACGAGCGAAGGCTGGCCGACGTCGAACCTTCCCCTGCGCGGCGGCAAGGGCTGGATGTACGAGGGCGGCATTCGCGAGCCGCTGCTCGTCCGCTGGCCGGGCACGGTGCAGGCCGGCAGTATCATCGGCGCACCGGTCAGCAGCCCCGATTTTTTCCCCACGCTGGTCGAAGCCGCCGGCGCGCGGCCGGCGGCCGGCCGGGCGCTCGACGGCGTGAGCCTCGTTTCGCTGCTCAAAGGCGGCTCGCTGCCCGGGCGCGCGCTGTTCTGGCACTACCCGCATTACGGCAATCAGGGCGGCGCGCCGTCTGCGGCGGTGCGGCGCGGCGACTGGAAACTCATCGAGTGGGAGGAGGACAAGCGCGCGGAGCTTTTCAACCTCGCGCAGGACCTCGGGGAAAAGACCGACCTCGCGGCGCAGGAGCCGCGTCGGGTCGAGCAGCTCCGCGCCGAGCTGCACGCCTGGCAGAAAAATGTCGGCGCAAAACTGCCCGCGCCGAACCCCGCCTACGATCCTGCCAGGCCCAGCGGCCGCGAAGCCAAACGCCCCGAAGCCAACCCGCCGGCCTCAAAAGCGAAGCTTCCAAATACAGATCCTGGATAAAGCCACTCGCCGTTCAGGATCGCGACCAACTCCGAAAACCACACTGTGCGCGCGATTCGGTGGGATAGCGGCGCCATGCTCGTCAATTGCTCGCTCTTGAACCGGATCGTGTTCGACGACTAACCTGGACATTTCACACTCTTCTCTCATCCGCAGCCACACAGTGTTTGAAAATCGTAGCCGCGGTCGCAACCGTTTGGAGCGTCCAGGTTATTGGCAAAACCCTGGTCGCCTTTGGCGCCGCCGGAGGCGGGTAAACCGCTGCGGTTTTGCTTGTAGCCCGCATTTCCCGCACACTCACGATTCCACC
>JACQWL010000251.1 GCA_016209255.1 Verrucomicrobiota bacterium
ACTATCAACAACAGCTGAAGCTGAATCGTCTCCCGAAGTGGGCGCAGGGTTTTGGGGTGTACGGCAACTACACCTACATGCGGACGGAGGGCGATTATGGCAACACGGCTTCCGCCACCTTTGCGTCCAAGGAACTCGCCGGCTTCCTGCCCCGCACGGCCAACCTCGGGGTGAGTTACATCGGTCACCCGTGGGACATACGGCTGCAGTGGGTCTTCCGGGGCCACCGTCTCACGACGAACTCGACGAATGCGGCCGCCCTGAGATACGACTCGAACCGGCTCACGCACAACGTGAAGATCCGATACCTTTTCTCCGAGAAGTACATCCTCTTCATCGATGTGGAAAACATCACGGCCGTGCCCTATGTGAAGACGGTCTATCGTACGCTGAACTCCAATCTGCCGTCGGACACCGGCACGGTCTCCCCCCGCTGGGTTGGCGGACTCCAGGGCCGGTTCTGAGCATGGTGCACGGGAGAGCCCGGTCGGGGAAGGCCGGGCTCGGCCGGATCGTTTTTCTTGGCGTCCGTTCAGCCGCTGGGAGTTCCATGCCCCAGACGCCTGCCTTCGGCGGCGCCGCATTTCTTGTCACGCACTTCTTGTCGTGGACTGACTGGCGATCCCGCATGCTCTCCTGTGGATTTCAGACGCAAATGCGGCGGTTCACCTGAAAACCGATGAAGCGCGGTAATATATTGGGCGCCACAACAGGTAGTGGTTGACCGGCGAGCGACCACAAGCCGTAGTTGCTCCCCTGTGATGATTCAGCGCCGACAGCGGAAGGTTGGCGCGCTTTTCCTCCCCAGGTTTCCTCTGCCATGTCCTCCTCGATTCTGCCTGTTGCTCACGCCATCAATGGCCTCCAAGACTTCATCGCCATTTCCCGTTATGCCCGTTACTCCCCCGAGAAACGCCGGCGCGAGACCTGGGCCGAAGCGGTGGAGCGCGTTCGCGACATGCATCTCGGGCATTTTGGCGATCGCTCTCTCGCCGACGCGAAACTCGCCGCGCTCGAGGCCGGCGATGTGACTCCCGCCGATCTCGGGTCGGTCGCGAATCTCGGCGGCCGGCTGCACGACGCGATTCGCGCCGCCTTTGCGGCGGTGGAGCACCGCGAAGTGCTGCCGTCGATGCGCTCCCTGCAGTTCGGGGGCGATGCGATTCTCACGAAGCATGCCCGCATTTACAACTGCTGCTTCACCTATATCGATCGGCTCGAGGCGTTTCGCGAGACGCTCTATCTGCTCCTGTGCGGATGCGGCGTCGGATTCTCGGTGCAGACGCACCACATCGCCAGGCTTCCCGTGCTGGCCCCGCGTCGCACCGACCTGCCGTCAATCACGTACTTCATTCCCGATTCGATCGAAGGCTGGGCCGACGCGCTGCACGTTCTGATGGAGAACGCGGTTCGTGGCCGGCACGTGCAGTTCGACTACTCGCTCATCCGGCCGGAGGGCGCGCCGTTGCGTACGTCGGGCGGCAAGGCGCCCGGATCCGCGCCGTTGTTTCACTCGCTCTCCCGCATCGATCGCATCCTGCGCGCCGCCGCCGGCCGCCGGCTCCGGCCGATCGAGGCCTACGACATTCTCATGTGGGCGGCCAAAGCCGTGCTCTCCGGCGGCGTCCGCCGCTCGGCGACGATCTGCCTGTTCTCCGTCGACGACGCGGAGATGGCGGCGGCGAAAACGGGCAACTGGTTTGCCGATCACCCGCAGCGCACGGCGAGCAACAATTCGGCCGTCATCGTCCGCCGCACGGCGACGCGGGCGCAATTCGACGCGCTTTTCGAGGCCCAAAAGCAGTTCGGCGAGCCGGGCTTTTATTTCGTCGAGGACACCGAATACGGCGCGAATCCGTGCGTTGAAATCGGCCTCCAGCCGCGGCTCGTGGTGGATCTGCCCGCCATCGCGCGGCTGCGCCAGCTCGGGTACACCGGTGAACTGCGCAAGGGCGACATTCTGACGGGCGTGCAATTCTGCAACCTCAC
Source organism: Verrucomicrobiota bacterium (assembly GCA_016209255.1). Classification (GTDB taxonomy): domain Bacteria; phylum Verrucomicrobiota; class Verrucomicrobiia; order Opitutales; family Opitutaceae; genus ER46. Next base: position 1,990 of record JACQWL010000251.1, read on the forward strand.
CACGGTTTCCGCAGCCGCAGCCGGGACGCCCGCGGAGTTTTTCCGGCTTTGCGCCCACGCCGCCCTCATCGGGACGTTGCAGGCGGGCTACACGGAGCTCGGGTATTTGTCGCCGGTGTCGCGCGTGATTACGGAACGCGAGGCGCTGCTCGGCGTTTCGCTTTGCGGCATTCTCGACCGCCCCGACGTTTTGCTCGACGCCGCCGTCCTTCGCGCCGGCGCCGCTGTGGTGAAGACCGTCAATGCGGTGGTGGCGCACGTCCTCGGCATCCGTCCCGCCGCGCGAACCACGTGCGTCAAGCCCGAAGGCACCGCCAGTCTCCTCCTCGGCACGAGCAGCGGACTGCACCCGCACCACGCGCCGCGCTACTTCCGCCGTGTGCAGGCCAACGTCCACGACCCGGTCTATCTGCACTTCCGCAGAAGCAATCCGCACATGATCGAGCCGAGCGTCTACGATCCCAACGGCCGCACCGAGGTCATCTCGTTTCCGGTCGAGGGTCCGGATTTCGGCATTTACCGCGACGATCTCTCGGCGGTGAAGCACCTCGAGTACGTGCGGTTGGTGCAGGAACACTGGGTCCAGGCCGGACGCCGTCACGAGCGGTTCGCGCCGGGGCTGCACCACAACGTCTCATGCACGATTTCGGTCCGTCCCGACGAATGGGGGGCCGTGGCCGACTTCATCTGGGAGCACCGGCACGGGTTCACCGGCATCGCGCTGCTGCAGGACTGCGGTGACAAGGTCTATGCGCAGGCGCCGCGCGAAGCCCTTGCCACCCACGGTGACATCGAGAAATGGAATGCCCTCAGCTATCAACCGGTCGACTACACCGCGCTGGAGGAGTCCGAGGATATCACCGAGCTGAAGCAAACCGTCGCGTGCGCCGGCGGCGCGTGCGAAATCGTGTAACGAGGCGCAGCCTCAGACCATTCCGGGTTTGGGGAGCAATCGGGAATCTGAGGTTAACGAGCAGGGTGGCGGCGAGCGCCTCGTTAGTATGGTCCGCTGCGCGGACCGGTCGAACCTTCCGAGCGCCAAAGGCGCGTCATGTTTCAGCCCAGGCCAACGGCTGGGTTTGCGACTGCCCTCCATAGGCGGGTAAACTGGCAGACGATTGGCTGTGGGAGCGGGTTTATCCCGCGACGAGTCGGGGCGTAAAGCCCCTCCCACATCGCCTGCAAGCAGGCTCCTACAATTGGAATCGCGGTGAAAACCACACCTCGACAATATTCGTCGAGTGTCCCGGCGGTTTGCCTCCGGAATTTTTACTTTTCGGCGCCGAGCGTGGTCACCAAATCCGGCAGCTCGCGCAGCGTTTTCAGTTTGAAAAATCGCGCCGGGGCCACCGCCGGCATCTCCACCTGATCGTGCGCCCACATGAGATGATACGGCACGTGGGCGCCGGCACCGCCGAGCGCGAGCACGGGCAAGATGTCGGATTTCAGCGAGTTGCCCACCATCAAGAAACGCTCGGGCGCAATCGCGTGCCGGCGCAAAATCGCCGCGTAAACGTCAGGGTCTTTTTCCGACACGATCTCGACGTGCGCGAAACGGGCGGCGAGGCCCGAGCGCGTGAGTTTGCGTTCCTGGTCGCGCAGATCGCCCTTGGTGATGAGCAGCAGCCGGTGCGCCGGCGCGAGTGCGGCGAGCGTTTCCGCGGCGCCGTCCAACAACTCGACCGGGTGGGCCAGCATCTCGCGCCCGAGCGCGATGAGCTGCCGGATTTCCTCGGCGCTGATTTTTCCCTGGGTGAGCTCGATGGCCGTCTCGATCGAGGACAACATGAAGCCCTTCACTCCGTAGCCGTAGAGTTCGAGATTGCGCTGCTCCGTGGCGAGCAACGTGCGATCGACCGTCGCGGCGTCGTGATGATGCGCCAGCAGTGCGCGATAGCGTTCGTGCACCCGTTCGAAAATATTCTCGTTGTGCCAGAGGGTGTCGTCGGCGTCGAAACCGATGGCATAGGGAGCGGCCATGAAGCCGAGCGAAGCAAAGTCGGCCGCGACTGCCAGCCCGCAATTCTGGCTGGGGGCCGGCTTTTGATTCGACGCCGCCGGCGGGGCTCGGGCAGGTTCCGGACGGATGCTCATCACCTGCCAGGCCGGTCACGAAAATCTCCTCGCGCGCGAGCTGGCGGAGTTGCATGGCCTGGCCGTGGGCGAACAAGGCTCGGGCTGGGTGCGACTCTCAGCTCCCAACTCTCAGCTCTCAACCGGCCACCTCGCCTTCGCTCACCTCACGCTGCTCGAGCCGGTTGAAGTGCGTGGCGATTCGGTTAACGCGCTCGCCTCCCGCATCGCGGGTTTTTTTCTCGGCAACGTGCGCGGCGAACGGATTGAGGGCGCCTGGCCAAACATGTGGCTCGGGCCGCAGGAAACCGTCGGCCTCGGCCGGCGGCTCTCGGCGGTCGAGACGGTATTTGGCGAACTGTTGAAGAAGAAACTCGCGCGCGTGGCGAAACTCGCCGTGGCCGATGTGCCGCGCGGCGCAGGTCCGGCGCGGGGGCTGTTTGTGTTTTTTCCCGATTTTGGCCGCGCTTTTGTCGCCCGCGGCGCCCAACTCCACGGCCAGCGGCGGATGGCGGATGACGAACTCGCGCCGTCGCGTTCCTTCTTGAAGGTGGAGGAAGCCTTCGTCGTCCTCGGTCGCGAACCGGCGGCGGGCGAGACCGTGTGCGATCTCGGCGCCGCGCCGGGGGGCTGGAGCTACAGTGCGGCGAAGCGCGGCGCCCGGGTTGTGGCGATCGACAACGGCCCACTGAAAGGCGGTGCCCTGAATCACCCGAAGATACAGCATCGCCGTGAAGACGCCTTTGGGTTTCGCCCGTCCGCGGGCGAAACCTTCGACTGGCTCTTCTGCGATCTGCTGGAGGAGCCGCACCACGTAATGCAGCAGATCGTCGGGCCATGGCTCGCGCGCGGCTGGTGCCGGCGCTTTGTGGTTAATTTGAAGTTTGGCCGCGTTGATCCCATCGCGCTCCTCCGCGAATTGCGCACGCCGGGTTCGCCGCTCGCGACGCACGCCCCGGGAGCGTGCATCAGCCATCTGTATCACGACCGCGAGGAATTCACGGTGCTGGGCGACGTCGGGTAATAGGTTGGTTTCCTGTAGCGGCGCTCTATGAGCGCCGAACATCTCAGGCACGGCGGTCATAGACTGCCGCGACAATTTTTCAAACTGACCCACGACCCGAGGTCGGCGGACGGTGACCGGAAATTTTCACTGTCTTTCACCTAGTCATTCGGCGGCCGCGGGGTGAAAAACACGCCGCCATGAAACGCATTCGACGCCGAGGACTGTTTCTTCTCCTGTGCCTGCCGCTGGCCGCATTCGCGGCCAATCCCGCCTTCGAGGGCCGGTGGCGGCTCGACCCGGCGCAGAGCACCGCCCTGGACGGATGGACGTCCATGGACCTCGTTGTACAACTCGATGGTCCCAGAATTTCGCTGCGGCATGAGATGGCCTGGCGCGCGACCCGGGTCACGGCGACCAACGTGGTGAGCACCGCCGGTCCGGTGGAGGTCGCGGATTTCTTCCGGATCGATCAGCGGCACATGGCGGTTTACAGCGCACCGAAGAAGACCACCCGGGCGACGGCGGGGTGGGTTGACGCGGAGCGCACGCTGCGGCTGGAGGCCTTCGTGCCGGTGGAGATTTCCCAGGGCGAGGCGGCCATGCGGATTTATTCCGAGTACCGGCTGCTCGAGGGGGAGGCCACGCTGCTCCTGATCGAATTACACCACACGCGCAGCCGGCCGCTCGTCTATCGTTTCACGAAGGTGCCGGCGGAGGCGGCGAAGAAATAATCCCATGAGATCCGGCCTCGCCCATACCGTCGATCTTCCGTTTGGTCGTGAACCGACGAATACCAATAGGTGGACGGCGACCTCCGGGCGCCGTTCGACCGCGTCCACCCGGGAAACGCGCCCGGAGGTCGCGTTCCACCTCGAGCCAACGGGATTGTTGTGGCTCGGTCTGCTTTTTCTCACCGCGGTCGTCGCCCCGGCGACTTCTGCATCGGCCGCCGAATCGGGCCCGACCGGCCCGGGTCGCTCCGCGTATGTGATGCAGTTCGACGGAGACTGGCGGGTGGCTGGCGGGCTCCCGGAGAAGGTGCTCCTGCTCAGCCTGCAGGGCCTGGCCAACCGCACGGAGCCCCGGCTCTACGTCGTGCACCCGCGGGACTTCCAATGGGAGATCACCGAGCCGCTCTTCAACTTCTACGAGCGCCGGCACGG
>JACQWL010000231.1 GCA_016209255.1 Verrucomicrobiota bacterium
ACGGGGTGGATGAAGAGGCCGGAGAGGTGCATCCGGCGCGCGTCAGACCTTGGGGAGCAGTTTCCGGGCGTTGACCGAGGAGATGCCCTGGATTTGGGCCGGCGTCAGTTCCGACTCCCGCACCTTCAGCACGGCCGACTCGACCTGGAACAAAGGAGCATGCGAGCCGAAGAGCGTTTGGTTGGCCGCCGCCGGATTGTCCTTGAAGAGATCACCGATGCACTCGGATCCCTCCAGCCACGAAATGTCGTGGTACACCCGGCTGGTCTCGGTCAGCCACCTCGTCGATAAGCCGCGAATGCCCCGCCCGGAATTGAGGATGACCAGCTTCAATTTCGGAATCGCCGGGACCAACTCCGCCAGCGGAGCGGTGTTGATGGCCGGCGCGTTGACCAGGGGATGCTGCGTGCGTTCATCCTCCATCACTGCCACCAGTTGAACCACCAAACCCCGCTCAGCCGCCATTTGGAGGAGGCGTTTGAAGCGCGGCTCCTTCAAATCGTACCCGTGGTACGACGGATGGAGCCGGATTCCCGGCATCTTGAACACTTCGTGACAGCGGCGGACGTCTTCCTCCCATTCGGGCCAGGTGGGATTTACCGAGCCGAAGGGGACGAGCATGCCCTGGCCGTGGCGCCGGCAGCTCTCAGCGAGCCGGGCATTGACGGATGCAATATCCTTGTGGAGCAGTCCGTCGAAGCTTCCCGCCCACGCTTCGATGATGCCGAGGCTGCGGAGCTTTTCGAGGAGATGGGGAACTTCGTCGCGGTACAACTTGCGGAACGGCCAGCGCTCGAGGTTGACATTGACATCGACGATATTGCCGGCCGGCGAGCCGGCCGAGGTGGCGGCGCGCGCGGCTTGGTCTCGAAGCTGCCCGGCGAGACCCAGGGCGGCCGCCGCTCCGAGCGAATTCTTGAGAAAGTTTCGCCGGTCGATGGCGTGCGAGAGCGTGTTTTTGTTCATAACTTGAGACCCTTCTTTTGATAGATCGGCGCGAGCAGACGGCGCAGGTTTCCCCCCAGGATCAGTTCCTTCTCGGACTCGCTGATCTGCGCGCCCTGCACTTTGGCCAGTTGTGAAGCGAGGCTGCGCCCGGGCATGTCGCTGCCGAACATCACCCGATCGGCGCCGACTTCCCGGACGGCCATTTCGACGAATCCCTCGGTCGGATAACTCCCCGAGACTTCGATCATGACATTCGGGATGCTGCTCACGCTCCGGATGCCCAGTTCCCAGTCGCCGCCGACATGGACGCAAACGATTGGAACGTCGGGGTGCCGCCGGGCGAGGATGGCCACGTCGGTCGGGGTCGATTCGCCGGTGGAATTGCCATCGCCCACGATGCGCGGGTTTCCGCCGATCTTGAGCCAGGTGTGCTGGATGATCAGGGTCGCCTTTTGTTCCGCCGCCCGCTTGACGATGGGATCGAGCCGCGGGTCCGAGCAGCGAACCGCCACCCAAATCTTGACCCCCACCATCGGTCCGTTGACCACGCAGCGTTCGAACTCGGCCAGGCTGGCCTCGGGGTATTTTGGATTCACGTAAACCAGTCCGCGAATCCGTTCGGGGTCGGCCTTCACCGCCTCCAGTACCTCGTCGTTCGCCAGGCGCAGCGCATCAGGCGTAGGATCGGCAATGAAGATCGTGCCCATGTGCAGAAAGAACCGCTCGACGCCCAGGCGGTCGGCGGAGCGGAGCATTTTTTCGGCCCGCTGGCGGGGCGAACCGGGAGCCCCGGCAAGGTGGGTGTGAACGTCCCAGATTCTCATGATTTTGGTTCGGCTTTGTTTTCAGACCTTTCGACTCGAAATCAGACTGGCTGCCGGAAGTCTCATCCGCTGTGGGTCGGAAACCCCGACAGTTGCTTCGGCTTGGTTTGGGGTAGGAGCGGCTTTACGCCGCGATGGTTTGGCGGAACCGCTACCTGGCCGTTTCCCCGATGAAATGGAACGGTTTGCCACCGAGGATCGCGGCGCTCGTCGTGCTCGGGCACCAGTATTTCTCGACGTGCTCGACCATCAGCTGCGTGCCCTCGTAGAATTTCATCGTGTCGCTCGGGCAGTGAATGATCAGCGCTCCGCGCGCCCGCAACGCCTTCGCCACCGCGTCCACCCGCGGCGCCAACTCGCCAACCCGCGCCGCCGAGTTCGGGCAGGTGTGCGCGTCCCACATGTCGCAGATGATGAGTGCGGACTTCGCCGCATCCCATGCCTTCACGACCTCGCGCGCCGGTCCATCGTCCTTGCCCCGCGTGCGCAACGGAAGCTGGAGCGGCTCGGCAGCCATCGAGGCGCACGCGGTGAAAAGGAGCGCAAGCGGGGACAAGATGCGTGAGTTCATCGGAGCTGACGATGGGGGTTTTGCGACGCGGTTCGCGAAAAAGCGACGGAGACGGCGATTTTTGCAGTCTTCCGGAGCAAGGTGAAATCCCGAATCATTTTACCCATTCCAAAAACAAATCACGCACCCTTTCGTCTGGCCGCAGCGATGCAATATTCAGTTGCCCATCCGCATTCCGGGCCCGGTAAGCAGTCCTGATTATGTCAAGATCTTTGTCAATGCTTCCACTGTCAGCGGTCTTTCCGAAACCATCGGTGACACCGGCCAGCATCAGCTTCCTTGGCGCCAGGCTGGCGGCAAGGTCAGGAAGATCGTAAGCCTTGAGAACTCCGGGAACCGTGCTGTGAACAAAAGCAGGCTGGTAAAAACGATTCATCGCGATGGACTGATACGAGGAATAAGGTTCGATGAGAGCCACCCGCGTAATGGTCGGCTCAAAAGCTGCAGCATGCAACAATACGGGCGACATTTCCCTCCTCGCCACACCGTAAACGCCGTTCAATCCGCTCCTTTTCCTCAACAACCTGGCGAGCCTTACCACATCACCGGCCCGGATCCCCACCAGGCTCCTGCCTATGAGGGTGGCAGTGTACGCCATATTATAGGAAATGCCTTCTATTTCGGCATCTCCTCTGAAACTTCCGGGACCCATTTCGCCGATTCCGATCATATCCGGAGCCAGCACCGTAAAACCATTCCCCACGAACCATTCCATCTCACCACCAACAGAACCTTCGGCTGACTTGCCTGCGGGGTGAAGATAAATCAGAGCCTTGTTGTTGGGGCTGTCCGGTATCATCAACACGTAGGGAATGACATAATCGCCCCCGACTTTCGCAAAATACTTCTCGACCACATACCCTTCCCGCCGCATGCGCCCGGTAAATACCGGTTCATCCGTTGCCATCGGCTCCTGATAACCCGACAGTTTCCTGGCCGCATTCAATACGCCGGGAAGATGCCTCGCGAGGTCACTTCTTGAGGATTGCCATCCAGCAACAATTTTTTCCGTTTCCTTGCGGTTCAAACTGAAGACAGTCTCTCCTCCCAGGGATGTCGATAACTGTCCGGTGGAGGTTTTCTGCAATTCCTGTGCGGTCAGAAATTCGACTGTTTCCTCCGCCGGCGTGCCCGGAAGTTGCAGGTGCTTCTGGAAAAAGGCATACATGGCCTCGCGATTCTTTTTCGTGTAGCCGTGGCCAAAATCGTCCTCGGTGATTTCAATATTACCGGGCTTCCCGGACAGTTCATAGATCCGTTTCGCCTCGGAATAGGTCTCGCGTGACCCCTGAATGCTGAAGAAATCCCTGGTCGTGGCCATGATGAGGGTCGGCTTTGGTGCCCGGATCTCGACAAAATCCGCGTGGTCAATCCCGCTCGCAATACCGTGGTAGAAGTTTTGTTCCCCATCCTGAACCCCCACCGATTCCATGAGCCGTCTGTAACTGGTGATATAGCCGGCAGGGGCGGAGGCTGCAACCCGCTCATCCAGGGCGGATATATATGCAGTCTGGGTACCTCCACCCGAGAGCCCGTGTACCCCCATCCTTTGGGGATCCACTTCCTTCCGGCTCGCCAGGTAGTCGATGCCCCTGATGCCGTCCCAGAGAAAATACCGGGCGACAGATTTTCCGATCAGAAAGACCTGGGCAGAGGGATAGGAATGCTCCTTGGTGGAACTGCCGATGACCGACGCCCCCTTTTCGGCGTCAAAATACTGAAGACGTTCCCCCTGACCGATGGGATCGATGGCCAGGACAATGAATCCCTTCCTGACCAGGTTGAGCAGGGGCATCTGGTAGGAGGGCAATCGGTAGACACCGGTGCTATGTCCGCTGCAGAATAGAATGGCCGGTGCGGGCTTGCTCGCATTCTCCGGGATAAAGAGAGATGCCGTGACATGGAATCCGGGCAGGGAGTCGTAGATGACATTCTCAATCCGGTAGCCGTTTTTCCTGACCGTACCGGTGATTTTTGCATTCAACGGAGTCTTCTCCGGGAATGGCCCCAGCATCTCCCACATGGTCCGCCGCACCTCTGCCTGTCGTTGCAACAACCCGTCCCTTGTCTTGATTTGGGTTATCTTCCCGGCTCTTGCTTCAAGCAACTTGAATGCCTCGGCGGTAAGGAAGTGATACAAGGCGTTGGGCGCATCGCTGTAGTGAAGCCAGTTATTCCTTATTACATCGAGTTCATCCCGGGTCCTGGAGGTGGCGGGGCTGCTCGCGCGGCCGGTGGCGGTTCCGGTCGCGGCGGATTGCGACCAACCGACCGCAGCGGCGGCCAAAGCAAGAACAAACGCGAAAAGGGAACGGCGAAAAGGGACTCCGGGGATGGCTTGTCGGTCACTCATGGGTATTGGAACGGTTGAGGGATGGGCATCTCATTCAGCCCTGATCAGGGAGATGGACGAACCGCAGAGTCTGGCAAGCGAATCCGCCTCGCGGATGCAGGCGCTGTGAGCGAGGGAACGGGGCGACACTCAACGCTCAACTCGCGGGAAGGCGGGCAGGCTTTTACCCGCCTCTGGCGGGCTTGACGCTTAACGTTCCGGTTCGGCTCCTCATCCGATCCAGGATCGGCGCAACGTCGAAAGTTAAGCGTTGAACGTTGAGCATTAAGCGTTCGGGCCCGAAAGCGAGATGAGCCCCGCGCGGAGGAGACCGTCAAGAGTTGATTGCAATGTGCCGGGATTGCCCCCTTTTCTCTGGCCGATGAAAAGTGAATCGCCCCGCTGCCGCCCGCAGGGGATGTAACCGCACCGCCTATCGTGGTCACGGTACGCCAACTCGGTCTGACGACGGCCACCGCGCTGGTGGTGGCGAACATGATCGGTTCGGGCGTCTTCACGACGAGCGGTTTTCTGCTGGGCGATCTGGGCTCGCCGGGGCGCGTGCTGGCGGCGTGGGCGGTGGGCGGCGTCATCGCCCTGCTCGGCGCCCTCTGCTACAGCGCGCTGGCGCGGGAGATTCCGGAGTCCGGCGGCGAATATCTCTTCCTCGCGCGCACGCTGCATCCGGCGGCGGGATACCTGGCCGGCTGGGTTTCGCTGCTGGTGGGCTTCTCCGCGCCGCTGGCGGCGGTGGCGATGGCCTTTGGCGAATACACCAAGGCATGGCTCCCCGGCTGGCATCCGAAGGCGACGGGGACAGTGCTGCTCGTGCTCTTTGCGACGGTGCACGCCGTGCATGTGCAGCGCGGGGCGTGGGTGCAAAACGCTGCCGTGATCGTGAAGCTCGTCCTGATCGGCGTTTTTCTGGGCTTCGGTTTTTCCCGGCTGCAGCCGCCGGTGGAAGCGGCCGCGGGCGAGTTCTCCATCGGGGCTTTTGCCGTCTCGCTGGTGTGGGTTTCGTTCAGCTACTTCGGCTGGAACGCCGCGGTCTATGTGGGCGGCGAAATCCGCGACCCGGAGCGCACCATGCCGCGGGCGATGCTCTGGGGCACGCTGCTGGTGACGGCGTTGTACCTGGCGTTGAACGCCGTGTTTGTCTACTCCGCGCCGCGGGTGGCGCTGGCGGGAAAACTCGACGTGGGCCGCATCGCGGCGGAGGCGCTGGGCGGACGGGCGTGGGCCGACGGCGTGACCTTCATCGTCGCGCTCGCGCTCATCACGTCGGTCTCGGCGATGGTGATGGCCGGGCCGCGCGTGTATGCGCGAATGGCGGCGGACGGGTACCTGCCGCGCTGGCTGGTGCCCGCGAGCGGGCCGCCGCGCAACGCCATCGCGTTCCAACTGGCACTCGCCCTCGCGATGTTGTGGAGCGCGGCGTTCGAGAGCCTGCTCACCTACATCGGCTTCACGCTGAACCTTTGCACGGCGGCGACGGTCGTCGGCTTGGTGCGCCTGCGGCGGAAGACGGGCGGACGGCTGCGCGTGACGGGCTGGCCCTGGGTGCCGGTGCTGTTCCTGGCGTTCGTGGCGTGGATGACGGTGTTCACGGTGGCGCGCCGGCCGTTGGAAAGCGCCGTCGGCCTCGGCACGCTCGCCATCGGCTGGCTGGCATGGCGGTGGAGTCGCGTGGCGGGCGGCCAGACGGGCGGACAAGCCGGGCCAGGTTGAGCCGGGAAGGAAGCGGTTGGCGCGTGGCGGCCAATTCTGACCGGGCGGTCAGAATCGTGCCGGCGTTTGGCTGGGAGCGCGACCGCCCTCGGTCGCTTGGAGCATTGCGACCGAGGGCGGTCGCGCTCCCAAGAATCGCCTGCCAGCGGGCGCCTCCATCCGGCGGCACCGTCTCATCCTGAACTCGAATTCGAATGAGGTTTCAGGCGGCGGAGAGCTGGGGGCGTTTTATTTTTCGCGCCTGATAGGCGGCAGCCAACATCGCGTAACCCGGGCGCACGACGCCGAACGGGGCAAACTGGACAAAGCCGCTCTGGGCGGCGACACGCATCAACTCGCCGCGGTGTTGCACGCCGAGTTTCCGGTGGAGTTCGCGGCGCACGCTCGAGACGGTCGCCGGGCTCAGCCCGAGTTCACGGCCGGCCGCAACGTCGTCGCTGCCGCCGCCGATGATCGAAAACACCAGCTGCTCACAGGTGGTGAGCAGCCGGGACAGCGAGTTGCCGCGCGCGGCGCTGGTATGGATGAGGTCCAACAGGCTGTGACTCCAATAGTAATCCCCGTTGGCGACGGCTCCCAGTGCGGTGAGAAACTGCTCGGGCGGCTCGGTTGTGGAGTCGAAGACGCCGCGAACCGACAGCGCCCGCAACGCGCCGAGCAGCCGGAGATCGTGGTGGGTCGTGACGACGAGCACCTGCCGGGCCCGGGAATTCCGACAGGTGCAGGTCGAGATGAATTCGAGTGCGTCCCCGCCGAGGGAGGTCCCGACGCCCGTCACCAACACGTCGACGTTTTCCGTGGCCAGGGCTGTACCGGCGCTGTCCAGAGAGGCGGCCAGTTTGATTCTCGCCTGCGGAAATATCTGCCGCGCGAGTTGGCGGAGCGCTTCGGCGTAGAGCCGGTCGGCTTTTACGATTAACACCGAGCTTACTAGTGGTTGAGCGGTGAGTGCCATGCGGGCCGAAGTTCCGAACCGGGCCGCAGAGGTGGCCCATCGGTACGACCAAAGGTTTGGTTCTCCGACGCCGGGACCAAGCTTTCGACCGTAATTTTTCTGTAAGCGGGACAACAATCGGCGGCGAGGAGTTTGTCGGGCGTCCAGCGAAAGTGAGCGAAAGGTTTCGAGACGCTCCGGCCAGACGGACAGGTCCGCTCGACAAACCCTGGCCGCCTTCGGCGCCGCCATAGGCGGGCAAGCTCCTTAGCCGTAACGACGCAATAGAGTGTAGGGCCGTCGCTCGCCGACGCGCCGCTTTTCGACTGAAATTTGCGGCGTGGCGACAAGCGCCAGCCCTACACCAATTGGTGTCCTTCGGTTCATTCGTGGAACGTGGTTCGACGGCATCGTTACGGCTTAACCGGCATTCACGCCGCGGGTGGCGTGTAACGATAGCCGGTCTTGGGAATCACCCCGATGCACGTGCGCAAAGCCACGCCGACAGACCGGAACGTCGCATCCAGCTTTCCCAGCAGCACCCGCATGTTGCTCGTGTCACCCCGAAAACGGCGGCCAAGGATTTCACTGTAGAGCGTTTCATACGTCACGATCGCGCCTCGCGCCTCGTAGAGGAGCTGGACAAGTTCGGCTTCCCGCGGCGTGAGTCGGGCGGTCTTGCCGGAACTTCGAAGCGTGCGCTCGTCGACGTCAACGGTTGCCCCGGCGAACGAAAGCTGGTTCGGCCCAGATTGGCGCGGACTGGCCGGCCCCTTCGGCGGGGAAGCTCTGAATTTCGCCAGGTACGCGCCGATCACGTCCGTGCGCACCGGATCGCGCAGCACCACATCCGCTCCGAGGGCAATCTGGCGCGCCTCCGGCACCGCTGGCGTGCCCGCGCCGATCAGGACAATGGCCTTGGTGAAGTCGCGCCGGCCGGCTTCGGTGACGAGCGCCAGTACGTCGTCGGAGTAACCGTCCCCAAGCTTGTGCCGGGTGAGAATGACGTTGGGCCGCGTGCGGCGGAGCAACCGCTTCAGCGCGCGAAACGAATCGCACTCGACGCAAGGCCAGCCATGGCTTTCGCACAGGGCGGCGAACGCGCTGCGCTCGCGGGCGTTGCTGGAGACAATGGCGATCACGCGGCGTCCTTGGTTGTCCTTTTCTTGCGTCAGGTGGGCAGCGCGAGCACGAGCCGGAATTGAGCCGTTTGGGGTGAGACCGCCAGGCCGAGCAAACCTTTGCATTTCTGAATCCCGGACAGGAGGCCGCGCGCGGTGACGTTTGCGAGCGGAGTCTCCTCACCGTGCAACCAAGCCTCGGCCTGCGGGCGCGAAAGGGAGGCGGCGCCGGCTGCGACCGTGATGAGCACGCCCGGCTGGCTGGCGAGGGCGTTTCGGCGGTTGACCCAAAGATAATTCCTGAGCCGGGCGTCCCGCGTTGCCGCATCGAGGCGGGGAAGTTGCTCACTGTCGACGCGCACGGTGCTGTTGGCCGCGGCGACGGTCAGGGCTGCGGCGACCGCCGGCGCCATCATCAGGAGGAAATCGATGCCGGACAGCCCGCGAACCGGGAGTCGATCGTCGAGAGCGGAGCAATCGACCGTTTTGTTGCCCGCGTCGGCGTGAGTCATGCGGCTCGCAATGCTTACCGCGTGACGCACGCCTGCGCCCACGAGCGCGGGTGACGAATCGCGATTGCCGTAACCGGAGTCGAAGAAGCTCTCCGCGACGGTGACCGCCGCGTCCGCCGTCTTGCGGGCCTCCTCGAGGCTGCGCAGAAGGTGCGTGACCGTTCCGTCGGTTCTGGCGCGCGTGGCGAGAACCGAGGTGGCGCCGACGAGGTGCGCATGAATCGTCGTCAACAAACTGGCCGTCTGGAGCAAGGCGTCGCGAGCACTTTCCGACGCCATTAGTTCGACATCGCGTTCCAGCCGGGCGGAGTCGAGATCCTGGGAAATGACACCGGCCTGTTCGGCTAGGGAATGATCATGCCGCCGACGCCGGGTGCGCTCGATCCAGCCGGGTATTCGCGCCTCAAACCCATCGCGCTCCGGCAGGGGTTTGCCGATGAATTCATAAACCTGGAGCGGGATCGCGCGGCGGAGGTTTTCATCCGAGTCGAAGGCGCTCAGCACCACAAAGCCCAGATACCGGTCGATTTGTTCCGCGGCGGCGATGAAAGCGAGTCCGTCCATGTGGGGCATGTGGATGTCGGCGAAACACAGATCGAAGCGCTCGTTTGCCAGAAGCTGCAGGGCATCGCGGGCATTGAAACAGAAAACGAGATCGTAGTTGCTACCGAGCCTGAGGCGCAGGGAGGCGTGGATCTGGCGTTCATCGTCGACGACCAGAATGCGCGGCGTCAACAGGTCGGCGGGCTGGCGGCTGGCGGTGGACGCGACCTCGAGGGGACGTGTTCGGTCGTTCATCAGGGTGCAGTTTCGGGTCGCAATGGTGGCATGGTTTGGGTCACGGGCAAGTCGACCGTGAGGGTGGTTCCGCGGCCCGGTTCGCTCTGCACCGAGATGACTCCTGCATGCAGTTCGACGATTTTCTGGCAGATCGTCAGCCCCAGGCCAAACCCGCGCGTCTCATCCCCGAATTGTTTGCTCGTGAAATAGGGATCGAATACGCGGCTGAGATTCTCCGGCGGGATGCCGCAGCCCTCGTCGGCCACCTGGAGTCGCAACCAGCCGGGGCGAACCTCGCCGACAGAGAGCGCCACCATGCTCCGGGGCTCGGAGGCATCGATGGCATTGGCGATCAAGTTGACCAGGAGCCGCTCGACGAGAACGGCGTCGGCGGTGAAAGAAATGTCGCCCGCCGGGGCGATTGAAATTGTGACTTCACGGTGGGCGGCCAGCGGGGCGGAGAGTTCGCGCACCACTTCGAAGACGTCGCGAAGGCGGATGTTTTCGAATTTCGGTGCCAGCCGGTTGGCGAAGAACAGCGCTTGGCGCACATACTCCGTCATCATGCGAACGGAGCGCTTGGCGGCGTCATGCACCTCCTGTTCGGCGCTCCCGGCGGCGGAACGTCCGTCGGTGTGTACCAGAAATGACGAGATGGGGGTGATGAGATTATTGAGATCGTGCGCGAGGCCCCGCGACATCATGGCCAGATGCTCCATCCGGGCCTTCAGGGCGGCCTGGGCCGTCAGGCGCGCGCGCGTGAGGATGTTGTCCATCAGTTCGGCGATGTTCTGCAACCGCTGCACCTCGGGGTAAGTATATGGCCACTGGTTCGTCTTCGTGCCCAAGGCGACGAGGAGGGACGGGGTCGGGCTGCCGCTCGGCACCGTGACCATGAGGCCGAGGGAGTGTTCAATGATAAAGCGCCTGAGGTCGGCCAGAGAGGGAGTTGAACGCCGGCGCTGGAGACTTTCGGGCGTGGCCCAACCGCTCTCGCAGAGCGCAGCGTGGCCGGGTGTTCGTTTGGCAAGCTCCAGGTTGCCGGACGCGTGGACCTCGCCGCGATCGAAGAGCAGGGCGGCGAATGAGGTCTGGCATCGTTCACGCAAGAGTTGCTGGAATTCGGCGATGAGTTTGTCGGGGTGGGGTTCGGTGCGTGAGATCTCGATGACGGCACTTCTCAACTCAGCGAGGATTTGCTCGCCGGTGAGGCCGAGCCAGCCGCGGGATTTTCGATCGAGCCAGAACGCGCCGGAACTGCAAAGTGCGATGCTGAG
>JACQWL010000253.1 GCA_016209255.1 Verrucomicrobiota bacterium
CGAAAAGTCCCTTGGTCTCTTGGTCCGTGGTCTCTTGGTCCGTGGTCTCTTGGTCTGAGGCGCAGCCCCACTAGGATTACCCGGTTGCCGCCGGAAAGAAAGGCGCCAATCTCAGCCAACGTGACCGAAGCAGGAATCCAGGCATGGAAAACAAAACCCTAGCCTCCCGCGGCATGAGCCAGTTTACGTGGCGCCATTTGGTGCGAACCTATGGCGAGGAATTTGCCGCGATCTGCGTCCTGCCCGACGCGGAATACTGGAAGGTCGTGTCCGAGCGGATGCAGACCCAGAACACCGAGCGCGATCTGATCAACGAAATCGTGCCGTCCGAATGGGCGCCGACGCTCGCCGCCGCCCGGCGCATGGCGGCCCGCCGAGACGAAGGGAGAGACTCAAAGTGAAAGATTGGTGACCTGATCCCGGTGACTCCGTTCACTGATCTGGAACCGGGGCACTAACGGCGAAACCGTCTGGCGCAGAAATGATACGCGTCTCTTTCTTTCCGTCGATGAGTCGCGTCGCCGCTATATTCCAATCCCTCTTGTACCAGATGATGAGTTCGCTCCTCGCCAAATCCCATCCGTCCCATTTTGCCACTATCTGCTTTGCCATCTCCCGGATCGCGGCTTCGGTGAGAATCGGATTTTCTGCGCGAATCTTTGATTTCTTAAGCTGCAAAATGAGATTCTTCGCGTCCTTCCTTAGTACCAGCTGTTCCTCTGTGGGTTTGTAGTCGGCGACGATATAGCCATCGATAGTGTCACCAATCCTCACCCACTTCGACGGCGTACCTTCAGAGGGGGCAACCACGAAGAATGTCCCGTCCGTCGCAGTGCCAAGCATACCGAGAAACATGGGTTCAGCCCTGACGGTGCCGCCAAGCAGCATGAGCGAGACGAGAAATGTTTTCACGGTCTGGCTTGTGGAGAACAGTGCTATTGGGCCCAACTGAGTTTGTCTTTTGCGGGATCGGCCAGCATCGCGGGCGCACCCGCCCGGAGGAAAACCGATCGGGCAGGAGTTTGGAATAGAAAACGTCTGGAAACACACCCTCGACCGGTCGCCGCCGCCCCACGCCAACCTCGCAGACCGCATGGTACCTCACGGGGGGCGATATCGGGAGCCACGCGTGAACAAAAGCTCTCGATGGATTCGGTTCCTGCGGCCAACATGCGGCCATGAACGATATCGGCACATACCTCTGGCCGGTGGTTGCGGGGGCGGTGTGCGGGTTCATCTCGGCGGTGCCCGTGGGACCCATCAATCTCACGATCCTGAACGAGGGCGCGCGACGCGGTTTTGCCTGGGGACTCTTCATCGGCCTGGGGGCGACGCTGATGGAGGCGATTTACTGCGTGGTGGCGTTTGCCGGCTTCTCCCAGCTGTTCACGACGCCGCTGATCAAGGCCGGGATGGAACTCGTGAGCTTCCTGCTCATGCTGTACCTTGGACTAAAGTTCGTCCGGGCGAAGGCGCTCCCGGCCCGCAGCCACAGCGAGGAGGTCATCGAGCAGAAATTCCACCCGCACACGGCCTTCTGGATCGGCTTCGTCCGCTGCCTCGGCAACCCGGGCGTGTTCTTTTTCTGGATCGCCATCGGCTCGTCGTTGATCGCCCACGACTGGATGGCACCCACCTGGCCGAGCAAACTCGCCTGTACGGCAGGCGCGACCCTCGGGATCTTCGTCTGGTTTCTTATGCTCAGCTACGGCGTCTCCCTGGGACGCGGCCGGCTGTCGGAGGGGACGCTGCTGCGGATGGAGCGGTGGTCCGGCGTCATCCTGCTGCTCTTCGCCCTGGTCCTCGGTGCGCGGCTTGTGGCCCTGCTCGCGCAGCGGCACGGGAGCTGAGGCGTTCGCTTGCCGCCCTAAAAACGGGCTATTTTCCGGGCGCGGCTTTCGTCGCCGCCGATTTGTCACCCGCCTTCTTCTCCTTGGGCTGCTTCGGCGCCGGGGCCTTGGGCAGGCCGACCTTTTCCCACGTGGGCGCGCCCGGGGTCGGCGGCAATTCCTCGATCGTGATGTCTTTCACCCACACGAGCACCTTGCCGTTGCCGTGCGCCTGGATCGCGATGCTGCCATCCTGTGCGATGTTGGGCTCGGCTTCCGTGTAATCGAGCGCGGCGACTCCGTTGATCCACGAGCGGATGCGCTGACCTTCGGCCCGGATCCGATACTCGTTCCAATCGCCTTTCTTCACGGCGGCATTCACTGCCGCCAGGTCGGCGGACTCGGCGATAACCTTGTTCCGGCGCGACTCATCGTAGAGTTTGCCCCACCAGCCATCACCGGCGTCGACCTGATAGCCTGACATTTCGGTGCTGCCGGGAACCCGCCGGCTTCGCAGCTGGATGCCGGAATTGATGAAGCCTTCCGTGCCGGTGATTTTGATTTGCAGGCGCAGCTCGAAGTTCTGGAACGAGGAACGGGTGGTCGCCAGGAAGACATTGCGCGGCAGCCTTTCCGTCAGTGACCCGCCCGCGATCATCCCATCTTCGACCCGCCACCACTCCGCATCACCCTCCCAGCCGTTGAGCGTGCGGCCGTCGAAGAGCGACGTGGGTTGGGCGGCAAAGGCCCGGCTGCTCACCAGGAGCGCGGCGCCGAGGGCGGTGAGACGAAGGAGAGTTTTCATGGGTCGGTGAAGTAATGTGTTTCAGGGGCGAAGCAGGCGGACGGTGACGTAATAGGCGCCGGCTATTTCCTGCCCGCCGGCGTCACGAAACCAAGTCTGTAATTCGGCGCGGTGTGAAAATCGGTGAACCGCACGCTCTCCGCGTGCAGCCGATCGAGGTGCGGGGTCTTGAGCACGGGATTGCCGTGCACGGAAAGATCGCCGTAGCCCTGATCGTCCACCAGCACGATGATGACATTGGGCCGCGGCACCTGCGGCGCCGCGGCCAAGCTCGGGCTCGCCCAAATGGCACCAGCCAGCAGCAACGTGCGGGACCAACCCGAAACCCGGAAGGGCGTAGCGAGAATACGACGCATGCGCAGGAGTGATCTGGGCGTACTGAAACCAACCAATGGGGAAAACCGCAGCCGCGAGAACCGGCGGCATTAATCCGGGATTTTTCGCCAAACTCAAGCGTCGAGCCACCATCCCTGCCATCTGACTCTCACGAATTAACACCGACATGTTTGTCTTAATGACTCGGACAGATTTGAACGCAGAGGACGCGCAGAGGGGCAGAGCCACAACCCGCCGGAGGCGGGCAAGCCAAAGACTGAGGTGCCCACGAAACACACGAAAGGACACGAAAACCAAACCCGCTGCCGTGGCTCTGAACCACATGATGGATTGTTTGCCGGGCGCGCCCGCTCCCGGCCTTGCCCGTCGCCGAGGAAAAGTTGGTTCAAGAAAGCATCGCCAACCACCGGAAGCAGGTGCGTCGCCGGCAGCGATGAATGTAGTCGTGACAAGGACGACGATCCGTTTCTGGCCGGCGCGTTGGCAAGTGGAGCCAAATTGATCGTATCGAAAGACCGGGACCTGCTGACGTTGGGAAAACCGTTTGGGGTGGAGATCCTGACCCCGCGGCAATGTCTGGTTCGTTTTCGCGCGCAACGCTAGTCCGCATTTTTTCGCACTCAGAGAGCTGGCGCGACGAGTGCCGCAAGATTGGGCGTTGCGGCGCGCGCGGGCGGGCGGCGATCACAAGTGTTTCGACCTGACCCACTCCGCGGCACCTGACGACGGTCAATCACGCCCGTGTGAACATTCGGGAAATCACTTTCGAGCGGGCGGTTATTTCTCCGCCGCTTCCGCTCCAAACCCTTCCCACGCGGGCGGGCGATTGCGCGCGAGGGCACCGCGCCCCCATCAAATTCGCCGATAACCGGCAGACGCGCCCCGTCGGAACGGCCGGCGCCATGAAGTGGGTCAGTTTAAAAAAGTTGTAGCGGCGATCTATGACCGCCGTCCCCGGGAAGATCGGCGCTCATAGAGCGCCGCGACAGGAAACTGACCCACCACCTGGCGCAGAATCGGCTCGCCTCGCCGGTAAAACAGCGCGAGGAACTACCAAACGCGTGGCTCTCCCCGACTGGCCGAACGCGCCTCTCATTCCAACCCCGACCCGGAAACCCGGGATGACCCCCGAAATCGATGAAATCCAAGAACCGCATTGCGCTGTTCAGCACGTCGATCGCCCTCGCACTCGTGCCAACCCATTCGGTCCGGAGTGCGGAAGGAAGCTCCGCCGGCGTTTCCGTTCGTCAAGCCGCCACCATCACCGGCCAGGTGAGCAATGCCGCCACGGGATCGTTCCTGGAAGGCGCGGTGGTCGAACTCGCCGGCACGAAGCACACCACCATCGCTGACCGCGAAGGCCGCTATCAGTTCGGCGGCGTGGAGACCGACCAGGTGACGCTGGTGGTGAGTTTTACCGGACTCGATCCGCAGCGGATTCCGGTGTCGCTGTCGTCCGGCCAGACGATGGTTCGCGACGTGGCGCTGACCTCGGAGATCTACAAGCTGGACAAGTTCACGGTGGCCGGGGTCCGCGAAGGCACCGCCAAAGCCGAGACGCTGCAGCGGCAGGCGCCGAACGTGAAGAACGTCGTCTCCTCGGACACCTTCGGCAATATCTCAGACGGCAACATCGGCGATCTGCTGCAGCGGGTCGCGGGGATTACCGCGGACCACAACGGACACGAAGTGCGCCAGGTCAGCATTCGCGGGGTCAGCGCGGAGCTGAACTCCGTGACCATGGACGGTCAGCAGGTCGCCTCCGCGCAGTCGGCCGGCACGGGGCGGGCCTTCGAGTTTGAGCAGTCGTCCCTCGGCAACATCGAGAGCATCGAGGTCACCAAGGCGCCGACGCCGGACATGGACGGGGCCTCCATCGGCGGAAGCGTGAACCTGGTCACCAAGAGCGCGTTCAATCGTGCGGCGGACCGCAACTTCAGTTACACGCTGGGGTTTGTCACCCGGCCGACGTACAAGAACGACGAGAGGACCTGGAAGCAGCCCATCGCGGGGTTTGGGCCTTCGATGAACTTCGTCTACTCGGATGTGATTGGGGCGAAGCGGAACATCGGCGTCATCCTGACCGGGACCGTGCACAGCATGCCGGGCAGCGGCTCGACGACACAATTCGGTTTTGAGCGCCGGAACGATCCCGGTCCGGTGTTCGCCTTTTCGTCGGGAAGGCGGGTCGAGGGCTCGACGCAATCCCGGCTCGGGGCGGACATGAAGCTCGACTACAAGTGGAACGCGAAAACCACGATCTCGCTCAACACGTCCTATAATTTCAATCACGCCAACGTGGACACGCGGGGGAGCACGCTGGCGACCGTCGGTGTGGCGACCGCCGCCACGCCGCAGTTGCTGGCCGTCGTGAATGCCAGCGGCAACCGCACCGGCGGCGGCTACATCCATCCCAACTACGCGAATGGCATCACGCGGGTCTATGCGCACCCCACCCTGTCGGCGAACGCGCTCTCGGCCACGGCGCAGGACAAATCCGGCCGGACTTTTGTGGTCGCACCGATGGTGCGGCATCGCTTCGACGGACTGAGCATCGACTACGGTCTGAACTATTCGAACGCCGCCACGTATTACGACATTTCCCACAACAACGAGAAGTATCACTCGCGCCCCAAGGGCAACGTGACCCTGCGGCTCGCGAATATCGGCTGGATCGTCGACCGCTCCCGCGACCCGATCCTGCCGACGATTACGCAGACCGAGGGTCCGGACATGTATAATTTGAACAACTTCTCCGCCCTGCAAATGGGCCAGGACGATCGGCGCGGGTTCGACACCGTCGTCGGCGGCAAGTTCGACCTGAAAAAAAACCTTCCCGCGGCGCTGCCGGCGTTCGTGAAGACGGGCCTCACCTGGCAGTCGCAGTCGCGCAAGCTGTGGAATACCAACCGGCGGTATAATTACACGGGGCCGGACGGAGTCCTGGGCAACGCCGATGACAACCGGGACATCGGGCAGTTCACGGATACCGGTCTTTACCACGAGAGGGATGCGAAGGTCTACCGCGACCGCGGCGGCTCGCCGGTGTGGCCGGATCCCTACGGCGTGGCCCGGCACCAGAAGGACCATCCCCAACTTTGGAAGGAGGACCTTGCCTTCGGAGCCCAGTCGCGGGTGCAGTCCCTTCGGATGATCACCGAGCGCATCGCCGCCGCCTACATGATGGGCAATGTCCGGCTTGGACGCGTGTCGGTCCTGAGTGGGGTGCGCGTCGAGGACACGCGCCTCCGCGGCGAAGGTCCGTTCAACACCGTCTCCCCGGTGGAGCGGGCCCGCCGGGCGGCTTGGGTTGGGACGGTGACGGAAGCGGAGGCCGTGCGCCGCGTGGAAGCGGAATTTGGTGGCCGCGCGACGAACAAGGGCCAATATCGAAATGTTTTTCCCGGTGCGCATCTCAAGTACGAGCCGCTCGATGGCCTGGTGACGCGGTTCAGCTGGTCGACGGGCGTCGGCCGCCCGCCCTTCGGTTCGATCATCCCGAACACCACCGTGAACGACGACACCCAGAGAGTGACGATGACCAACCCGGACCTGAAGCCGCAGTATGCGAACAACTACGATGTGTCCGCGGAATACTATTTTCGGCCGCAGGGGATGGTGTCGGTGGGCGCGTTCCGGAAGAAAATCGTCGATTACATCGCGACCGACAGCAGCCAGTTCGTGGGCACCGGTGCGGACAACGGATTCGACGGGCAGTATGCCGGCTACGGCCTGAGCACGTCGCGCAACAGCGGCGACGCGACGATTGAGGGCCTCGAGGCCAGCTACCAGCAGCAGTTGGCGTTCCTTCCCGGGTGGGCGAAGGGCTTCGGGGTTTACACCAACTTCACCAAGCTGCGGACCCACGGGAACAATTCCGCATTCCAGACCGGTCCCACCACCACCGCCGGAGGAACCCTGGCCGGCTTCCTGAGCACGACCGGCAATCTCGGCCTGAGCTACCGCGGCTACGGCCTTGATCTGCGGCTGCAGGCGGTCCACCGCGGCAATTTTCTGACCAGCAATTCAACGACTCCTTCGCTGGTGCAGTATCAGAAGTCCAAGACTTCATGGAACTGGAAATCGCGGTATGCCTTCTCGAGACGCATGAGCCTGTTCCTGGATCTGGAGAATATTTTCTCCGTGCCGCTCGACACGGTCTATGCCCTCTACCCGGACCGGGTGGTGAATAACCGTATGTTCCGGACGAAAATCATAGCGGGCGTCACCGGACGCTTTTGATTCACGATGGTTTTTCTGACCGCTGGTTCGTTTCATGTCGTCCGGCACGCCGGCAACGAGGCCAGGGGGCACGGGTGCGCTATCGCTTCGCGGCGAACGACCGGTCGAGGAAGTTGATGAACTGCTCCCAATCGTAGGCGGCGATGTCGTGCGGACCCGTGCGCAGGTGGTAGCCGATGCGGTGTCCGATCGGCGTGTCTGGCGGGGGCAACTCGGTGGCGCCGAGGCCTTCGTGCCCAAACAGCCGATACGCCGGCGCGGCGTGCACGGCGCTGAGGAACTCGCCGCGGGGATCGGCCCCGAGATCGAGCGTCGCGCTGGCCACATAGAGTGGGCGCGGGGCGGCCAGAGCCAGCAACATGTGCTGATCGACGGGGCGCGCTGCGGCGCGTCCCGCGTAGGTCCGGTAGTTTTCGCAATACCAGAAGATGTTCACGCGTACGGAATCGGCGATCATTTCGCCGAAGTTGCGCCGGCCGAGCGACGCGCCGCCTTCGCCACTGTTGTTCGAGATCACGGCGGCGAAGCGTTCGTCCTGGGCGCCGGCCCAGAGCGCGGTCTTGCCGTGGCGGGAATGGCCGAAAACCGCCACGCGGCGTCCATCGATTCCGCCCAGGGTCTGGAGATAATCCAGCGCGCGGCTGAGGCCCCACGCCCAGACGCCGATCGCGCCCCACTCGTCCGGGCCGCGGGCCGCACGACCCTCCTTCCGGAGCAGATAGCCGCGCAGGCCGTCGCGCCAGCCATCGGGGTGGTCAGGCTCGAGGTCGCCATAGTAGTACGTCGCCACCGCGTAGCCGCGACGCAACGCGAGCGCGAGCGGCCAACGGGAAGCGTGGATGCCGCGTGTCGCCTCCGTCGCGCGGTTCTTTACGATGCCCATGTTCGCCGTCGGCCGCATCCATTGGTCGGTCAGCGGCAACGCCGGATCGGGCTCGACGGCGGCGAGACCGTAGTAGTTGAGCCCGAGCAGAACCGGCGCGGGGCTGCGCGTCGCGTTGGGCACATAGAGCATCAGGGTGATCTGCGGCGCCGCCGGGTCATCGAAAAACCTCAGCCGCACGAGCGTGCGCGTGGCCAGGCCGTCGACCGCGTCGCGCCGCGTCGCGATCGTCTCCGCGCGCAGCTTCACCGGGATGGCCGGCGTGCGGCCGTAGGTGCTGGCGGCGAAGTCGTCGAGCAGTTCGCCGCGCCGGACTTTGTTCCAGAGGGCGGCGTCGCCGACGCGCCGGCCATCCTTGGTTAGAAGGATCTCCGGCAGCGTGTAGGGGCCCACCTTGTTTTCGTCGGTGTTGCGTTCGCCGGGGGTCGCGGCCCAGGACAACGCCGCGGCGAGCGTGAGGGACAGGAACAAGACAACGGGCAGTCTGGCATTCATGATCGTTGGCGGGATTACGATGGCAGCTGCGGAGCACACAGCTGAGACGCGGTGGGCGCAACCGTTTCTTTCCTACGCCGCACCGCGACATGGACTGGAAATGTCATGACCGCCCCGCACCCGACCGCTGCCGGGCTGCCTTCACGACTAGGTCAGCCGCCGGCCCCAAAAACGCCCCGCAGCAGAGTAACCTATTGGGTTACTCTACCGATGAATTCCTTGCACGGGTCGCGCGGTAAATCCAAACGTGTGATCCTATTTGGTCTCCCCGACGTCGTAGGCGAACTCGATGCGCACGCGGCGTTCGCCGTTGGCTTCATCGCGGTAGCGAATCGTATTTTCCCCCGGCGCCAACGCCGGCAGCGACGCCGGGGCGACCTGGATGTCGCTTTGGAAACGCAGTGCCTGCACCTGGCCGTCGAGGGTGAGCTTGAGGCGATAGGCGTAGGTCGGGCGGCCCGTGCGGGTGCGGAAATAACCCCCGAGCCGCACGGTGGTGTCGACCTCCGCGCCCGGAACGGACGTCCAGATTTCGCTCCAGGTGTCCCCGGTTTCGGAGAACGCGAGGGCGACGCTGCCATGGCCCGCGATCTTGACCCATCCATCCAAGTTCGGATACGGGCTGGCAATGCGATAGAAGAG
>JACQWL010000245.1 GCA_016209255.1 Verrucomicrobiota bacterium
AGACGGCGCTGGAGCATGGAGGTGCTGGCACGCTTGGTCGATCGGAGCACATCGAGCGCTTTTTGGTACAACTCGTCGTCGTCGCCCAGGTCGCCCTCCTCGCCCTCGTCCTCGGTCTCCTCGTCGTCCTCGTTCGCTGCGCGATCGATGTGGGCCTGCACCTCTTTCGCGTACACCGGCGGCTGGTTGTTCTCCTTGAGAAACTTGACCAGATCCTGGATCTCTTCGTCGGATACGAATGCGCCCTGTGCGCGCACGAGTTTCGAGGTGCCGGGCGGCGTAAAGAGCATGTCGCCGCGGCCGATGAGCGTCTCGGCGCCCTTGCCGTCGAGGATCGTACGCGCGTCGACCTGGGAGGCGACCTGGAAGGCGATTCGAGAGGGGAGGTTGGCCTTGATCACGCCGGTGATGACGTTCACCGAGGGCCGTTGCGTCGCGACGATCAGGTGAATGCCGGCGGCGCGGGCGAGCTGGGCGAGGCGGGCGATGCTTGTTTCAATCTCGGCGGGCGCCACCATCATGAGATCGGCGAGCTCGTCGATGATCACGACGATGTAGGGCAGATGTCCTGGGATCGCGATGCCGTCGTCGCGCTCGAGGGGGATCTCTTCCTGCACCACCGGCGGAGGAGTCTCGGGTTGGGGGGATTTTTTCCGGTGGTTGAAACCGGTGATGTTGCGCACGCCAACCTTGGCGAAAATCTGGTAGCGTTCCTCCATCGCACTCAGCAGCCATTTCAGCGCACCCGGTATTTTTTTCGGCTCGGTAACGACGGGAATCAACATGTGGGGCAGCACGTTGAACATTTTCAATTCGACCACCTTGGGATCGACCATGATGAGCCGGACATCGCGCGGCCCCTTGCGGTAGACGATGGACGCGATGATCGAATTGATGCAGACCGACTTGCCCGAACCCGTCGCGCCGGCGATGAGCAGGTGCGGCATCTTGGTGAGGTCGGAGATCAACGGCCGCCCGGAGACCTCCTTGCCCAAGGCAATGGGAATCTCCGCCTTTACGTCGTGCCAATCCTGCGATTCGAGGATCTCCCGTATGCCCACCGGAGTCGGATGGCGGTTGGGAATTTCCACCCCCACGGCGGCTTTGCCCGGGATGGGGGCCAGGATGCGCACGGACTGCGCCTTCATCCCAAGCGCGATATTCTTGTCGAGGCCGGAGATTTTTTCCACCCGCACGCCCGCAGCCGGAACGACTTCGTAGCAGGTAATGACCGGGCCGATCTGGGTTTCGCCCGGCATGACCTCGACGCCGAATTCACCGAGGATCCGGACGAGGTCGGCCATGTTGCGCATGTGTTCCTCGTCGCTGTCGTCAGGCGGGCGAATCTGCTCCTTGAGCAGGGCAAGTGGGAATCGCTTGTAATCCTCGTCGGTTGCCGGCTGCTCCGCGGCGGCCTTGGCCGTCGCAACCGGTTTGTGAATTACCGGAACCGGCAGCGGCTTTTCCACCGGGCCGAATTCGGTGCTGGCGGGCTGGCCATTGCCAACCTTGAAGGTGGGCGCGGGCACCGGTTCCGGTTTCGCCGGCGGCGGCGGTGTTGTCACGACGCCGCCCCTGACCGGCTTCGGAAGTTCCAGTGCCACCGGTTCAAGCGAGCGCGGGCTCGGCGGCCTGGCCAGCGGATCTTCCGTGGATTTCGGAACAAACGATTTCTTGCCCGACGGTCCGATGGGCGCGGGCAGCGGCGCCGGCGCCGGCGATGGCGATGGTGCCGGCGATGGGCTGCTTGCCGCGACCGCGACGGCGGCGGTCTTTTGTTTCGCCCGCGCTTCCTTCTCCTTGCGCCGCTGTTCGGCGAGATCGGCCTTGCGCTTGGCGCGTTCCGCCCGCCAGGCCCCGAAGTTCATGACCATCTTCTCGACTTCCGCGCCGATGTCCTTCGTGAAGATGAACAGCAGGGCGGCGCAATACACCGTGCCGAGCAGCAGGCCGGAACCGAAGGGCCCGAGCGCATCGGCCAGCAGACGGTGGTAGAGGATGACGCCGACGAGCCCGCCATGGCCGTGGGGAAAATAATCGCTGGCCCACTTCGCGTCCTTGAACATGGCGGCGAGTGCCGCAAAGGCAACCGTGGCGACGACCATCGCGACGGTGCGCGTGCCGGTGAGGTGCTTCGAATTACGCACCGAAACAAACAGCATCCAAATAAGAAAGATGGGCACGAGCCAGGCGCTGATGCCGATCGCATACAACAAGACCCATGAGGCATCGGCGCCGAGCCAGCCCATCAGGTTCTTGCCGCCAACCGCCGTCGACCGGAACGGCAGGCCCACCTGCACGGGTTCGTAGTCGATCAGCGCGACGGCGAGGAACGTTCCGACCGCAAAGCACACGAGGGCGGCAAGCCAGTTCGGCCGATGACGCGGCGCTTGGAAAGATGGTCCGCCGTTTGGGTTTGAAGTCTCTGACTTGGACATTTGTGTGAACCAGCTGGGGAATCGGTGCGGATTCCACGCTAACAACGTGGGGGGTCAAATGTAAACACCCCCGCGCTCTTTTCACAAAATTCTCGTCAAACCGTTCATGCGCGAACTCCTCCGTTTTCAACCGCTCTATCAGGAACGGGTCTGGGGCGGGCGGGCCCTCGAGTCCGCTCTGGGTCGCACCCTGCCGCCGGGAGAACCGATTGGCGAAAGTTGGGAAATCGTGGATCGCCCCGAAGCCCAGTCGATCGTCGAAGGCGGCGCGTTCAACGGCCAGTCGCTTGCCAGCCTGCTCGCCCGGCACCGTGCCGACGTCATGGGCCCGGCCTGGCTGGCCGGAAAACCGTTCCCCATCCTGGTGAAGTGGCTGGATTGTCGCGAGCGGCTCAGCCTGCAGGTGCACCCTCCGGCGGCGGTCGCCGCCGAACTTGGCGGCGAACCGAAAACGGAGAACTGGTACATTGCCGAGACCACGCCCGACGCAGAGTTGATTGTCGGGCTGAAGCGCGGAGTCACGCGGGCGCAATTCGAACAAGCCATCGCCGACCACACGGTCGAGCAATGCGTGCATCGGTTTCGCGTCGCCGCCGGCGACTCGATTCTCGTGCCCAGCGGCCAGGTTCACGCGATCGATGCGGGCAATCTCATCCTGGAAATCCAGCAGAACTCCGACACGACGTATCGCGTCTACGATTGGG
Organism: Verrucomicrobiota bacterium; assembly: GCA_016209255.1. Classification (GTDB taxonomy): domain Bacteria; phylum Verrucomicrobiota; class Verrucomicrobiia; order Opitutales; family Opitutaceae; genus ER46. Next base: position 3,143 of record JACQWL010000245.1, read on the forward strand.
GCCGCGTCGGGCTCGACGGGTTGGCGCGTCAGCTCCATGTCCCGGAATCGCTGCGCTCGATCGATTGGACGGCTTTCGAGCCGGCACCCTTGCGGGCTGCGCCGACGTCGGGGGTGATTGCCGACTGCGCGGAGTTTCGCATTCGCCGGGTCGTGCTCGGGGCGGGCGAGCGCGTCCACCTGCGCGGCGGCGAGCAGCCGCGGCTGCTGAGCGTGGTCAGCGGCGCGGTCCGGGCGGCGCCCGAGGGCACCGGCACGCGTTCACCGTTCGGACAGAAGCTCAGGCGGGGGTGCAACGTGCTGGTGCCTTACGCCGGGGCGTTCACGTTTTCGGCGGAGGTGATGACAATCCTGTTGCTGACCGAGGATTTCGTGGGCTGACGACGGTGCCGGCGGGCCGTTCGCGAGCGGCGGTGGCGCAAAGTCTTGCGCCGCCGGCCGTCTCCCTGGCCCGGTTCCCCGCCACGCGAATGATTTTGGGAGAAACTTGAAGAAACGGGAAAGCCGTAGTTTAGTCGGCGTTCTTTTGCATCCATGCCCGAGCCTGACAACAACGATCCTGTGACCAACTCAACCGCGGCGACCGCCAACGCGTCCCGCAAGGACATCGCCGACCTTGTCCCGGTGGGCGGGGACAAAGCGCCCGTGCCGGACGCTGCCGCCCAGGCGGGAGCGGTGGGGCAGCCTGATCTCACCGTGCAGCTGGCTGCGGCGAAGGCCGAGGCCGCGGCCAACTTCGATCGCTTCATGCGCGCCATGGCTGACCTCGAGAACTTCCGGCGGCGTTCGGTGCGGGAGAGGGATGAACTGCGCGCGACGGTCACCGGTCGTGTGTTTGAGGACATCTTCCCGGTGCTCGATAATCTCGCCCTGGCGCTTGCCGCGGCGAAGCAGTCGGAGGTTGACGTGAAATCGCTCGTTGGCGGCGTCGAAATGGTGCTGGCGCAGCTCAAGTCGGCGCTCGCCAGTCACGGGTTGAAGGAGATCGTTCCGGTGGGCCAGCCATTCGATCCGCACCAGCATGAGGCGATCTCGCACCAGCCAAGCGCCGACGTGAAGGAAGAGCACGTCCTCACGGTCATACGCACCGGGTATTCGCTCAATGGCCGGCTGTTGCGGCCCGCGTCAGTGGTGGTGTCGAGCGGACCGGCGAAACCCGTCGGCAAGTAACCAGCCGGCCAACTTTTCCTGACCTACCGAAGACATGGCCAAGGACGATTATTACGAACTGCTCGGCGTCACGAAGAACGCCACGCCGGAAGAGCTGAAGAAAGCCTACCGCAAGAAAGCCGTACAGTTTCACCCGGACAAGAATCCCGGCAACAAGGAGGCCGAGGAGATGTTCAAGAAGGTTTCCCATGCCTACGAGGTGCTGACCGACGCGGAGAAGCGCGCGGCCTACGATCGCTACGGGCCGGCGGCGTTCGAAGGCGCCGGGGCGGGCCCGCGGGGGCCGGGTGGCATGGGCGGCGGCGGGTTCCACGATCCCTTCGATATTTTCCGCGATGTATTTGGCCAGCAGGGCACGGGTGGCGGGGGGATTTTCGACGAGATGTTCGGCGGCGGGCGCGGGCGCGACGAGGGGCGGGATGGCGCCGATCTGCGCTACGATTTGGAAATCACCCTCGAGGATGCCGCGCGGGGCGTGGAGAAGGAAATCTCGTTCCGCAAGAACATGAGTTGTGAACGCTGCGACGGTTCCGGGGCCGAACCGGGTTCGCGGCGCGTGAGCTGTCCGACGTGCCGTGGGGCGGGCCAGATTCGGCGCTCGGGCGGAATCATCACGTTCACCCAGACCTGCCCGAGTTGCGGCGGCGCGGGCACCAGGGTGGAAAAGCCGTGCACCGCCTGCCGCGGCGAAGGCCGCGTGGCGAAGAACACCAAGCTCAACGTGCGGATTCCGGCCGGCGTCGACACGGGCTCCCGCCTGCGGTCATCGGGCAACGGCGAGGCCGGACTCGCCGGCGGCAACGCGGGCGACCTTTACATTGTGCTTGCGGTGAAAGAGCACGAGCTGTTCGAGCGGCAGGGGGAGGATTTGTTCTGCGAAATTCCGATCAAGTTCACGCTCGCGACGCTCGGCGGCAACATCGAGCTGCCGACACTCTTCGGCAAAGCCTCGCTCCGGATCCCGGCGGCGACGCAGAGCGGCACGACGTTCCGGCTCCGGGGCAAGGGCATGCCGAGCCTGCGCGGCGGGCATCACGGGGACCAGCTCGTGCGCGTGCACGTCGAGGTGCCGCAGTCGCTCACCAGCGAACAGCGGAAGATCCTGGAGGAATTTGGGCGGGTGAGCGGCGACGCCGACGAGCCGACCTCGAAGAGCTTTTTCGAGAAGGCGAAGAAGTTCTTTTGAGAGCTTTCCGCGCAGCGCGGAAAGCTAATCTTTAGTTTTTGGCCCGGCCAAAAACGACGTCCATCCACACCGCCAGGGTGAGCACGACGCCGCGGGCGATGAATTTGCTCTCGGGCGCGACGGCGAGGAGCGTCATGCCGTTGAGCAGCGCGGTCATGATGAGCGCGCCAAAAATCACGCCGCCCACCGAGCCGCGTCCGCCTTTCAGCGCCGTGCCGCCGATCACGCAGGCGGCAATCGCGTCGAGTTCCATCAGATCGCCGACCGTCGTCGTCGCCGCGCCGGAGTAGGCCGTCGTCATGAAGCCGGTGAGCGCGACCGTCACCCCCATGAGCGCGTAGGCGCCGATGAGCACGCGGTTGACCGCGATGCCGGAGAGGACGGCGGCCTCCTCGTTGCCGCCGATGGCGTAAAGGTAGCGGCCGAACGGAGTGTGTTGCGTCAGAAAATACACCGCCACCGCCGTGCCCGCGAGCACGAGGAGCGAGAGCGGCACCCCGCGGAACTGGTTGAACATCGCGACGAGCCCGGCGATCGCCGCGGCGGTCGCGATCCATCGGGCGGCGGCGCGTGAACTCGACGAGTCGGGCAGATTATGCGCCGCGCGAGCCTGCCGGCTGCGCCACGCCAGCACCGCGAGCACAACGACGATCACGGCCGCCAGCGCGAAGCCCGCCCGTGCGGGCAGGTAGTACGTGGTGAGCCGCGAGTAGAGATTCTCCGCGTCGCCGCGCGACACGGGGATGGTGGAATTTTGGATGACGAGCCAGAAGAGCCCCTTGAAAATCAGCAGCCCGCCGAGCGTGATGATGAAGGACGGGATGCGCTGCCGCACGATGAGCGCGCCCATCAGCGTCCAGAGCACGAGCGCGGCGACGAACGCTCCGCCCATCGCGGCGGGAGCCGGCCAGCCTTGCTGGAAGACGAGCACCGCCGCGATGCCGCCGATCAGGCCCACGCCACTGCCGACGGAGAGATCGATCTGCCCGGTGAGCAGAATCATGAACATCCCGAGGGCGAGCGTGCCGGTGATCGAGAACTCGACGATGAGCTGCGTGAGGTTGCGCGGGCCGAGGAACGCGGGCTCCTTCACCGCGAAGTAAATGGCGATGACACCGAGGGCCAGTGGCATCGCGAGCGATTGGATGGCGGTGCGGAAATGCATGGGCGCTGGTCGGAGCAATGACTAATGACCAATGTCTAATGCCTAATGTCAGAGGCGGACGTCGCGGCTTGGGCTGCGGCGCGGAGGTTGCGGTCGGTGGTGCGGACGATGGCGACAAAAATGAGATGAAGCTCTTTTGCTTCGCTCCAGAGTTTGCGGGCGACGGCTTTTTGCGCGGGCGCGGCTTTGGCGATCATGCGCAGCCAATATTTTGTTTCGCGCGACTCTTTGCGGCAGAGGGCAATCTTGTGGCGGAAGTCTTTTTTCGACTCGGCGTCATCCGCTTCGCAGTAGTTGGCGCCAACGCTCGTGCCGGCGCGAACGAGCTGGTTGATGATCGGGGCGGTCACTGGATTTGTCGGCAGGTTGAGACAGAACTCGATCACCGCCTCGCCGAAACGCGCGGTGCGCTCCTCCAAGTCATAGTCGCTGTTTTTCATTGGTCATTAGACATTAGACATTGGTCATTCATTGTCGGTCATTTGATCAGGCGGCGCTCGCCAGTGCGGCGTGGAGCAATTGTTCCTGCGTCGCCTCTCCCCGCGTGAACTCCCCGCCAATCTGGCCGCCGCGCAGCATGATGATCCGGTCGCTCATGCCCATCAGCTCGGGCAGCTCGCTCGAGACGAGGATGACGGCTTTGCCCTCGTCGGTGAGACGGTTGATGAGTTCGTAAACCTCGAGCTTGGCGCCGACGTCGATGCCCCGGGTGGGCTCGTCGAGCATGACAACCGCCGGCTCCGTCATCAGCGCCTTGCCGAGCACGACTTTTTGCTGATTGCCGCCGGAGAGGCCGCCGGCGCGCGCGTGCTGGCCGGGGGCCTTCACCTGGAGCGACTCGAAGAAATGCTGGTTGCGAACCTGCTCGGCGGGCAGGTCGAGTTTCACGCCGCGCCGGAACTGGCGGAGGCTCGAGAGCGAGAGGTTGAAGCCGATGCTCTGCTCGAGCACGAGGCCGTAACGGCGGCGATCTTCGGTGGCGAGCACCAGGCCGCGGCGGATCGAATCGCGCGGCGTCGGCGCGGCGTGAGCTTGACCCTGCAGCGTGACGTCGCCGCGCACGCGGTGGCCCCACGCGCCGAAAAGGTGCATGACCAACTCGGTGCGACCGGCTCCCATGAGGCCGCCGAAGCCGAGCACCTCGCCCGCGCCCAAGTCGAACGAAATGTCGCGCAGGAACGGCTCCGTCCCGGGCGCCGGGGCGACGTGGAGGTGGCGAACGGAGAGCACCGCTTCCGCCGAAGGTCGGGCTTTATCTCCGACATCGGCCGTGTCGGGCGTAAATCCCGACCGACGGGGAAACAGGTCGCCGAGCTCCCGCCCGACCATCTGCTTGATCACAAGCGGGACGGTGGCCTCGCGCGCGGCGAGGGTCGCAATGCTCGCGCCATCGCGGAGCACCGTGATGCGATCGGCGATGGCGAAGACCTCGTCCAGCTTGTGGGAAATGTAGATGCACGCCGTGCCCTGCGCGCGCAGGCGGCGGAGATGCTCGAGCAGCACGGCGACCTCCGGCCCCGTGAGCGCGGCGGTGGGTTCGTCGAGCACCAGCACGCGGGTTTTCTTGTCCATCGCCCGGATAATTTCCACGAGCTGTTTCTGGCCGATGCCGATCTTGCGCACGGGCGCCGCGGGGGAAACCGCGAGGCCAAAATCCGCGAGCAGCCCGGCGGCGCGGCGGTGCATCTCCAGCCAGTCGACGCGCCAGCCTTCGCCCGGCCTACGGCTCGGCCCGTCCGTCCCGCGCAGCCGCGCCGTAGCTCGCAGAGCGAAGGCGGGCAGGCCGCGGCGCGGCGCCCGGCCGAGAAAAATATTCTCGGCGACACTCAGTTCCTCGACGAGCGCGAACTCCTGCGTGATGTCCGCGTTGCCCGCGGCCTCCGCGTCGCGGACGCCGGCGAAGCGCACCGGGTGGCCGTCGACATGCAGTTCGCCCTCGTAACTGCCGTGCGGGTGGATGCCGGAGAGCAGCTTGATGAGGGTGGATTTGCCCGCGCCGTTCTCGCCGCACAGGGCGTGGATTTCGCCCGCGCGCAGCTCGAACGCGACGTCGCGCAGCGCGGTCACGCCGGGGAAGCGCTTCGTCAGGCGGCGGGCTTCGAGGAGGGGCGGGCCCAATGACCAATGCCCAATGTCCAATGACGAATGCTGCGGAGCGGATCCCGGAGTCGGGTTTTTATTCATTGGTCATTGGAAACTGGTCATTGGTCATTCAGCGCAGGTCCTCCGCTTTGTGAAACCCGTCGGCGATCACTGTCGCCGTCAGGTTTTCTTTGTCGACGGAGATGACCTTTTCGAAAATCGACGGCACTTTCTTCACGCCGTTGTCGAGCACGGCGGCGGCGGCGGGTTTGCGGCCCTGGGCGACGTCGACCGCGACGCGCGCGGCCAGCGTGGCGAGATTTTTCAGCGGCTTGTACACTGTCATCGACTGGGTGCCGCGAAGGATGCGCTGGCAGGCGGCGAGGTCGGCGTCCTGGCCGGTCACGAGCACCTGGCCGGCAAGGCCCTCCTCGAGGAGGGCTTGAATGGCGCCGCCGGCGGTGCCGTCGTTGGAGACGACCACGGCATCGATGTTGCGGCCGGCCCTGGTGATGGCGGCGTTCATGATTTTCTTTCCGTTCTCCGGCTTCCAATCCAGTGCCCAGTCTTCGTGAATCACGTCGATTTTGCCCGACTTGATGAGCGGCCCGAGGATGTTGTCCTGGCCCTGCTTGAACATTTTCGCGTTGTTGTCGGTGGGCGCGCCGTAGATGCGGACGATGCGGGCCTTGCGATCCTTCGGCAGGCGCGCCGCGGCGTACCCGCCCTGGGCCTCGCCGACTTTCACATTGTCGAAGGTGAGATAATAATCGATCGAGCAATTCATGATCAGCCGGTCGTAGGCGATGACGGGGATCTTCGCCTCGTTGGCGGACTTCACCGCGCGCGTCATCGCGCCGCCGTTGTGCGGCACGATGACGAGCACGTCGACGCCGCGGCTGATGAGCGACTCGACGTCGCGCACCTGCCGCGTGTCGTCGCTGTTGGCCGATTGCACAATCACGGTGGCGCCGAGCTTTTGCGCCTCGGCGGTGAACGTGTCGCGGTCGCGCTGCCAGCGCTCTTCCTTCAGCGTGTCGAGCGAGAGGCCGATGACGGGCTTCTCCTTGGAGGCAAAGGCAGACGCGGCGAGTGCAAGCAGGAGTGGAACGGAAGCGAGGCGGGTTTTCATGGGAGCGGCGGACGGGATAACCGAATGGACAACACCAGTCCGAAGCGCGAGGCTTGCCATGCCGTGACGCTCGACAACCCAAAACTGCTTTCGCTCGCCGGGGCCGTCGCGCGCCGGGAGCAGCTGCGCGCCGCAGGCCGGCGCGTGGTGTTGACCAACGGCATTTTCGACCTGCTCCACACGGGCCACCTCTACTCCCTGCAAACGGCCCGCGCCCTGGGTGACGCGCTCTTCGTCGCGCTCAACGCCGACGCGAGCACCCGCGCGCTCAAGGGACCCTCGCGCCCGGTGCAGACGGAGGCGCAGCGCGCCTACGCGCTTGGCGCGCTGGCGTGCGTCGATGCCGTTTTCATCTTCAACACGCCGCGGCTCGACGCGGAGATCCGCGCGCTGCGGCCGGACATCTACTGCAAGGCGGGCGACTACACGCTCGCCAAGCTCGACCCGGCCGAGCGCGCGGCGCTCGCGGCGGTGGGCGCGCGGATCGAGTTCATGCCGTTTCTGCCGGGGTTCTCGACGACGGAGTTGATTGCGCGGATCAAGGCGGCGGGGGAAGTGTGAACTTGCGTCAGCGTTATTCGCGCGTATGTAAAAGTCATGTCTTTTGCTGAAGTAAAAGAGCATGTTGAACGGTTGACGCCGAGCGAGCGTGAGGAACTCGCCGCGTTGCTCCGCGCCAAGAAACTCATCGACTCGCCGGAGTATCGGGAGCGGGTAATGCGGGCGGAGCGTGAAATTGACGCCGGCAAGTACGTCACGCTGGAGCAGTTGAGAGAATTGGTTGCGAAAAACCAAGCCGCCCGTCGGGCGTCATGAGCCCGTTTGACCTCTTTGTTGGGAACGAGGCTTCCCGCAAGCTGATCGAATTGCCCGCCGATGATCAACCGCATGCGTTGGCGGCGTTTCAGACCGTGGCCGAGCACCCATTTACGACTGGTTTGCCGCGTTGGGTCGGGCCGGATGGGCGGACACGTTACCTGCGGGCAGTGCGCGGGTGGCTGATCACATTTAGAATCGATCATGCCGAGCGGAGTGTTCGCATCCTCGACCTTGATCGTTCGTAGTTTCCCATGCGCATCGTCATTCTCGGTTCCGGCCGCGGCTCGAACGCCGAGGCGATTCTTCAGGCCCAGCAGGAGGGACGGCTGGGCCGCGGGCAGGTCGTGCAGATTTTTTCGGACCGGGCGGATGCCGGCATTCTCGCCCTCGGCCCGCGCTTCGGGGTCCCGGCGGCTTTTCTCGATGCGGCGCCCTACAAAACGAAGCTCGATGGCGAGGCCGAGCAGCACTACATCGCGACGATCACCGCGTGCCGACCCGATCTTATCGTGCTCGCCGGCTTCATGCGCGTGCTGAAACTGCCGTTTCTCGCCCGTTTCGAGGGCAAGATCATCAACCTCCACCCGAGCCTGCTCCCGAGTTTCCCGGGGCTCGATGGCATCGGCCAAGCGTTCCGACGCGGAGTGAAGATCACCGGTTGCACGGTGCATGGCGTGACCCTCGACGTGGACGGCGGGCCGATCATCGATCAGGCCGCGGTGCGGGTCGAGAAGGACGACACGCTCGAGTCGCTGACCGAGAAAATCCATGCCGCCGAGCACGCGCTGCTGCCGGCGGTGATTGCGCGTTTGAGCGAGCGCGCCCCGTAACCGCCCATGGACGAGCGGCCGCCCATCCTCATCGTCGAAGACGAGCCCGCGATCGCGGACACGCTGCTCTATGCGCTGAAGACGGAAGGCTTCGCGCCGGAATGGTGCGCGACTGGCCGCGCCGGTCTGGCCGCGCTCACCGCGAAGTCGTTCGCCCTGGTGGTGCTCGACGTGGGACTGCCGGACGGCAGCGGCTTCGACCTCTGCAAACAGATCCGCGCCACGTCCGCGGTGCCGGTGATTTTCCTGACCGCCCGCAACACGGAGCTCGATCGGGTGCTGGGGCTCGAACTCGGTGGCGACGACTACCTCGCGAAACCGTTCAGCCCGCGCGAGCTCACGGCGCGGGTGAAGGCCGTCTTGCGCCGCGCCGATCGAACCGCGGCCGCGAGCGCGCGCGGGCCGGCGGTTTGTCATCCATTAGATGACAAACCGCCAGGGCGCGGCGCGGCGTTGGTGGTCGATGACGAGCGGTGCGCGATTCGCTATCGCGGCACGGTGCTGCAACTCACGCGCTACGAGTTTCGCCTGCTGAAGGCGCTGGCGGCGAATCCGGGACGGGTGTTCTCCCGCGACCAGTTGATGCAGACGGCGTGGGAAGATCCGGGGGCCAGTCTCGACCGCACGGTCGACGCCCACATCAAGACCCTCCGGGCCAAGCTCCGCACGATCGCCCCTGACGGCGATCCGATCCAGACGCACCGCGGGCTGGGCTATTCGTTGCGCGCGGCGCAGTGACATCGAACCGTGAAGATCCGCACCGCGATCTTTGGCGTTTATGTCACGGCATCGGCGGTGGGTTTCGCCGCGATGATGGCGCTGGTCATGCGCGATGTCCGGCTGCGCTATGTCGAGTCGATGCGGCGGACACTCGGCGACACCGCGGCGTTTCTCGGGGTGTTCGTCGCGCAGGACATGCCCGGCGATGACGGGTGGCCGAAGAAGCTCGCGACGCTCCCGCCCAACGCGGATCTCCTGCGGGTGTTCGCCTGCGATCCCGCCGGTCGCGTCTTCTTCGATTCGGCGCACAGCCGCGACGTCGGGAAAATCTACGACTGGCCGATGCGCGGGGGCGGTCGCGTGGCGTCGGAAAACTACACGGTGTCGAATGTCGCCGAGGTGGACGGCGAGTTGCGCGTCGCGACGCCGGTGCGGCGCGACCGCGAGCTGGTGGGCTGGGTGGGCGTCGGTCGGCCGCTGGCGACCGTGACCAGAGGGGTGAGCGAGGCGCGGGCGGCGCTTCTTTGGTCGCTGGGTTCCATTGCGGCCGTGATGGTGGCGGCGGGCTGGTGGATTTCGACGCGGCTGACGCATTCGCTCGAGCGGCTCACGGAGTATGCGCTCGCGGTGCGGGACGGCCGGCCGGTGTCGCCCCCGGCGTCGCGGGCGCACGAGGTGGCGGCCTTGGGGCGGGCGTTTGAGGAGATGCGCGCCGCGCTGGAGGGAAAAGCCTACGTGGAACGTTACACGCAGGCGCTCGCGCACGAGTTCAAGGCCCCGCTTTCGTCGATTCGCGGGGCGGCGGAACTGCTGGCCGAGAACCCGCCCGAACCGGATCGCGGACGGTTCATCGCCAACCTGCGCGCCGAGTCCGACCGGCTGCAGCTCATCGTCGACCGGCTGCTCGACCTGGCGGCGCTGGAATCGCGGCGGGCCGGCTCTGCGATCATCGAGGTGGATCTCGCCGGGGCTCTGCGCGAGGTGCACGACGCGGCGCTGGCGGCGGCGACGGCGCGGCGAATCCGGATTTCCCTTGAAGCGCCGGCGGTGCTGCACGTGCGCGGAGAAAAGTTTCTCCTTGTGCAGTCGATGAGCAATCTCGTGCAAAATGCGCTCGACTTCACGCCGCCCGGGGGCGCGGTGGTGCTGGCGTTGCGCGTCGAGGGCGCACGCGCCGTGATCACCGTCGCGGACAGCGGATCGGGCGTGCCGGACTACGCCCTCGACAAGATTTTCGATCGATTCTATTCGCTGCCCCGTCCGGACACCGGACGAAAAAGCAGCGGGCTGGGGCTCAGCATCGTGCGGGAGATCGCGCGGCTGCATCGCGGAGAGGTGGCGCTCACCAACCGCGCCGAGGGTGGTGCGTGCGCCGTGTTGTCGCTGCCGGTTTTCACGCCGAATTCACGGTGACTTCATCTCCGGTTCACGCCGGTGGGGCATGATGGGGGCCTCATGCAATCGCCACCACCCGTTCTGCCCGCAGGTCAAAAAGCCGGGCGCCGAAATGCCGTCACCCTCAAACTGCTGTTCATCGCCGGGCTGGTGCTCCTGCTCCAGGTGCCGTTGCACCTGGTGAACGGCCTCAAGCAGGAGCGTCGGGATAATCGGGCGCATGCACTGGGTATCGCCGCCCAGGTCGCCCGCGTCACGCCGCCCGACGACGTATTCGATTCGTACCGGATGGTGGAGCGTTCGCTGAAGCACGGCGTGCTCGTGCTGGCGCTCGTCTTTACCGCGTTCTTTCTTTTCGAGATGCTCGCCGGCACCGGTGCGCTCTTTGCGGCGCTGGCCGCGGTGATGTACTTCACGCGCAATGTCGACTGGGCCGCGCAGGATGCCGGCCTTGGCGCCGCTGCGGGCCCGGAGGCGGTGAAATGAGACCGAAGCGACTGCCGCGGCTCTGGTGCGCGTTGCAGGGGCTGCTGCCGCTCGAAGCGTGCGTCGCGGCGCAACGAGCGAAGCTGGCGGGGCGGCCCGAGCCGGCCCGGGGTGCGAGCGCCCCGGTGCAACTTGGGAAAGAGCGAATTCGCATTGCCGCGGCGCGCGTGACGGCGGACGGTCTTCCGCGTGGCCCTGTTTGAAATCAAAGCCGAGATTCCCGCCGTCTCGGCCAACGCAGCGGACGACATCCTGCTCAGGCATTCGTTCGAAAACTGGAGCGTGTTCGAGAACGCGATCGTGCAGCGGGCCTGGGTTGCGGGCATCTGTGCGGATGAGACCTCGGCCCGCGTACAATGGGGCGAAATCGGACCGCTGCTGGCGGCGGCCGGGGTGCAGCCGCTCTCCGAGCCCATCTGCCGCACGCTGGCCGACGCCGACTGGCGCGACAGCTACAAGGCGCATTTTCATGCCTGGCAGTTCGGCCGGCTGCACTGGGTGCCGCTCTGGGAGCGGGAGACGTTCTCGCTGCCGCCGGGCGATGCCGCGTTGTGGCTCGATCCGGGGCTGGCCTTTGGCACGGGCAACCACGAGACGACCCGGCTTTGCTGCGAGCGCCTGGTCGCGCTGGCGGACGAGCTCGGAGTTCAGGGTTTGGAGTTCGGAGCCGGTAGTTCATCAAACTCCAAACCCCAAACTTCAAATTCCAAACTCAGAGTTCCCATTCTTAAACCTGAATCCTTAAACCTAAAACCAGCGCGCCGTCAGGCGCGCGTGGTCGACGCGGGGTGCGGCTCGGGCATTCTCGCGTTGTCGGCGGCCTTGCTCGGTTTTCCCGATGTTACCGGCTTTGACAACGATCCCGAGGCGGTGCGGGTGAGCGAGGAGAACGCGGCGATCAACGGGCTCGCCGGCCGCGTGCACTTTTTTGTGGGCGATTTGGTTGGCGGCCTGGCTGGCCGGCAGGCCGATGTGCTGCTCGCGAACATTCAGGCGGATGTATTGATGCGTTTCGCGGGCGAGTTGGTCGCGGCGGTCGCCTCCGGTGGCACGCTCGTGCTCAGTGGGATTCTGGCCGGCGAAAACGCCCAGGTCCGCACCAGGTTCGAAGCCCTGACCCCGGATTGGGTGATCAATGCCCGCGTGATGGGCGAGTGGAGCGACGTCGTTCTATCGCGGCCGTTTCGGGCAGCCGGGGGCTGAGCCGAAGAATCCCTCGTGCTCTTGCTCGTAATCGTGCTCGTAATCGCACCGTTCGAGCACGAGCAAGAGCACGATTAAGAGCACGAATGAACCACCCAAATCCATCGCGACGCATTGCCGCTCCCACAGCACGGACCATTGGGAGGATGAAATACCCGGTGCTACGGAAACAGCACCCTCGCGGCACGCTGCTCGGCGGCGAGGCGGGCGAGGAATTGCCCGCGGGTGATCTCGCGCGCCCCGAGCAGCGCGAAGTGCCGCGTGAGCTGCTGGATGTCGATCCACGTCGCGCCCCGGGCCCGGAGGTGTCCGATGAGGTGCAGGACGCATAATTTTGAGACGTCATCGATCCGATGAAACATGCTCTCGCCGGTGAACACGCCGCCGGCGGTCACGCCGTAAAGTCCGCCGACGAGGATGTCGCCGTCCCATGCCTCGACGCTGTGGGCCTGTCCGCGCCGATGCAGCGCCGTGTAGGCCGCGATCATGGCGGGCGTAATCCACGTGCCGCGCTGGCCGGGACGCGGCGCGGCGGCGCAGGCCTGAATGACGGCCTCGAATGCCGTGTCGGTGGTGAACCGCAGGGTGGCGAGCGCCCGCTGCGAGCGCAGGAGATTGCGCGGCAGGTGGAGGGCGTCGAACTCGAGGATCGCACGCCGCGCTGGCGACACCCAGGGTATCGCATCGGCGAGCATGGCATCGGGCCAGGGGAAAATCCCGTGTCGGTAGGCGGAGACGAGCCGGTCCGGCGAGAGGTCGCGATCGAGCGCGACGAGGCCGAGATCATTGGCGGGATCGGGCGGGGGCCAAAAAAAAGTGGGAGCGGGCATGCGTGTGCCGGGCAGGCGGAGGAATAGTGTCTTGTCCGCCCGCAAGGGCGCCAGCGATATTCCGAGCCGGTGCGCTCCTTTCGCTCGCATCATTCCCCTTGTTGGCATTCGGGGCGCTCGCGGGTATTCGAAACCATGCAGGTCCGACCACAAGACAGGTTTGCTTTGTGCCGTCGTGATTCGAAGTAGCAGCCGAGGTAACGAGGCTGGGATTGGCGATTCACCGCACGGCAGCCTCCTCACGTCGGCTGCTCCACCCGGCTTGCGCGGATCGGTCCAAAGGCGACGTTTTCGATTGGCAGCGGCGGCCTTCTTGACTGCGTTGGTCCGGTGCCGTTCACCCGCCGCGCCACAAAATTTGCGCTCTATTTCGTCGTCCTCATCGGCGCCGGGATCGGGGCGCGGGCGCACGACCCGGGCATCAGTACGGCGCAAGGACAGATGCGGGGCGATGTGTTCGAATTGTCGACGGGGTTTGCGCCCGCGGATGCGGAACAGTTGCTGTCGTCGTCGGCGCGCACTTCGGGCAACTGGACGCAGAAGGAGTTCGAAGCAGCGCACGAACAGCTCGCCACCGTGGCGTCGCAACTATGGGAGCTGCGGGCAGGCGGCGCGGTCCTCGTCCCGCGCGAAAGCCGCGTGGAGCTCGCGGCGGGGGATGCGTTGAATTTCCACCTGGTTTACCCCCGGCCAGCCGGGGGATTCACGCTGCGGGCGCTGAAGCTGGGCCTGCTGCCATTGGGGCACCGCGAGTTCGTGATCATCGTGGATGAGCGCGGTGCAATCATGGCGAGGAAGCTGCTCAGCGCGAAGGACAACGCGCTGGACGTCGAAGCGGCCGCCGGGGGCGCCGCCGGCGACACGGTGGGCGCGGCGGCTGAATCCGCGCCGCCGGCATTCTTCGGTTTCGTGAAACTCGGGATCGGACACATCTGGATGGGTTTCGACCACCTGCTGTTCCTGTTCGCGCTGCTCGTGGTGTGTCGCAGTTTTCGCTCCAGCGTCGGAATCATCACCTGCTTTACGCTGGCGCATTCGCTGACGCTGGCGCTGGCAACGCTTGACATCGTCAACCTGCCGAGCCGCTTCGTGGAGCCGGCAATCGCGGCTTCGATTGTGTTCGTTGGGGCGGAGAATCTCGCGTGCCGTGGGGCGGAGCCGCGCGGGCGCTGGGCGCTCACGTTTATCTTTGGGCTGATCCACGGCTTTGGGTTCGCCAGCGTGTTGCGCGAGCTCGGGGTGGGCCGGGGCGGGCAGGGCGTCGCGATGCCGCTGTTCACCTTCAACCTCGGCGTGGAGATTGGGCAGATTGCAATTGCGGCCGCGGTGCTGCCGATCGTCTGGCGGTTGCGCAGGGACGAGCTGTTTCTGCGCCGCGGGGTACCGACCTTGTCGGTCGTGGTGGCGCTGGCCGGGCTTTACTGGTTTCTCGAGCGCACGGTCTTTGCGTGAGATCGGGGCGATTCGGTTGGCTGGAGGTGAAACGCGACTCGCCTGAGCCGTATCCATGCAGTAGAACCCCGTTTACCTGATGAACGTCCAAACTAATTGGTGAGTGTAGGGGCGTCGCGTGCCGACGCCCGTTTTCACCTCGTATGACCGGCGTCGGCAAGCGACGCCCCTACATCGCGACTGAATCGTTACGGCTGAGCCGGGCAAGCCGTGAGCCGCCCTTGCCGAATCGCCCCGGCTCAGGCAAACAGGTCGGGAGCGGTGCGGCCGAGGAAGTCTTCCATGTAGGCCGTCGTGGCCTTGCCCTCGATGAAAACCGGGTCCGCCATGATTGCGCGGTGTAGCGGAATCGTCGTCTTGATGCCCCGGATCAAGTACTCGCTCAGGGCGCGGTAGGCCCGTTCGAGGGCGATCTTGCGCGTCGAGCCGAAGCAGATGAGCTTGCCGATCAACGAATCGTAGTAGGGCGGGATGGTGTACCCGCTGTAGGCGTGCGAATCGACCCGGACGCCGTGCCCGCCGGGCGCATAATACAGCCCGATGGTTCCCGGCGAAGGCGCGAAATTGCGCGCCGGATCCTCGGCATTGATGCGGCACTCGATCGCGTGTTTCTCGAACTTGATGTCGCCTTGATCGAAATCGAGCTTCTCGCCGTTGGCCACGCGGATCTGCTGCTTGATCAGGTCGATGCCTGTCACCTCCTCGGTCACGGGATGCTCCACCTGGATGCGCGTGTTCATCTCGATGAAGAAGAAGTTTCCCTTCGCATCGACGACGAACTCGATCGTGCCGGCATTCTCATACTCGGCCGCCTCCGCCGCCTTGATCGCGGCTTTGCCCATTTTCTTTCGGAGGTCGGACGTCAGGAACGGAGAGGGCGACTCTTCGATGAGTTTCTGGTGCCGGCGCTGGACGGAGCAATCGCGCTCGCCCAAGTGCAGGGTCTTGCCGTGGCTGTCGGCGAGAATCTGGAATTCGATGTGGCGCGGTTTCTCGATGTACTTTTCGATATAAACCGCGCCGTTGCCGAAGGCCTTCTCCGCTTCACTCCTGGCGACGTGGAATTCCTTGGCGAACGAGACATCGTTGTGCGCGATTCGCATGCCGCGACCACCGCCCCCTGCCACCGCTTTGACTATGACCGGATAACCTATCTTGCGCCCGATCTTGACCGCATCGGCTTCGGTCTCAACGGGGCCCTCGGAGCCGGGCACGATGGGAACACCTGCTTTTCTGACCGTGTCCTTGGCGACCGACTTGTCACCCATCATCTTGATCGACTTGGACTTTGGCCCGATGAACTTGATGTTACAGGATTCGCATTGTTCGGCGAATTTGGCGTTTTCCGAAAGAAAGCCGTAGCCGGGGTGGATGGCATCGACATCCGCGATTTCCGCGGCGCTGATAATCCGGTCGGCCCTCAAGTAGCTATCGGCACTTTTGGGGCCGCCGATGCAGATGGCCTCGTCAGCGAGCTGAACATGGAGCGATTGGACGTCCGCCTCCGAGTAGACAGCGAGGGTCTTGATGCCCAGCTCGCGGCAGGCGCGTACGATGCGAAGGGCGATTTCACCGCGGTTGGCGATGAGGATTTTTTGAATCATCGGAAAGCTGTAGGATTAGGCTGCCGCCGGTCGATTCGCGCCGCACGAGTTCTTGCCGCGGGTCAAACCAGCCGGTTCAGGCGACCGGTATCGGGCAGGGTCTAGCCCGCATTTTTCACACTCTGGTTGGTTTTCACGCTTGGCCGACGA
>JACQWL010000244.1 GCA_016209255.1 Verrucomicrobiota bacterium
CCCTAACCCAGCCCGAGCGACAACTGCGGTCCGTCGTCGCGGTCGCGGAGCGGAGTCGCGGGCTCGAGGCACTCGGGCCCCTCGTTGCGCACGCTGTTGACCCGGGTCGAAACCGGGGTCGCGACCATGGCGTCCGCCGCGAACGGGATCAGCAGAGGCTCGAGTTTTTCCGGTCCCGTGACCGTCCGATCAAGCCACAGGTCGACGGCCCCTGCCGGCAGAATCACCGGCATGCGAACATGGATCGGCCGGATGAGTTCGTTGGGCGTCGTCGTGATGAGCGAACACGTTTCGAGCCCCACGCCGTCCGGGCTCCGCCAGCTTTCCCACAGCGCGGCGAAAACAAACGGCCGCTCCTCCCGGAGGTGAAAATACCACGGCTGTTTGGCGCGCCCGACCGTCTGCCATTCGTAGAACCCGCTCGCCGGCACGACACAGCGGCGCTTGCGCAACGCCTCGCGAAACGACGGCTTCCTGGCGATGCCCTCGGCCCGGGCGTTGGCGAGCCGGGCGCCGCCCGCGGCGTCTTTCGACCACCATGGCACCAGCCCCCACTGCAACCCGACCGCCTCCCGGCCGGCCTCCGCCGTCGCCCGGATCGCCGGGATGACGGTGCCCGGTGCGATGTTGTAGCGGCTGGCGAACTCGCGGGGATCCTTCACGCCGAGTTCCTGCAACAGCGCCTCGAGATCTTTTCGCTTCAGAACGTAGCGTCCGCACATGGCGGCCAAGTTGATCGCGCCGCGGCAGGATGCAACCGCCACGGAAAGGAAACCGGATTTTCCGCCGCAGGGGACGGTCGGCTCCTTGGTACTGGCAGGAGGAGAAAAAAGGGCGGGTCTTCGACCCGCCCCGCGGAACTTGGCCAAACTTCCGGCACCCCGCCGCGCGTCACGGCTTCTCGATTGGCGCGCCGATGAGGTTGCCATATTCCGTCCAGCTGCCGTCGTAGTTTTTCACGTTGTTCAAGCCGAGGAGATACTTCAGCACAAACCACGTGTGACTCGACCGTTCGCCGATCCGGCAGTAGGCAATCGTATCCTTCTTCGGATCGACGCCTTTCTGTTCGAAATAGAGTGCGCGCAAGTCGGCCGCGGACTTGAACGTCGCATCGGGGTTCACGGCCTGGCTCCACGGCACGCTCTTGGCGCCGGGAATGTGGCCGCCACGCTGCGCCGTCTCGTTCATGCCCGGAGGCGCGATGATCTTGCCGGTGAATTCGTCGGGGCTGCGCACATCGATCAGGTTCAGCTTGCCGCCCTTCGAGGCCTCGAAGACCTGCGGGAGAAAGGCCCGCAAGCTCAGGTCCGGATCCTTTGCCATATACTGGACGGGCGTGACCGGCGTCGGATCGGCCGTGAGCGGCTTGTCTTTTTCGTTCAGCCATTTCACGCGACCGCCATTCATCAGCGGCACGTCCTGGTGGCCGTAGATCTTGAAAAGCCAAAAACCGTAGGCGGCGAACCAGTTGTTATTGTCACCGTAGAGCACCACCGTGTCGGAGGGCGAGATTTCGGCGCCGCCGGCGAGTTTTTCGAATTGATCTTTGTTGATGATGTCGCGGCGGACGACGTCCTGCGTCTGCGTCTGCCAGTTGAAGCCGACGGCGCCCGGAATGTGGCCGGCTTCGTAGGCCTTGGTGTCGACGTCGAGCTCGACGAGTTTGATGCCCGGCTGGCCGAGATTTTCCTTCACCCAGTCGGTCGAGACGAGCACTTCGGGATGAACATAATCAGTCAGATGCGCGCCTTCTTTGGTTTGAGGGGCGGCGGTCGTGGAGGTGGTCATGGGAGGCTCCTTGTTGGTCAGGGCTCGTTCCCGGTGGCGAGACCTGGAATGTGTTTCATCATATTCGACGTATATTTGAATATGTTGTCCGGGAAAATCATCACGCCGAGTCCGTCGCGATCGCGCTCGATGATTCGGCGGGCGCCCTCGAAAATCAACCCGCTGCTCGGGCCGGCGAGCAAGCCTTCCGTCTGGCCGAGCTCGATCGCCCGGGTGTAGGCGAGCTTGAAATCGATCTCGAGCGTGTCGTCGATGAGCGAGCGATCGAAGAGTCGGGAAACCGCGAGCTGGCTGACGTTGCGCAGCCCCGGCACGTCGTGGCCCTCCGTCGGCTGCACGGCGACGACTTTGATCGCGGGATTCTTCCTTTTCAAAAATCCGCCGGTGCCCGTCACCGTGCCGCAGGTGCCGAGCGAAACGAACAGGTGCGTGATCGCGCCCTCCGTCTGCCGCCAGATTTCCGGCCCCGTGGTGCGCTCGTGCGCGCGCACGTTCTGCTCGTTCTCATATTGGTTCGGCATCGTGTATTTGTCCGCCTGCGCCTTGGCATACGTCTTCGCGAGGTTGATCGAGCCCTCGCCGAGCCCGGGCGCCGGGCAAAGTGCGTCGTTCACCACCACGAGATCGGCGCCGGCGATCTTGAGGAGAACCTTTTTTTCGAGCGGGACTTTGTTCGGGACGACCGCCCTTGCGTGATAGCCCCGCGCGCGCGCCATCGCCGCGAGGCTGATGCCGGTGTTGCCCGAGGTGGGTTCAACGATGCCGCGGCCGTTGCCGACCTCGCCGCGGGCCTCGAGGTCGCGCAACATCTCCCATGCCGCGCGATCTTTCACCGAACCGAACGGATTCATCCATTCGAGCTTCGCATAGAGCTAAAACCCGGCGACGGATTCATCCGGTTGATCCGCACCATCGGCGACGGGTTCGCCTCGCTCGGGAGCAACTCGAAGACGTCGTTGTAAACTCTTGCGGCGTGGTTGATTTGCGGATCAGAAACCCCGATCGCTCGCTCACGGGGCACAAGGGAGGGAGGGCAAAACCAATTGCGATTCGAATCGTGGGCAAACGCCTGAAAAATTCGCCGTCGCAGTGCTCATACGAAGCGTGGGGTGAGCCGGTTTTAAGCACTGCGCCAGTTCGTTGACAACCCAAAATTGAGACGTAAAATGTCGCCCCGACTTCGTCCGCGATTGACGGAGTTGCCAACTCTCCAGCTCCCGTTGCAGCATCGTCTTACCCCTCCAGCAGTGTCATGAGCCTCAAGGATTATTTTTCCCCATTCCGGGCAAATATCATCGGAATCGATCAGGATTTCGAGTCGCCCTTCGGGCGGCAGCGGATCGTGTACGCGGACTGGACGGCCAGCGGACGCATGTTCGGCCCGATCGAAAAGATGATGAGCGAGGAAATCGCGCCGTTCGTGGGCAACACGCACACCGAAACCACCGTCACCGGCACCACGATGACGCGCGCGTATCACGAGGCGCTTCACCACATCAAACGCCACGTGAACGCGTCGCCTGACGATGCCATCATCTGCTACGGCTCAGGCATGACGGGCGTCGTGAATAAATTTCAGCGCATCCTCGGCCTGCGCGTACACGAGAAATACCGCGATCGCGTCACGCTGCCCGGGGCCGATCGGCCCATCGTGTTCGTCACGCACATGGAGCATCACTCCAATCAGACCTCGTGGATCGAGAGCGTGGCGGAGGTGCGCGTAATCGACGCCGACGCCGACGGCCTGGTCAGCCTCCCTCACCTCGAGAAGCTCCTCGCCGAATACCGCGATCGCAAGGTGAAGATCGCCGCGGTGACGAGTTGCTCCAACGTCACCGGTGTGTTCACGCCCTATCACGGCATCGCCCGCCTGCTGCACCGCGCCGGCGGCTGGTGCTTCGTCGATTTCGCCTGCAGCGCTCCCTACATCGCGATCGACATGCACCCGGCCGCGCAGCCCGACGCGTCGCTCGATGCGATTTATTTTTCGCCGCACAAGTTTCTCGGCGGCCCCGGCACGAGCGGCGTGCTCGTCTTCAACAAGCAGCTTTACCACAACCGGGTGCCCGACAACCCCGGTGGCGGCACCGTCGATTGGACGAACCCGTGGGGCGAGCACAAATACTTCGACGACATCGAGGCCCGCGAGGACGGCGGCACGCCTGGCTTCACGCAGGCGATCCGCATCGCGTTGTGCGTCCTGCTCAAGGAAGCGATGGGCGTGGAAAACATCCGCCGCCGCGAAAAGGAGTTGATCGATCTCGTGTGGGACAGGCTCAAGGCGATCCCCGGCCTGCACATCCTCGCCGATCACCACAAGGATCGGCTCGGCGTGATCTCATTCTATATCGAAGGGCTGCACTACAATCTCGCGGTGCGGCTGCTCAACGATCGCCACGGCATCCAGACGCGGGGCGGCTGCTCGTGCGCCGGCACCTACGGGCATTACCTGCTGCACGTCACGCGGGAAAGATCGAAGGCCATCACCGAGCGGATCAACCGCGGGATCAAGACCGACAAACCGGGTTGGGTGCGCCTGTCGCTGCACCCGACGACCACCGACGAAGAGGCGAACATGATCGTCGAAGCGATTGCGGACCTCGCCGCGAACCACCGCGTTTGGGCCGGGGACTACGCCTACAACCCCCAGACGAACGAATTCACCCACGTGCGCGAGACCGGCGCGATCGGCCGCCGCGTGCAGGCATGGTTCCGCAACTTCGGCGAGGACGCCGTCGTCGCCACCGCGTGGGAGCCAATGGGACTCGGTTATGAAATCTAAACCTCCAGTCGGCGTGCCCATCAGTTCCTCGAGCGAATCGCTTCGGCGTAGATTCTCGTGTCGAGCACGGCTCCGTCTACCGCCAGCCAGCGGGGCAAGAAAGTCTTGCGCCTAATCCAAGCGCCATTCACCCCTCGGGCTTTTTGAAGCGGCGCAACCCAGGGTTAGCCGTATCGATGCAATTGGAGGTGAAGCCCGTTCTCCCGAACGGGCTCGTTGGGGCGCAAATGCCCCCAAAACGCGTTTTGAATTGGATGGAAAAAACAGAGGAGGGGTCTGCCACCGCAACGCCGCCCTGCGGGTGAGCGCAGGAACGACGGACGAATTGAACATCCAGCAATCCCGCCTCTCGCGCAGGTGGCTGCAACCGTGCTGTTTCTTGGCACGAGGGCGCTTTAGCCTGCGGGTAAGCCACGTTACGAAAATAGTCAGGGAAAGTACGTGAAGGCATCAGTGTGGCGGCGTACTCTTACTCACGATCCAAGAACTCCCTCGGAAGTTAACCCGGGCCTCAACCTCCCAAAAAAACCGGCGAAAACCATGCCAGGAGCGGACACAATTGCCATGATGAGCGCCTTGCTCCCCCTGGCCTTGACGCCGATTCACCCTGCGCACGCTGCGGACCGCACGCCCGCAAATGGGTCGCTCCAAAATACCAGGAGCGTCACGACTCTTTCCAGCCCGCCATGACCACCCAACCTCACCTCACCACCCGCCGTTGCTTTCTCGCGCAAGGTTCCAAACTCACCGCCGCCGCCTTTGCCGCCCCCTGGATCGCGCGGGCGGCTGAGCGGAAGGGGAGCGTTCTCGAGACGAAGGTCATTTCGCAGCAACCGGAGTTTTATCATGGCTGGCCGACCGTCGCCCGGCGGCGGAATGGCGAACTCTGGGTCACCTGGTCCGGCGGCCGCGAGTCGCACGTCTGCCCATTTGGCCAGGTGCAGGCGATGACCTCACGCGACGACGCGGCGACGTGGACCTGGCCGCGCGTGCTGCTCGACAGTGCCACGGATGACCGTGACTCAGGGGTGATTGAGACGGCCAAGGGGACGCTGATCGTCACGACCTTCACCTCGCTGGCGTACGAAGAGCATCTGAAGAAGGCGAGTGTGTTCGCGGTCCCCAGCCCCAAGGGCTGGGTGTCGCAAGGCATGCCGCCGGAACAGCTCGCAAAATGGCAGGCCGCGCACGCGCGGCTGAGCGACGCGGAGCGCAAGGCCGAACTCGGCCACTGGGGTATTCGATCC
Organism: Verrucomicrobiota bacterium; assembly: GCA_016209255.1. GTDB lineage: Bacteria > Verrucomicrobiota > Verrucomicrobiia > Opitutales > Opitutaceae > ER46. The sequence continues at coordinate 5,818 of JACQWL010000244.1, forward strand.
ACCGACGGTGGCTTGGCTTGGTCCACGCGCATCGCGACAGTCGTGAACAGTCCGCACGGGCCGATTCAACTGAAGGACGGGCGCTTGCTCTATGCCGGGAAGAAGTTGTGGGCCAAGGAACGGAAGATCGGGGTGGCCGAATCGAAGGACGATGGCCTCACCTGGCAGTGGCTGGCGGAAATACCCACCCGCAAAGGCGACAAGGGCAGCAGCTACCATGAACTGCACGCCGTCGAAGCCGCCGATGGCACGCTCATCGCGCAGATTCGCAATCACAACGAAGCGAACAGTCGCTGGACGCTGCAAAGCGAATCTTCCGATCGCGGTCGGACGTGGAGCGAGCCGCACCCGATCTGCTATGGCTTTCCTTCCCACCTGCTGCGCTTGCACGATGGTCGTCTCTTGATGAGCTATGGTTACCGGCGGCCCCCGTTTGGGAATCGAGCCCGCACCAGCAGCGACAATGGCAAGACTTGGGGCGAGGAGATCATCGTGTCCGCCGACGGCTTGAACGGCGATCTCGGCTACCCGAGCACGGTCGAACTCGCTGACGGCACCCTGCTCACGGTGTGGTATGAGGGGATGAAGGCGCCGAAACTTGCCGTGCTGCGTCAGGCCAAGTGGCGGCTGCAGTAGGCGCTGATGTACCGTCACCGACCATCAGCCTCGAAGTGTCTTGGCCGAACTCGTGCCGTTGGCCACGAATGTCCTCCTGATCACGAAAGCCGAATGGTGCAGCGGCCGGCCGCCCGCTCGCGAGCCCGTTTCAGAGCGCGAGCAAGCTCGCTGAACTACGGGACAGGTCCGGCTTAGAGGGCGACCAGAAAGCCCTGCCATTCTGAGCGCAATGAAGAATCAATGAAGCCAATCCGCATCATCTCCCTCCTCCTGCTCGCCGCGGCGACGGCGCAGGCAGAAGTAAAACTCCACGCGCTCTTCACGGACGGCGCGGTTCTCCAGCAGGAACTGCCGCTGCCGATCTGGGGGACCGCGAGCACCGGCGAGAAAGTGACCGTTTCGCTCGCCGGACAAACCGCGACCGCCACGGCGAAGGACGGCCAGTGGCAGGTAAGACTCAAGCCGCTCAAGGCTGGCGGCCCGCACGTGCTGACCGTCGAAGGCACGAACAAACTCGAAGTGAAAGACGTGCTCGTCGGCGAAGTGTGGCTGTGTAGCGGACAGTCGAACATGGCCTTTACGCTCAGCCAGGCGAACAACGCCGCGACGGCCGTGCCGGCCTCGGAGAACGCGCGCATCCGACTCTTCAAGGTTCCGGGGAATGCGCAGGACGAGCTGCAGCGCGCGGCCGCGAATGCCGCTCCGAAAAGGCCGGTCAAGGTGACGCCCAAAGCCAAATGAAGACCACCGCCCCTTGGAGCCGCCGCGCCAGGTTCGGCGCCCGTTTCATTTGCCCGCACTGATTTTCCCGGATTAAGGCGCCCGTCACTCCATCACCGAAAACGAAAATCGCACATGCCTGTTTCGCCCAACGATTTTACTTCGCACGATCAGCAGATCTGGGACGAGGAGCTTCAGGACTTCGTTCCCGACCGGGTCCTTGACGCCCATATCCACCTCTTTGATCCCGCCCACATGTCCGCCGGTTCAGCGGCTCCCAGCCATCGGGGCCTGAACGATCTCTCGAGTCTCCAGGAATGGGCGGCCCGGCTTTATCCGGGACGTGAAGCGCACTTTCTGGTACTCGGCACCCCCATCCCGGGAATCGACGTCGCTGCCCACAACCACTGGAGCATCGAGCAGGTAAGGCGGGACCCGCAGTCCCGCATGAATCGACTGGTCACGCCCGCCTGCCGGATGGAGGACATCGAGCGTGATGTCCGTGAACGCGGCGTCATCGGCCTCAAGCCGTACCGGTTCTTCTCGGTCACGGGGGACGTCGCCCAGTGCCGGATTCATGAGTTCCTGCCGCACGCACAGATGGAACTGGCCAATGAAAAAGGGCTGTGGGTGACGATGCACCTCTCCCGGTTCCACGGCTGTGCGGACGAACACAACCTGCACGATCTGCGCGAATACACCACCCACCGGTATCCGAAGATCAAGTGGATCCTGGCCCACTGCGCCCGCAGCTTCACCTACTGGCCGATTCGCCAGGCCGTCGACCAGCTCCGCGACCTGCCGAACATCTGGTACGACATCTCGGCGGTCACCGACGTGCGCCCGCTAATCACGCTCTTCTCGCGCGAGGACCGCCGCCGCATCCTGTATGGCTCCGACGGCGTGACCGCGACGTACTTCCACGGCCAGTACGCGGCCATGGGCCGGGCATGGCAGTACATCGACATGGTTCGCTTCGACCTCAAGTTCCCCCATTGCGACGGCCGCCCGATCCTGGCAATCTATGAACAACTGCTGTCGATGAAACAGGCGGCAGAGATCGCTCAGTGGTCCAAATCCGACATCGAGAATCTCTTTTGGCGGAATGCCGCGACCGCCTTCAACGTGAAATTTGCGACCGTCCCATGATCCCAGAAAATCCAATTAACGCCGGGTTCGACCTGACCACCTTGAAATCCATTTCCACCGCAACCATGCAGTTGGCCACGAATGTCCTCGTGAGAAGCTCGCCGGCCTACGGCCAACTCCCAGGAAACAGCTCCGTTGTAGCCCGCCGCGTGAGCGGCGGGAGTGCTGGCAAGACGCTCCCGCCGCAACAGGGGTGGACGCCGGTCGGCGAGTTGGCGCCAAAGCCCGGCTCGAAGGCGGGGCGCTGAAAGTTATCGATGACACGGCCGCCGCGCTGGGCGCCTTCCGGATGTCATGGAGCCCTGACCCTGCCAAGGAGGTGGTGGTCGAAGCCCGCGTGCGGGTGGAGTCGGTGACAGCGAACAAGGGCAAGGAAGGTGCGAGGGGAATGGGATCGTTCCTCTATTGGCCCTCCCTCCAGGGATGGCCGGGCAGCCTGGTGATCAGCGATGGACGGCACCAGGACGGACTCGTGCTGCACCCGCAGAAAATTGCCACGTTTCTGGACCGGGTGGTGCCGCCAACGCAGGGAACGCATCGGATTGATGAGTGAATGGCGGCGCAGCAGGGTAAGCGTAATAGTGTTGCCCGGCAACATCACCCTTTAGCCGGAGGGTAAAGCATGCTACGAAAAAATGCAGGAAAAAGTATGTGCAAGACGCGGCGGGAGGGTATTTCTCTGCATTAACCAAGCGGAGAATACCTCCCAGACGAGTCGAAATCTCAAACCCGGAGACCGGAACAAACATCATGCGAATGACCAATACCCTTGTACGGTCGGTGGCCTGCCTCGCCCTGGCCTTGACGACGTTCCTCGTCCCCCATGCCGCGGAGAGCTCGCCCCGCGCTTTGTCGCCTCAGGACGCTGGCAGCATCAGCGGCCGCGTCCAAAACGTCGTGACCGGCCGTTACCTGAACAATGCGCGGGTGGCCGTGAAGCAAACCGACCTTGTCACCCTGACCGACGAGTATGGAAACTACCGTCTCGCCCGGGTGCCCAGCGGGCCGATCGTCCTCGAGGTGTTTTACACCGGCCTCGATCCTCAGCAGATTGCGCTCCATGTCCCGGCCGGCCAAAACGTCACGCAGGATGTAAACCTGACCAACGTCGCGCGCTACGGGGCGCAGGATGCGATCGTCCGGCTCGACCCGTTCACGGTCGCGTCAACCAAGGAGACGGACGGGGCGGAAATTGCGATTAATGACCAGCGATTTGCCCGCAACATCAAAAACGTCGTTTCCACCGAGGCCTACGGCGATGTGGTCGGCGGCAACAGCATGGGGGAATTTCTCAAGTTTATCCCGGGCGTGCAGACCTCCGGCGGGCAGTTTGAGTCGGAGGCCGTCAACGTGCGGGGATTTCCGAACTATATGTCGGTGGTGAGCAGCAACGGCGCGCAAATGGCCACCTCGCAGGTCAGCGGCAACAACCGGCAATTTGGGCTCCAGGCGATTTCCATCAACAGCGTGGCCCGCGTGGAAGTGACGAAAGTTCCCACTCCCGCCACCGCGGCCGATTCGCTGGCCGGGTCCGTGAATATGGTGGGTCGGAACGCGTTCGAGAGCTCCCGGGCCGACTTCAAGTACCAACTGAACCTGATGGGCTCCTCTCACAACCTGACACTCAACAAACAGCCGGCCACAGACGAGATCTATACGTACCGAACAAGGCCAGCCTTCAGTTTCAACTACACGCTTCCGCTCAATGACGAACTCGGCTTCGTTCTCAGCGGATCCCATTCCAACCTGTATCTGCCGCAGAATATCGCCGCCTTCACCTACGCGACGAGTGCCGCCGGTACCGCCGCCTCGCTGAGCAAGCCCTTCCAGTCGAATTGGGCGCTGACCGACGGTCCGCAATATCGATATCGGAGCAACCTGACCTTCAAGGTGGACTGGCGGGTCACCCCGCACTCAGTCCTGTCGTTCGGCGCCACGGAGAATTATCAGTTGATGCTGAACCCGAGCAACGATACCATCAATTTCGCCACGGGCACGACGGGAACCCCGACCGTGGCGGGCGGAGTGCCGATGAGCTTCGGCGACAACGCGACGATTGGCGCCACCGGCCGTGGCAGTGTCACGATTACGGGAGCGTACACGCGCCGGACCGAGGCGACCAACGGGGAAAACATTCAATACCGATTCGACAACGGGGATTGGAAAGTGGAGGCACGGGCCAGCATGTCGATTGCCCGGGCCTGGTTCCGGAGCGTCGAGAAGGGGAATTTCTCCTCCGTCACCGCCACGACCAAAGTCCCCGTCCGGGTGGTGCTCTCGGACATCTCCGCCGGCCGGCCGGGCAAGACCGAGGTTTTCGACAACAACAACCAGGTGTTCGATCCCTACAATCCGAACAACTACAATTTGACCGCGGCGGCCGGATTTGGCACCGGCGTTCGCGACGACGTTAAAATCTACAATCTCGATATCAAACGGAGCCTGCGTTTTCTGCCCTTCCCGGCCTCAGTTCAAGTAGGCGGCGCGCTCAAGGACCAGGATCGCGACAAAGATCTGCCAAGTTGGAGTTACACCTACCAGGGACCGAATGGAGATCAATCGTCGTCACCCTATCTGGCCCAGGTCTACGCCAATCAGAAAACGATGTTCAACAATGTGGATCGGAACGTCCCCTGGCTTTCACCGGCCCGAACCTTTCAGGCGTGGATGGCTAACCCGGCGCTTTTTACGATGACCCCGGCGCAACTGGTGACGAAGTACAAGAACTCGGTCGGGGCGCGGCAATCCCTCAAGGAAAAGGCTCCGGCGTATTATATTCAGGCCGACATGAGTTTTTTCAATAATCGCCTCACGGTGCTCACCGGAGTCAGATACGAAAAGACCACGGATGACGGGCGGGGGCCGCTCGTCGATCCCAGTGCGGTCTATGTGCGCAGTGCCAACGGGAGTTTCGCCCGCGATGCCAGCGGCGGCCGAATCCGAAAACCCGAAGCGGGTGCCGTGGGCTCCATGGCGGAAGCACTTCTGACCAATGTCGAGCGTGGTTACGTCGCGAGCCGGGCGTACGATGGTTACTATCCGAGCCTTCATCTCACCGGAAATGTCACGCAAAACTTTGTGGCCCGGGCGGCTTTTGCGAAAACGTACGGACGGCCCAACTTCAGCAACATCATGCCGTCGACCACTGTCGCAGAAAACGATCTGGGCCCGAACCCGGATCCGGCGGTGGTGAAGGGAAACATCACCGTGAGCAATACCGGGCTGCGTCCTTGGTCCGCCGACAATTACGATCTCTCCCTGGAATATTATACCGATAACGGCGGATTGCTTAGCACCAGCGTGTTCTATAAGAATATCAAAGATTTCTTTGGGACGTATTCAAAGATTCCGACGGTGGCCGAGTTGGAGGCGATCGGTCTGGGGCCTGAATACCAAGGGTGGCAGGTGAACAGCACCATCAACGCCGGTGATGCCAGCATCAAGGGGGCGGAACTCAGCGTGAGTCAATCGCTTCGCGGGTTGGGCGCCTGGGGACAGTATTTCCGGGGGTTCGCCAATTTCACCAAGCTGGAGTTGAGCGGCACGCGAGGGACCGATTTTTCCGGCTTTCTCCCCAAAAGCGCGAACTGGGGCGTCACGTTTAGCAGGAAGCCTCTGATTGTGATCGCCAAGTGGAATTATCGGGCTTTTGAGAACCGGGGCACGTTTGCCACCTTCGGACCGGATGGCTTTACCTACTTTCGGGCTACCACGCGGCTCGATTTGAACCTCGAGTACTATCTGCGGCCGAACTTGTCGCTTTCCTTGAGCGCGCGGAATGTGTTCAATGTGCCCATCGTCACCTACCGGGAGGGTTCGCAGACTCCGGACTATGCCAAGCGGGGCCAGATTCTGGACTACGGTGTCCCCTACAGCATCGGGATAAAGGGCTCTTTCTAACGTCCCCCCCGCTATGGCCACACAGCTCTTTCTCACCACCCGCCGTCGCTTTCTCGCGCAGGCGTCGAGCCTCACCGCTGCCACCTTGGCTGCTCCCTGGATCGCGCGCGCCGCCACGCCCAAGGGGAAGATCCTCGAGACCAAGGTCATTTCGCAGCAGCCCGAGTTTTATCATGGCTGGTCGACCGTCGCCCGCCGGCAGAACGGCGAGCTCTGGGTCTCCTGGTCAGGCGGCCGCGAATCGCATGTCGACCCTTTTGGCCAAGTGCACGCAATGACCTCGCGAGACGAGGGCGCCACGTGGAGCTGGCCGCGGGTACTGCTCGACAGCGCCACGGACGACCGCGACTCGGGCGTGATCGAGACGGCGAAGGGCACGCTCATCGTCACGACGTTCACTTCACTGGCCTACGAGGCGCATTTGGAGAAAGGAACGGTATTTGCCCAACACACGGACACCGGCTGGGTGTCGAAAGCCATGCCGCCGGGACAGTTGGCAAAATGGAAAGCCGCGCACGCGCGCTTGAACGACGCCGAACGCAAGGCCGAGCTCGGCGAATGGTGCATTCGTTCGACCGATGGCGGCCGGGCGTGGTCCACCCGCATCCCGACCATCGTGAACAGCCCGCACGGGCCGATTCAACTCAAGGACGGCCGTCTGCTTTATGCCGGGAAGCAACTGTGGACCAAGGACAGAAAGATCGGGGTCAGCGTTTCGCGGGACGACGGCCTCACCTGGCAATGGCTCGCGGAAATCACGACCCGCAAAGGCGACAAGGGCGGCAGTTATCATGAACTGCATGCCGTCGAGGCCACCAATGGCACGATCATCGCGCAGATTCGCAACCACAACGACGCCAACAAGGGCTGGACGCTGCAAACCGAATCGCCCGACGGCGGCAGGACGTGGACCGAGCCGCATCCGATCTCCTACGGTTTCCCCTCCCATCTGCAGCGCTTGCGCGACGGACGCCTCGTGATGACGTATGGCTATCGCCGGCCTCCGTACGGGAATCGAGCCCGCATCAGTATCGACCACGGCAAGACCTGGAGCGACGAAATCGTGCTCTCGGCCGATGGCCGGGACGGCGATCTCGGCTACCCGAGTACGATCGAACTGGCCGACGGTACCCTGCTCACGGTGTGGTATGAGAGCATGAAGGCGCCGCAACTCGCCTTGCTGCGCCAGGCCAAGTGGCGGCTGCAGTAGGCGCTGATGTCCCGTCGCCGATCATCGTCCTCGAGGCGTCATCGCCGGATCGATGCAGTCGAACCGCACTCCACCAATGAACCAACGGCACATTCAAGGATCAATTCGCAGAAAGTTTTGATATAAGGAGTTCGCTGAAAACTTGGCCAGGAGACTTGGAAAATGACAACCGGTCCTTGGACCAATTTTCGTATTGCTCGTTACGCTGCGGCCAAACGTGCCGCTTCCGTCGCCTCTCCTCCTGGCACGGGAGTACCGTCGGAGGATGGGGCCATTTGCCCGCGCCCGCTGGCGGGAGGAGCTTGGACCCTGGAGGCACTTTCGTGATGGTCGAGGCAATCTCTCGTCGCCGCTGTCTTCATTAGCCGCTGCGTAAACAGGTTTACGAAATTTCGCCAAGAATAGTCGTGCCACCGCGGCGCGGCGCGGTACGGTCCTCGCGTGCTCGCACTCTCCCTTCATGCTGAAGCCGGCGTCCGAACCGATGCTCCCGCACGCCGCAATTGGAACGTGCTTCCGTCTCGGCGGCCCATCGGAGTGGGGAAAGGACGATGGGGGGGAGCGCTGCTGGTGTCGCTGCTCGGACTTGCGCGGGGCGCTGAAACCGCCCCGACAATTTCTTCCGCTGAGGCATGGATTCATCCGGCGCTGACGAAGCCTTCGTTCATGCTGCCGGGGACATTCGATCAGCAGACGGTCGTGACGTTGGGAGATGGTCGGTTGGTGACAGTGTTGCCTCAGGGGAACGCGATTGCCACCAGCAGCGATCAGGGGCGCACATGGTCCGAGCCGCGCGCAATTCGCAGCACCAACGATCCGATCGTGCCCACCCGCGGCCCGCTCATTCGCACTCGCAGCGGTACTTTGATTCTCATCTTTCAGAAGTTGGCGTCGTACGGATCGAAGGAACGCTGGGACGCCGAACGGCGAGACTGGACGTCCGGCGTTCGGAGCGATCTTTGGATCACGCGCAGCGAGGACGACGGCGCAACGTGGACGCCGCCCTCTCAGCCGTTCCCGGGTGTCTACGGCACGATCGTGACTTCGATTCAATCCCAGTCGGGCCACATCGTGGTCCCGATTCAAATGGCGCTAAATAATCCGGGGCGGTGGGGCATGTACGGTTTCAGTTCGGCCGACGACGGTCGCACATGGACGCGCAGCAATCTGATCGATCTCGGCGGCAACGGCGATCACGACGGCGCAATCGAGGCAACGGTCGCGGAGCTGTCCGGCGGCAAGCTGCTCATGCTCATACGCACGAGTCTGGGCGCGTTTTGGGAAGCAACTTCGGACGACCATGGTGCACATTGGCGGGAATTGCGCGCCGGCCGTCTCGATGCCAGCGCGGCTCCGGGATATTTGAAACGGCTGGCGAGCGGCCGGTTGGTCTTGGTCTGGAGCCGCTTGAGTCGCGAGGGGCAGCCGCCGCCGCCGGTCGTTCCGCCGTCGCAAGCGTATTATTCGGGCGCGCAGCATCATCGCAGCGAACTTTCGCTCGTGCAATCGGACGATGACGGCGCGACTTGGTCGAAACCCGTCGTAATTGCGCGGCATCCGAAAGGCTCGATCGCGTATCCGTTCATTCTCGAGCACCAACCTGGGCAACTCTGGATTTGGAGCCGGTACGGGTCCGGTTCGCCCATTTACATGGGAATGGCGGAGAGGGATCTCGCGGGTGGCGTTCTGAAACCTGCCATCGCTCGCGCGAACTGGAATGCCTGGACGACGAGCGACACGCGACATGTCCTGCGCAGCGATCCGCCTGAGCGATTTCAAACGGTTCGGCTTTTCGCGGCCCGCCATGAAACGCGCAGCTTTCAGATCTTGCTTCGCTCTGACGTGCCCCTGCGAATTCAGCGGGTTGAGGCCTCCGATTTGCGGTCAGCCAACGGCGCAACCTTGTCGAACAAGCAGGTCCGACTGTTTCGCCAGCATCAGTTGCGACTCGATGAAGGAACTTTTCGCCACGATGCGTTCAAACCCGATTGGTATCCGGATCCGCTGGTTCCGTTCGAGCATCCGCTGGCGGGACATACTTTGAAAAACGCACGAATTCGCGCGCTACCCTTCGATCTCCCTGCGAATGAGACGCACGGCTTCTGGGCCGACCTCGCGGTCCCGCCGAATGCCCGTCCCGGCAACTACGAGGGCGATCTTCGAGTCACGCTCGCAGACGGCGCCAACGTCCGGGTTCCCGTCTCGCTCACGATCTGGGACTTCGAGTTGCCGCGAGTCGCCACGCTCGTCACCGAATTTGGTTCCCCGGCCGAGCGACTGCGCGAGTGGTATCGAAAACGAGCGACCGCCGGAAAGGACGCAGCGTTGGTCGATCCCGCGGCAATGGATGAACAGTGCGCGAACCTTCTGACCGAGCACCGTATCAACGCTGTACCGGGCGCTGCGCTTCTGACGCCGGTCAAACAAGCCGACGGCAGCTTCCGCATTCCAGCCACGGAAGTGCACGCGCTGCGCGAGTTCGTCGGGCGGTATCAAGTCAACGCGCTAGAGGTGCCCAAGGTCACCGGCATCGTGAAAGATCCCGAAACGGAAAGCGCGACTCTGCAGGCGTGGCTGCGCGCCTTTGATGTTCTGGCCCGCGAGTTGGAACGGCCCGACATCGTGTTCTTCACGTACCTGAAAGATGAGCCGAACTCGCTCGAGGACTACCGTTTCGTGCAAAAGTGGGGTCGGGCGATACGCGCAGCCAAGTCTATCGTAAAAGTCATGGTGGTGGAGCAACCCTGGACGCAACCTGGCTTTCCCGGTTCCGACAGCGCGTGGGGCGACCTTTATGGTGCGGTCGACATCTGGTGCCCGCTGTTTGCGCTGCATCGTCCGGCGCCCGCGCAAGAACGGCAACGTCTCGGCGAGACTCTCTGGACGTACACGGCGTTGTCCCAAGGCCGCTCTATGCCTTGGTGGCATATCGATACCCCGTTGTTGAATTACCGAGTGCCGAGCTGGATGGCGTGGCGGGACGGCATGAAGGGGCTGCTTTATTGGGGCGGACTCGTTTATTGGCAGCAGGTGGACGATCCTTGGGTGAAGGCGCCATTTTTCATCGGGAAGGGTAGCTTCCAGCATGGTGAGAAAGGCCGGCGTTATAACGGCGAAGGCTCGTTGGTCTATCCCGCGCGAGCGATCGGTTACGAAGGGATTGCGTCCACGATTCGGTTGAAGGCGTTGCGCGATGCGATTCAGGATTACGAGTATCTGGCGATTCTCGAGCGGGCCGGACAACGGGCCGTGGCGGAGCGGATCGTGAAGTCGGTTACCACCTCGTGGTCGGAGTGGGACAAAGATCCGGCGCGTTATGACCGTGCGCGGACGCAACTCGCGGCTGCGATTAACGAGCTGCCATCGCGCGCGCGGTGAGTCTGCGCCTGCCTCCGTTGAGCCGGAAATCAACTTTTTCCACAGTCTGTCACCCGCGTAGGCGCGCGCCCGTGGACCTCACAAGGTATCCAGTTTCCCGTCACCCCACTTCTTCACCAGTATGAACGAAAATCCAAACCCAGAATCCTTTTGACGCCGGATTCACCCTGACCGCCATGAAATCCATTTCAGCCGCAACCCTCCCGTTGGCCACGAATGTCCTCGCGAGAAGCTCGCTGGCCTTCGGCCAACTCCCAGGAAACAGCTCCGTTGTAGCCCGCCGCGTGAGCGGCGGGAGTGCTGGCGGTCCCTGCGCTCACGCGCAGGGCTACAAGGCCCGACGTTTCTTCCCGTCCGGAGCAAAACGCGTTTTGCGGCCGGGGCTGCATCGTCTTGGCCCAGTTCTGGTCGGTCTCGCGTTGGCGAGTTTCGCCCCGGTCTCGGGGCAAGAAACCAAGGACGATATTGCCTGGCTTGTCACCTACGACGGCAAGACGCTCCCGCCGCAACAGGGGTGGACGCCGGTCGGCGAGTTGGCGGTTAACGCCCGGATCGAAGGCGGGGCGCTGAAAATTGTCGATGACACCGCCGCCGCGCTGGGCGCCTTCCGGATGTCATGGACCCCGGATCCCGCCAAGGAGGTGGTGGTCGAGGCCCGGGTGCGGGTGGAGTCGGTGACCGCGAAGAAGGGCAAGGAGGGCGCGAGGGGGATGGGTTCGTTCCTCTATTGGCCCTCGCTTCAGGGATGGCCGGGCAGCCTGGTGATCAGCGATGGAAGGCATCAGGACGGACTGGTGCTGCACCCGGAAAAAATTGCCACGTTTCTGGACCGGGTGGTGATGATGGACGCCAAGACCGAGTTCCATACCTACCGGCTGGTGATCCGCGGGAAGGACATGAGCATCGACGTCGACGGGAAGCGCCGGATCCAGGGAGAAGGCGCGTTCTGGAAACCGGCGGAATCTCCCGAAGCCTATATACAATTCGGTTCCAATTCGAAGAACCTGATGGGCGAAACCTACTGGGCCTCGGTAAGGCTGGGAGTTCGCCCGGCGCGACAGAAGCCTGAGCCACCGAAGCTGCGAATTACGATCAGCGCGCCGTGGGACGTCCCTTCGCTGCCACCGGGAAATCCTCAGACGCGACCCTATGGCATTATCGGCAAGAACACCCGCCCGTATCTTTATGATGTGGGCAAGGACGTGCTGCTGATGAGCGTGGCCCAGGGTCCCGACGCCATTTTGGAGCCTTATGGCGTCTTGAAATCCACCGACGAGGGAAGGTCCTGGCAACCGGTTCGGGACATGCAGTACAAATCGTTTGCCCCCCTGCCGATGATCCGCCTGCCGGACGACACTATCATCGGGATCTCGCGCTGGACCGCCAGGTATGATCGCGAAAAAGGTGTCTTTATCGGGATGACCCACCGCTTCGACGAGAAGTCGGGGACCTTCACGATGACGGAAAACCTGATTCGGGTGCCTGAAAACATCAGCTTGGTGGCATTCGACCGGCATATCTTCAATGTCGGGAACGGTGAACTGCTGGCCGTCGTGTACGGTTCCGCCCCGATGCTGCTGAAGTCGACGGACCAAGGTCTCAACTGGACGCACTTCTCGACTCTTTCCCGCGCCAAACGGCACGAACCGGCCGTGGTGCGGTTTTCCGAGACGGAGATGACGGCGGTTTTGCGCACCGGAGGTTTTCAACCTTTCGAACAGATCTGGTCGAATGATGGCGGGAAGACTTGGGGCTCCCCGGTCACCCTGGAGGAAGGCAGTGTCGATCCTGACATGGTATATATGAGCAATGGGGTGTTGGCCTGCGCCTATGGCCGCAACGGATCCAACCTGATGTTCAGCTTGGACAAAGGCAGGACCTGGGGATTCCACCAGGTCATCACCGATGAAAGAGGGTTCAACTACATGTCCATTCGGGAAGTGCGGCCCGGGCGGCTCCTGTACGTGCACGACGCCCCACGGCTGCAGGCACTCTACGTGGATGTCGAACGTTTGGAATGACACCTCTTTCCGCTGCGAATCGAGTGTTGGTCAGCAATAACACTGCATGATGCGAAGTCTTTCGATGCCGGTGCGAATGATGCCCGCGAGCAACGGAACAATTCAATGAAGCCAACCATTCTAACCTGTGCGGTGACGGGAAGTTTTCCGACCCGCGAGCAGAATCCCGCGCTGCCCGTGACCCCCGCTAAAATTGCCGAGGCCTGCATCGGGGCGGCCAAGGCCGGGGCCGCCATCTGCCACATCCATGTGCGTGATCCCGAGACCGGACGCCCGAGCATGAAGCTCGAGTACTATCGCGAAGTGGTGAAACGCCTCCGCGCCAGCGAGGTCGATTTGATCATCAACCTGACGACCGGTCCGGGCGGGCGCTTCATCCCGAGCGACGACGATCCGGCCAAGGCTGCGCCCGGGACGGTCCTGACGACGCCGGAAATCCGCACCGAGCACGTGGTCGAGTTGAAGCCGGAGATCTGCACGCTCGATCTCAACACGATGTGGTTCGGGGGCGGGGCGGTGATCAACAGTCCGCGCAACTTGAAGATCATGGCCGGGCGCATGTATGCGGCGGGCGTCAAGCCGGAGCTGGAAGTATTCGACACCGGCGATCTGCTGATGGCCCAGGATTTGGTGGCGGACGGAACCCTGCAACTGCCGGCGCTGTGCCAGATCGTGACGGGCATCAAGTATGGCATGCCGTCGTCCCCCGAGGCGATGTTGCTGGCCCGGTCGTTGCTGCCGAAAAACTGCGAGTGGGCGGCCTTCGGTGCCGGACGCCATGCCTTTCCGATGCTCGCCCAGGCCTTCATTCTCGGCGGCCATTGCCGCATCGGGATGGAGGATACCGTTCACCTCGCCAAGGGGACGCCCGCGCCGGGCAACGCCGCACTGGTTGAGAAGGCGGTGCGGATCATCCGCGACCTCGGCGGCAAGGTCGCGACGGTCGCCGAGGCGCGCAACCTGCTCGGCCTGAAGACGCCCCCGCATCGTTCAAGCGCATCATGAGCCTCCTGAAACAGGGGCGGGTCTGATTGCCGCGTTAGTACGCGAGGGATCTGTAAGCCCATATTTAGCAGTTCAACCAACCACAGATTACACAGATACCATAGATGAGAGAAATTACGGAAGATTTTCGCTTGTCTGGACCTTCACCCTATTCGCTCTAAAATGTCGTACCACTTTGAACCCACGGAACTCTACCGGATGCCGACGCATTTCGGCCCGGCCACCGGTCCGCGGCGCGGGCCCGACGGCCGCCGCTTCGCCTGCAAGGATTCGCCGAAGACCACGGCGATTTCCGTCAGTTTCCTGAGCCGGCCGGATCAGTTGAGTGCTTTGCTGCCGCCGGGATTTTCGCTCGGAGAGGATCCGGTGGTGACGGTGACGGCCTCATACATGAAGGAGATCGAGTGGCTGGCGGGCCGGGGATACAACATGCTGGGCGTTTATATCCCGGCGGTTTTCCACGGCAAGGCCGGCCCGATTGCCGGCAGCGACCCCCAGCGAAATGTTTGAAAGGGTCGGATCTGGGGTGATGAGGTCGGATTTACCTCTCAGCCGGGCGGTGGGGCGATGGGATTGCAAACATTTCGATACAAGCCGAGTTTGGGGACTCAGCGAAATGATTGAAATGGGTGCCGGCGATGCCAGGAATCGGTGACCGAAATGGGTGCCGGGTGGCTGGCGGGGAGAGCACCTAACTGACCTGCGCGACGGCACCGTTGGCGGCCATCGCGAGCAGGGCGTCTTCCAAAATGCGGGCGGACTTGCCTGGCTCGAACCGGGCGCAAAAGGCGATCACACCCCGAATCGCCTCTTCGGGCGACTCCGACGCCAGGATGATGCCCCGAATGGGTGCAAGCTCCCCTGGGAAGACGGCAGCCAGGTCCACTGCCCCACCCTCAGCAATCAGATCGACCGCGTCATCGGCTTTTTTTTTAGCGAGCTCGCCGAGAACGGCAGCACTCCAGGGCCGGCCACCGGCGCAGGCCGCTCCGAGCGGCGCACTTGGAAGCCTACCTTCTCACTGATGATGGCCAGCGCCTCGTCGTCCACCTCGAGGCCAGCACCGGTCAGCGAGTCGAGCGTGCTGCAGATCGCGACAATCTCCTCTGGCGACACCGAGCCCCAGATGGGAACAGGCGCACGTCCTTTGATGCCGTTGATCTCCAAAAATTGCTTGAACAACTCATTCCGTAGCGTCTTCGCCAGGCGGCGCGCGTCGCCGGCCCGTTTTTCATCTCGCTTGCCCGCTTGCGCCTTGGCGTTGCCGGAGTTCATCCCGGTCGCCTGCGCGTCGGAACTCAGCGTCTCGCCCAAAACCAATTTTGAGGTCTCGCGATTGCAGAGGTCGATGAAGGTCTTATAGGCCTCCCCCGAATCGCTCGCGGCGGCCTGTTTGATCTCGACCTCGGTCTCCTTGCTGACGACCAAGCCGCCGAGCTTCGTGGCCAGCGCGAACGCCCGCTCTAGTACAGTACGCGAGGCGTCGTCCGCTTGGTCGTATTTGCCCACCACGAAGGGGGCGCCATAGCGATCGAGGAAGCGGGCCCACCAATCGCGCGACATGTGGCACAGGAGCCACCAGAAAATGAGGCTGCGCATCGGCCCGCCCCAATTGTCCGGCACGGCCTTGAGGAGATGCCCGCGATGGACGATATACCGCGTGGGCGCGGGATCGAAACGGGTCGAGGTCGGGGACCCAGTCGCGTCGGTCTCGCGGAGCTGCATCCGGCCTTCGATATAGGTGAGGAGCTGGTAGGGCACCGGCGTGAGACTCGCCAACTCGTAGCGCAGCCCCGGCTTGGTGCTGGGTTTGTAGGTCTTCTCGATCAGCGACACCGGCCACAACACCGAGTCGAGCAGGTGCGCGCAGGCATCTTCCCAGTCGTCATGCTTGGTCAATTCCAACTTCACGAGTTCGGCTGCCGCCACATCGTCGGCATTGGCCTTGTCGTAGGGCTGGACGTTCAGGGTGTCGCTCAACACCGCTTCCTTGCGGTCGCCCAGCCGGCCCTGCAGGTGCGACCCAGCAAGCAATATGTCCTGATAGAGTGCGAAGAGCATCTCCGTCTCGCCACTCTCGGCCGCGCTGAGGATGTCGTGGACGCGGTCGACGTCGAGCGTGGCCGCGAGCGACGATGGCATCAACCGCGGATTGTAGATCGTGCGGCGCTGCACGGGCAGAAAGTTTGCGACATAGGCGAGGATCGCTTTGGCTCGGTCTTGGAAATACGGCATGATGAAGTTCCCCAGGTTAGATCGCGCGACGGATGCCGCGTCTTCGGAATTTTGAGGCGAAGGGGTTGAGTAACCTGCGTTCCGGCCGCGGATAGCCCGTATACATGCCGGCGCTCATCTGCGCCGCTGCGGCCTCGGCCGGACCACCGCCCTTGAGCAGGGCGTGCAGCGCGAGCTTCTTCGCGTCGAAGGTGTCGCCATGGTTGCCGTGTTCGTCGACCTCGGAGTCGAACGTGTCGCCGATCTTCTTCACCAGGCGCATGTCGTTGCAGAGCCAGTCGGCTTCCGGGATCGGGCAGTAGCCATCGTCGAAATAGTCCACGAGCTGGCCGCCGAGGTATTGCTTAAAATTCATTTTCAGCCCGCGGTATTCGGTGCTGACGCTGTTGACGACCGGCACGACGACCACGCGGCCCGCGAAATGGCTCTTCACCGTGGCGGCGAAGAACTTCTCGTTGGTGGCGTCGATGCACAGCTTGCCGACCCGCAACCCGGCCGGGAGACCGTTGACGATGGCATCGAGCAACGCGATGGCAACGGCCGGATCGTTGGTGCGGAAGCGCACCAGCAGGCGAGTGACGCAATCGTGCCCGACGAGCTGGTCCAGGCAGATGGCGCTCGGGTTGGACACGGTGGATTTGGTCTTGCCTCGACCGCCACCGGCGACCTTGAGCGTGGTTGCCACGTCGAAACCCATCCCGAGCCGCGGGTACTGCCCGTCGATATAGTGCTGCCAGCCTTTTGGCAGGACGTCGGAGACGGGGATGCTGTCGCCGGGTTTTTTCATACCCGAATAACCTCCGTCACATCGACCGCGATGCCCTTGTCCTTGCCCTGGGCCATCGCGCGCAGGAGTGCGGGGAGGCTGATGGCGGCGGCGCCGCCCGCCAGAAACTTGAGGGCGTAGTTGCGGTCCCAGCCACGCTTGTCGAACGAGAGCGCGCGATGCACCTCCGCCGCGATCGGCTCGCCGGTTTTTGGATGGTGCAGATGCACGCCAGCCGCATCGGCGTCCCACGCATCGAACCGGTGCACGAGAATGCCACTTGGCGAGTCGTAGAAATTGCCCTCGGCCTTGACCTCGAACTCCTCGATCGGCG
>JACQWL010000247.1 GCA_016209255.1 Verrucomicrobiota bacterium
CGCCGCGTTTGCGCTCTCCGACCACGCCGACTTCCCGAGCCTGCTGCGCTTCGTCGAACTCGTGCAGCCGAAGCGCGTGCTGACGCTGCACGGCTTCGCGCGCGAATTCGCGGCCACGCTCCGCGCCCGCGGCATCGACGCCCTTGCCCTCGGCCACGCCAATCAGCTCGAGTTCCCGTTGCCCGGCTAGTTCTGCATCGCTCCCGCGGCCCGGATCGTTTTCTCTCCGCGCCCTTGATGCGCCTGAAACTCGCCCTGCTTCTGCTCGCCACCCTGCCCGCCACAGCCGACACCCGGCTGGCGTTGCGCGACGGCGAGGTGTTCACCTACAAGGTGTCCTGGGCCGTTCTGCCCGGCGCGGGCGAGATAAAGATCTCCGCCCACGCCGACACTGCCGGCGCGAGGCCCCAACTGCGCGTTTCCACGACGACCGCGACGCGCGGCCTGGCGCGCATGCTGTTGCCGTTCGACGCGAAGGGGGAATCGTTTTTTGACCTGCGCAGCGGACGGATTCATTCGCTCACCGAGTCCAGCCGGCACCGGGGCAAGCGCACCGAACACACCGTCACCTTCGACTACGCCGCCGCCCAGGCGCTCTATTCCCTCCCCGGCGACACCGCCAATCCCCGCCTGCTGCCCATGCCCGCGGGCGACCCGATGGACTTGATTACCCAGCTCGTCCAGACGCGCTCATGGGAACTCAAGCCCGGCGAAAAGCGCGACGCCCTGGTGCTGTTCGACGACGATTTCTACGAGCTCACCATCCACGCGGCGCGTCACGAGGAGGTATGGACCTCGCTGGGCACATTCAAGACCCTCGTGCTCGAGCCCCGCATGGAAAAAACAGCGCCCAAAGGCATGTTCAAGCGAGGCTCCAGCGTGCGCGTCTGGATATCGCAGGATGAACTGCGCCTCCCCGTAAAGTTTGAGGTCGAATTCAAGATCGGAACCGGCGTGGCCACCCTCACGCGGTATGAAGCGCCCGAACCAGCCAAGGCCCCCGCCGCCGCCGACGCCCGGCCGGCCAAGGCAGACGGCGTGCCTGCCAGCCGTGCGAAAAATACTGGTCCTTAGAGGCGGCGCGCTCGGCGATTTCATTGTCACGCTGCCCGCGCTCGCGTTGCTGCGCCGGCGCTGGCCCGACGCCCGCATCGAACTCGCCGGCAACACGACCGCCGCCGCCCTCGCCCTTTCGGGCGGACTCCTCAACGCCGTGCACTCCCAGCACGAGGCCCGCTGGAGCGCCTTGTACGGTTCGGTGCCGTTTCCTGCACCGCTCGTGGCGTGGTTCGCGGAGTTCGATCTCATCCTGAGCTTCTGGCCGGACCCCGAAGGAGATTTGCGGCGGCGATTTCCGGTGCGGGCGGGCCAGACGTTTTTGCACGCCGGCGCATCGCCGACGCGCGCACCGGCCGCGGCGCATTACTGCGAAGCACTGCGTCCGCTCGGGCTGCAAACGGAAAATTACTTTCACGCTTTGATCGCAGAACGCCGGCCCGCCACCGGCCGGATCGCCCTCCACCCCGGCAGCGGCTCGCCGCGCAAGAATTGGCCGCTCGAGCGTTGGGCCGAACTTGGCGTCTGGATCGCTCACCAGCATCATTCGGAGTTGCTGATCGTCACGGGCGAGGCCGAAGCACCCGGCGTCCTCGCGGGCCTCGGCACTCCCGCCCACAATCTCCCGTTCCCCGTGCTCGCGGCCCAGCTTTCCCGCTGCCAGTTGTTCCTCGGCCATGACTCCGGCGTGAGTCATCTCGCCGCCGCGCTCGGCGTGCCGTGCGTGCTGCTCTTCGGGCCAACCGACCCGGCGATGTGGGCTCCGCCGGCGCCACACGTCCGCGTAATCAGGCGCGGCCCGGAGATGAAGTCGATCTCGGTGGATGACGTGAAAGCGGCTCTCCAAGGTTAGGATTACTCTGTTAAGTCCGTCACCAGAAATTCACCATTTATCAGAGGAGAATGTCATTTAATGGATGACAAACAGCATTAGCGGTTTTTCGCGAGGTACGTCGCAGCGTAATGTTAGCGCGGTGCTTTAGCCCGCGTTCCATTCCCTTCGTGCGGGCTGAAGCCGGTTCTCGTATCACATCCGTCTGATATGGGCGGGACGAGCGGCGGGCAAGATGCCCGCCCTCCCTTTTTTCGATCTCCAAGCTGCGATCAATCCCCACCAAGGGAGCGCGGGCGTTCCGCCCGTGGGTTTGGGATGTGGGGTATGAGCACGGCGGAAGCACTGCACTTATGGTCCGTCAGCACAAAGCGCCACGGCTTCTTCGCCCAGATCGGCCCCGCGTAGGCCACACCGATCCGCGGTGTCGCCTGCACGAGGCGTCGCGGCACGCGCACGCCGCGGTCCTCGATCCAGAGCCCGCTGGCGCGCCGCGCGGCCGCACCATTCAGCGCGCGACCGATGCCAAGTGCCTTCGTCACGCGGCCCGGCCCACTGGCACCCTCGACGCCGCGAATCAGCACGGCGGCCGGCCGGCCGCGCGGGCCGACCACGAGGTTGAGCATTTCATGAACGCCGTAGCACAGGTAGACGTACCAGACGCCGCCAGGCGCATACATCACCTCCGTGCGCCGGGTCCGGCCGGCGCGCGCATGGCAGGCGAGATCGCGTTCGCCGTCATACGCCTCGACCTCGGTGATCATCCGCGCTTCAAGCCGGCCGGCGGCGTGGCGGCGAACGAGATGCTTCCCGATCAACCAGCGCGCAAGGGCAACCGTTTTTTTCCCTTGCAGCACTTTCGCTTTAATAACCCGTCTCATGCGCCTTTCATTCGATTCAACCGCATCTTGAACGCAACCACCACGCCCACCCTCCGCGCAGCCTCCGCCACCCGGCGCAAGTCCGACCTGCAACGCTCCCTCCGCCTCTGCACGATCGACGGGCTCGTGGCGATGCCCATCGTGACGATTTCGCTGCCGGTAAACGTGTTCATGACGGCGCTGGTGACCAAGGCCTTCGTTCTGCCCAAGCCCGATATCGGGCTGCTAAGTGCGATGCCGTTTCTCGGAAATTTCATCCAGATTTTCATCGCCCCGTTTCTCGGCCGGCTGCACGCCTCGAAGGCCATCAGCGTGGTCGCGGCGACGCTTCACCTGCTGCTCTGGCTCGTGCTCGGCGTGATGCTGCCCTTCATCCCGCGCGACAACCCGGCGGTGGCGGCCCGGTGGCTGATCCTCTGGTTTCTCGCCTCGAGCTGCGCGGCGGCGATCGCGGGCGTCGCCTGGAGCTCGTGGATTCAGGAGTGGGTGCCGCCGCGGCTGCGTGGCAAATTCTTCTCGCGTCGCAACCGGTTGCTGCAGTTTTCCACCCTCTCGTTCCTGTTTGGCGCCGGGTGGGCGCTGGCGCACTGGGACTATGCGATTCCCGCGTTTCAGCTGGTTGTTGTCGTGTCCGTCGTCCTGCGGGTCTTTTCGATCCGCTGGCAGTGGCAGAGCCCGACCCGGATTCTGCCCCACGCGACCGGCCCGGTGCTCTCCCTGCGAAAACAGGTGGGCGTCCTGCGCGGCTCGGGTTCCTTCCTCACGTTCATTGCGTTCGGATCTGCCTGGTCTTTTGCGGCCAATTGCTTCGGGCCGTTTTACCACGTGTTCATGTTCGAAGAGCTGGGCTTCTCGGCGTTCGATGTCGGGATTCTATCGGTGCTGGCCGCGTTTGGCGGCGCCCTGTCGCTGCCGGCGTGGGGGCTGTTGCTCGATCGGTTTGGCAACAAGTCGGTGATGACGGTCTCGCTGCTCTTGTGGCAGACGATGAATTTCCTCTGGTGTTTCCTCGAGCCCGCCAACCGCGGGCTTTCCTACGGCATGTGGGTCTGGGGCGGCATGACGAGCGCGGGATTCGTGCTCGGGCAGTTCACCATCCTGCTGCGCTTGATTCCGCCCGAGGCCAAGAGCCTGGCCATCGGGCTCAACCTGGCGATCACCTCGCTCGTGGCTGCGTTTGCGCCGGTGGTGGGCGGCGCCGTGCTCGGGTGGGCGCTCGGGCGCTGGCCGGACGCGCTCGCTGTTTACCATGTCTGCTTCATTTTTCAGCCCGTCGCCGCCATCGCCGGCTGCATCCTCCTGCTGCGGGTCGCCGAGCCGCAAGCCAGCCCGATCGAGATGGTGTTTGGCGCGATGCGCAACATCCGCACGCTCAGCGGCGTCTTCGGCCTCGATTTTTTGGTGAACTACGTGTTCTACCGGCCGCAAAAGCGATGAGTTCCGCGCCGCCCATATTCACCCTCACTGGCAACCTGCTGGCCGAGCGCACGCTGGAATTCTCCTCTTGGGCGCCCGGCCGCACCCAGCGCGCCAGCCGCGAGACGTTTCAGGTCGGTGGCAAGGGCATCAACGTCTCGAGGATGCTCACCCGGCTTGGCGCGCCGAACACCGCGCTCTGCTTCGCCGGCGGCGCACCCGGCGCGGAATCCGAGGCGTGGTTGCGCGCGCATGGGTTTGACTATCGCGCGTTCGCCACCGGCGCTCCCACCCGCAGCGGCACGGTGGTGCGGGGCGGCGAACACGGCGAAACCACCTTCCTTGGACCCGATGTCCCGCCAGATGCCGGCGCGGTGCGGGCCTGCGCGGAGTTTCTCGACGCCCAGCCGTCCGGCGCGGTGCTCGCCGTCTGCGGGAGCCTGCCGGGATGGGCCGCGGCGGATTTTGACGTGCTGCGCGACACCCTGCACCGCTGGCCGGAGCGCGGATCGTTGATCGTGGATACCTATGGACCACCGCTCGTCTGGCTGGCAAATGAGGCGGCGGCGTTTGTCCGCGTGAACCGGACCGAACTCGAAACGCTTTTCACGCCGGCGGAGCGAAAATTGTCGGGCGGGGAGCTGTTGCGGCGCGCGCGGCTGCACTGGCGCGCGCTGCGGTGGGCCGTCTCCGACGGGCCGGCGCCGGTGTGGTTCATCGCCGAACACAGCGACCCTGAAACTTTGCCGGTGCCGGGCGTGCGGCAGGTGTCGGCCACGGGCTCGGGCGATGTCATGCTCGCGTGCGTCTTGTTCGCCCGGTTTCACCGCGGCCTGAGCTGGCGCGACGCGGTGGCCTGGTCACTCCCCTATGCTGCCGCCAACGCCGCGCACGCGGGCGTCGCCGAGTTTCCGCTGCCGTCTTGGTAGTGGGTCAGTTTGATAGATTGTAGCGGCGGTCTATGACCGCCGTTGCTAGGCGCGAACGGTGTCGGCGGTCACAGACCGCCGCTCCAGGTGGAACCGGGCGCATCTCATTTCCCCATCCCGGCTTTCTTCCCGTGCGGATCAGGATGTCTGAGACTGGCTCGACCGGTAC
>JACQWL010000258.1 GCA_016209255.1 Verrucomicrobiota bacterium
TTGCTGGCGTTGTCGGAGCGCCCGAGCACGAGGGCGGCGCGCGCAAAGGTGCCGCCGAGGCGGCGGGCGCGGTCGGAGCCGCAAGTTATCCTCGGCCGCACGTTGGAGCCGGACGCTGTTGCCGGTGAAGTTGGCGGGGTTCGGCGCGAGGAAGAGACTCCCGGACGATGCATGCAGCGCGCCGGCCTCGACCGCGGCCCCGACGGCGGGCCCGAGACTTTCCGGAGCGGCGCCGAGTGGCTGGTTGAGTTCCTGGCGCATCCGTGCCTTGGAGAGAACCTTGCCGGTGGCGGGATCGAAGAATCGCGCCGCCTCGCGGGCGATCCAAGACGTCCACCCGGCGGCGGCGCGACCAGCCGCGGCGGCGAAGGCGTGTTGGGCGGCGGGAGTTAACTCGAATCGAATCTGTGCCGGATCGAGCCCCGCGGCCGCCAGGACGGATTCCACCGTGAGGCTGGCGGCCACCTCCTCGAATGACGCGAGGGACGGAGGCCGGCCCTTTCCTTCGATGACGAAGCGACGCTCCTGCGTGTCGCAGTAGAGCACGGGCTCGTATTGATAATCGGCGGACAGCCAGGCGCCGATCGACATGAGCTTCGTGCCACCGGTGAGGTTGACGACGGCACCCGGCCAGAGGGAGAGCGCTTCGCCGACCTTTCGGCGGGTCGCGTCAACCGAGGGCGACGTTTCGCCGATGACGCGTTCGAAAAACTCCGGCCGAAAATCGCGGTAGGGTGTCGTCTCGCCGAGGACCGCGACCGCCTGCTGCAGGCTTTGGGCGGCCTTGGCGAAGCGCACGTCGGCACTGCGAATTTGGATGACGCAGGCCGGGCGCAGTGCGAGCAGCGGGAGCAGGTTTTGCAGCGTCTGTTCGCTGACGAGCTGGACGAGGTTGAGAGGCATGGCGCGAGCCGGCAGGGCGATGAATTGGTCCGACTTGGCCGGTGGGCTCAACGGGGTGGGCGATGCTGGCCGGTCCTACGCGACCGGGATCTGCACGAGAGCAGAGGGGCCACCGGGAAGGACCGCGGGATCGATCCGGCGGTCAAACGTGGCGAACAGAGATCGGAGCAGGTGCATGGTTCAGGGCGGATCGAGCAGCCAGGCGGCGGCGGACTGGACTTCGATCCCTGCGGGGACGGCCGCCGGCATCGCCTCGGGCGCAAGGGTGAGCAGCACGCGGGTGGCCCGGCGGTGGGTGCGCGCGGCGGCTTCGAGGGCGCGGACTTCGCGTTCGAACGTGGCGGCATCGGCCAGATCGGCGCAGACTTGGATGAGTTGCGCTCCGCCCTCCGGCGGGCGGGCGAGGAAATCGACTTCGTAGCCCTCGGGGGTGCGCACGTAGGCGGTTTCGCAACCGCGCCGCTCCAATTCGAGCATGACGGCCGTTTCGAGCGCATGGCCGATATTGGTCCGGCCCGAGCGGTCGAACACGGGGATCAGGCCCGGGTCCACCGGGTAGGCTTTGCGCGGGTTGACCTGCCGTCGGCGTTCCGAATCGGTCGCGACGGGCAGCGTGCGCACCAGAAATGCGTCCTCGAGATGGCCGAGGTACGCATGCAAAGTGTCCTTGGCCACGGGCACGCCCTGGGATTTCAGGCCGTCGAAGAACTTTTGCACGCTGAACAGGCCGGCCGCGCTGCCGAGGAGCTGCCGCACCATCCAGCGCAACGCGACCGGATGGGAGACCGCGTGCCGCTCGACGACATCGCGAAACAACGCGGTGTCCACGTAGCCGCGCAGCAGCTCGAAGCGGTCGCGCGCCGGCACACCCTGCGCCTCGGGAAAGCCGCCGGTGGTCAGGTAGCGGGTGAGATGCTTGTCGAGGGCCGAGCGGTCGGCCTTCGCCAGGCGGTGGACCGGGTGCCCAGGTTCGGCCCGCTGGTGGCGGAGATACTCGCGGAAGCTGAACGGGTGCACGAGCGCCTCCATCGCGCGGCCGCGCATGCTCGTGGCCACCTCGCGGCTGAGCAACCGGGCGGAGGAGCCGGAGAGAAACAGGTCCACGCGCTCGGTATCGAGGAGGCGGCGGGCGAAACCCTCCCAGCCGGGCACGACCTGGATTTCATCGAAAAAGAAGGTGGCGCGCCGGCGGTCTCTCCATTCGGGGTGCAGGCGGTAATACTCCTCGAGGACGATTTGCAGGTCGCCGGCGGCCATGCCGGCGAGGCGTTCGTCCTCGAAGTTGAAATACAGCAATCCTTCGCGGGCGGTGCCGCCGGCGAGGCGGTCGGCGAGCATCTGCCAGAGAAAGGTGGTCTTGCCGCTGCGGCGCATGCCGATGACGGCGACGGCCTTGCCCGGCACGCCCGGGAGCCGGACATCGCGGCGGGTGAAGGCGGGCGGCGGCGAGGCGAGGGCATCGACGATTTTTTGGCGGACGAGGTCGCGCATTGGTCCTTTTGAGAAGGATAAATAATGCGTATTATGTCCCTATTAAAAGGATAAAAACGGCTAGCTACCGGGAGGAGGAAAGACGGCGGGCGGAGACGGCGCGTGGTGGACGGGAGGCGAAGGGCAGAGGCCGGTCAGCGGACGGCGAGCGGATTCCAGACGCAGGTGAAGCCGAAGCCGGCGAAGTCCTTTATGTTGGCGGCGGCGAATGCGGTGCCGCCGTGGTGCCGCAGCGCACGGCCAGAAGACCTCATGCCTCGCCGTTTGTCTTTTTCGGAGCGACCGCGGGCCGTGGCGTCGGCAACCGAGGAAGGTAAAGGGTAAGGCATGAGGTCTTCGGGGTTTCTTTCAGGGTTTCCAAGTCTTCGGGGTTTCCTTTCACATTGGCGGCGGCAAATTCGGCGACGCCGAAGGCGCGGAAAGCGAGGGAGGTGCTATTACCGATTGTAGCCGCCGCTCGGTGCCGCGTAGTGCGAAAGTTGACTCGGAACGGTGCCGACGAGCGTGCGTGATGCCTTTCGGGCTTGTTCACCCAGCACTCTGTCGTGAGGAGCTTCGAGGACGAGCAATTCGCAGTCGGTGGCACCGGCGAGACGAATCGGACGAAAGAAAATCGCACTGGTTTGACGCGGTTGAGAGCTCCCTAAGGATGACGGACGGTCAGCCTTCAACCCCTGCTCTTTACGTGTTCCCTTCACAAGGGAACCAATCTCTCGAGCGATGGCACCATCGTCGCTTAACCGTTTGGTGCGGTGCTCCCAACGAAAGCCAGCGGCGGTAACAATCGTCTGCAGGTTCTTGAGCCTGTCTCGATCAAGCGGACGTTCCAAACAGGCAAAGGCTCCGAGGCCGCGGGTCACTCTGAGTCCGAGGCCACCGAGGCACACAAAGCACTCGATTGCTTCGTTGAGGTCGGATTGCGGCGAGAGCGGCAATTCGAAAGGCTGCTGGATGAAGAGACGGAACTTGGTTTTCGGCGCGAGGGCGGCGGCAGAGTTCCAGCGAGGACCGGTGCCCTTCTGTTTTAATTCCTTTCCAGACACACTGGCGAAATACCAAACATAAGAAGAGGATGCGTTGGGGTCGACAAAAGGAGGCTGCCACTTGGGACCGTCGCTGATCTTGAGTGTGCGTATAATCAGTTTGCTGGCAGCAGGCGCCTTTCCAACGCCGCCGAATACAGCGGATTCGTCAGAGAGCGAGCCGCCGAGGGCACGGAACCACCAGCGGAGTTGGCCGCGGACCGACGGTGCGCGCAGTTCGGCCGTCGCTTGGTTGGCACCTGCGAGGAAGCAAGGAGTGAGAAATTCTAGAGTAAACGACTGGTTACGCATGGTTAGAGGAGTGGTTGTTTGTTACGTTTGGCCTCGGCGCGGACGGCTTCAATGGCGTTGCGCCATTGGCCTTTCTTGTCTCCGCGTGGCGTAATCGTCGCCCAAAGTGCGGAGCGCGGACCGAGCAAGGCCCGGAGAATCGCGGTTTTTTCCGTAACCTCCAATTTGAGCCAGTTTTGAATTTTGGTTTCGAGTTGCTGATCCGAAAGCGCAGCGATCCTGATATCCTCTTTAGCTTGTGGAGTAGTAGCGGCGGCTTCGGCGACCTTCAGCACGGCGCGGCGCTCGCGCTCCGCTGCCAAGCGTTGAATTTCGGCTTGTTCGCGGGCGGCCAACGCGGCGGCTTTTCGCCTCTTGGCCACTTGGAGAATCAGCTCTTGGCGGCGCTCATTGATCGATTGCTGCGCAACAGATCGAGCGGCATCCGACGTATCAAACCAGCCATAGCCGGCGGCGGTCTTGGCGCCGGCTCCGAAGGTGGAGAGGGCGATATCGAGCGACGCGCGAGCGAGAGTGACGGATTCGGCGTCGGTGCCGGTGACGGCAAAGACGAACGTGATACCAGGGGCTACGGTGGGGAAATACACTGGCACGGGATCCTCCGTATCAAGGGCAAGTGGCAATCTGCCCGCGTAGTAGTCCCCGTGGTGGCAGGTGACGACGTCGATCTCGAGATCCTTGCCACGCTCGGGGTAGCCGGCAGCAATGGGTTTGGCTTCAAGGAATCGGGCGAGGCCGGCGAAGTTTTCTTTTGGAATACCCTTTTCGATTCTCACGCCGTCGTGTTGCGCCAGCCGCATGGCAATACGTGCGCGCGCTTCGATCCACGGCTCGCCTTCGCCTAACGCCCATTCGAGATCGGAACGCAGCATACTTTTGGATGTGCGGCCGTCTTTCCATTCGCCATCGGTCCAGCCGAAGGTGCGCAGGATCACCTCGGCGAGGGCGTCGGCGGTGTCGAACGGTGCGCAGATCGTGGTGGCAGGTTCGCCAAGATCGGTGGGTTTCTGGCCGGCACCGTCAACAGACCAGGTGCGCAACGCGTAGAGAGCGGCGCGGCGGGCGATGCCTTTGACGCCGCTGCCGGGGATGTAGGGATAGCCGTAGCGGTCGACGAGGATCCCCGCGTTTTCCATCGTGCCGCCGGAGAGGTGTAGCGCGAGGCGGCTCTGGAGTGTGCCGAAGAGCAGGTCGGCGAGTTTCAGCGCAAGGTCGTTCATCAGCCACGCGAGCCAGCGGTCGAGCGGGTGCGGGTCGGTGGCGGGCAGAAGGCCGAACGCTTCGGTGAAGTATTTCTTGCGGGGCTCTTCCTTCAACTGAGGTTCGGAAAACCGGGCGAAGCGGAGACTACGTGACTTGAGTGCGGGCAAAGATGAGCCGCCGAGCGCTTCTGAAGTCGATGCGAGACAGGTGGGCATGAGGTGCTCCTTCAGTTTTTCTTCTCGGCGAAGCGTTTGAGGTAGGCGAGAAAGGCTAGGGCTTCGGAAGTGGCTCGTTGGAGATCGATGGCGTCGCGCGCAGAGAGGTCGGTGATGATTCCGTTCGCGGAGTTGATCGCTGCTCCGATCAGTCCGCGCGCTGCGAGGTGGCCTGCCGTCGCGTCCAACGCTCGTTTCATGTCCTTCTTGTTGTCGCCGCCACCGTCGGAGATGCAGAAGGCGGAGGTGGCGAGCAGGCCGTTGCTCAGAATCAAGGCTGGCAGCTTGCTAATGGCAGATCGATCGAGGTTTTGCGACGGAGCCAGCGCAGCGGCGGCGCGGAGTTGTTCGAGGTTTTTCATTGTGGTTTCTCCGGTTTCAGCGCGCGGCGGAGTTGGCGGTGGCGGGCACTGGCGCGGGCTTGGCGACCCGCACCGTGCAGTAGCCGAGGCCGGTGGAGGCATCACCGCCGAACTGAAAGACCTTCGTATTTTCAACCTTTGCTTCGAAGATGGCCATGGCGGCTTCGGCACTCTTCGCGGTGTGATCGGTACCTGCATAGGCCTTGCTCTTGAGCCTGCTGTCGGTGGCGTTTGTAACGGCATAGAAGAGAGCTTCGCTCGGCACGTTCTCTTGGTTGAAAAGTGCTCCGGGATCGGCGGTGCCCGTCTCATCGTTGATGCGTACGTGCTGGGCGACTTCGCACGCGGTGGTGGCGAAGAAACTCATCTGGCCGTCGCAGAGGATGACGAGACGGGCGGCGACTTCCTTCCAAACTGGGTCGTCGAAGAGGCCGGCAAGGGCTGCGCCAGCGGCTTTGCTGTCACCCGAGCCAAGGTGCGAAAACGCATATTCCTCGAGGACGACTTTCTTCACCTTCTGAGTGCCCTCCGTGACTTCAAGCGCGAGCGGACCCTCGGGGGAAAAGAGCGCTTTGGCATCTGCGGCTTGGTCCACCGGGAAGGCTGGGATATCCTTTTCGGCGAGGACCCCGTCGCGCGCGGCGCGGCGGAGCATGAGCGGAGACGTGATCCAAGCGTAGCTGCCACGAGCGGAGCGAATCGGGAAAGCGAGCAGTCGTGCTTCACCGAAGAGGAGTGCGCCGGCGGCGGCCTTTTCATCGCGCGCATCGTCCGAACCAAACAGCCAGGCAGCCTCCCCGGCTCCGCGCCGACGGACACCTTTCTCGTCCGGTCCATCGAGGGAGTTGTTCCAGTGGTCGGCGAACGAGCCCTTCAGTGAAGAGGCGGGAATGATCGGAAACCCGGTGTGGCGTTCGCGTTGGATGGGCTGATCAATCGCGCCGACGGACGAGCCGGCGCCGACGTGCAGCGGGGTGCGGGTGAAGAGATAGAGGAGGCGTTGTTGCATTTTCGATTTTGGATTGGAGATTTTGGATTGAAGAGCGGGCGAGTCAGGCGGGCGGAGGTCCGCGGAGGAATCCGCCGGGTGGATTCCTTAGTCGACGCGGGCAGGTTGCATGGGCCGCAATGTTGACGGCACACCGGTGCTTTGTTTCTTTTCGGGCATGAAGACGATCAATGTGACACTGGACGACGCAACCTGGCTGGAGGCGCAGAAGCTCGCCGCGGCGCGCGAAACGACCGTGGACGCCTTGGTGGGAGAGCAATTGCAGACATTAACGAACCAGCGGGCGCGGCGGGAAAAGGCGCGCCAGGAAATCCTGGCGATGATCGGGACTTTCGGTGGCGAGGTGGGCCGTATGCCTTCCCGCGAGGAGCGAAACGCCCGTGGCTGAGGCTCTCCTCGATGCCAACGTGCTCGTCTACGCCATGTCCGATGCCGCGGGCGAGCGAGCCAAGCGCGAAGAGGCGCGCCGTCTTCTTGAGACGGTCGATTACGGCACATCGTATCAGGTGCTGATGGAGACCTGGGTGGCGGCGACTCGAAAAATGAAGATACCCGTAGCGGAGGAAAAGGTACTGGCGTTTCTGGAACGAGTCGCGGCGCAACCGGTGGCGCACGGCACGCCGGAGTTGTGGCGTGCAGCGGTTCGGCTGGCGGCGCGCTACGGCGTGCATCCCTACGACGCCGCGATTCTGGCGGCGGCCAAGGAACTTGGCGCCGCGATCGTTTACTCCGAGGACATGGCCGACGGTCAGGATTACGACGGGGTGAAGGTAATTAATCCCTTCAGGCAACCGAGTTGACGTTTTCGTGACGCTCATCGCGCGGTCTCCGTTTCGCTGAGGAACTTCCACGTGCCGCAGACGCCGAGGCCGAAACCCTTTTCGCCGAGGAGGGTGGAGCGGCGGCGGAGGATTTGTGCGCCATCGGATTCACCGTGCCAGTTGAGCGCGCCAGCGAGCGCGCGCGCAGCAGATTCGCTGTCACAGGCAAAATAATACACCGCCCCGGCGGGCACGGCGAGATGGGTGGCGCGCGGTCCGTGGTCGGCGCGCAGTCCGAGCTGCGCGACGAGCGAGGCGTCTTCGTTGGCGAGGTGGAGTCGTTCGCTCCAGCCGGTGATTGGAACTGGCTTGGGCACGCGAGCGGCGATGAGTTTTCCGCCAATCCGTGATTCGCGACGAACGCGCTCCCGCCAGGTGGAGCGACCTTCATTGGGGCGGCGCGAGATGTCACCGCCGCGCAGGAGGATCTCACCGTTTTCTGGATCGATCCAGTTTGGCAGCCAACCCCCGGGGTGCGCGCGGATGATGCGAGGTTCATCGGAACGAATCTCAGGAAAAACTGCAGGCGAAAGCAGGATCCAGCGCACGCGAGTGCCCGCGATCTTTGGTCCGACCGGCAAAACGGACGCGAGCAACGCACCGCTATTGACCGGTTCGACCGCGCAGGTGCGCTGCTGACCTCCGACGACAAGGGTCCGCTCGCGTTTGAAAAGTTCTCCGATGCGTTCCTCCACCCGGTTGCTTTCACCTTGGTGTTTCATGGGAAGGGTGGCGGAGAAACCGAGACTCACGTTTTTTCTCAACCGCAGGTATTCGGCGGAGTAGATGCGCTCGCCATCCTGAGTGCCGCTGGTCGGGTCGATGCCGATACCGGTGGTCCATTCCCCGGCGTAGAGTTCGCGCGATTCGAAGAGATCGCGCGCGTGAGGTGAACGGCCAGACAGCCATGCTTCTCACGCGGCCTTGCCCCACCACGCGGCTGGCTCTTGTTTGCCGACGCGCACCGGGGCGCCGACCGGGGCAAGCCAGGGATACGGCGGATTCGCATCGCCTGCGGACGACCGGAGCGGATGGAGCGCGAGGGGAGTGGGGGCCTCGCTATCGGCCTCGAGCACGGAATCTGCGGGCCAGGGAAACAGCCAGCGGCCATCGGCGAGAACAGGAAAGACACCGGAGGTGGCGAGTGAACCGAAACGTTGAGTTCGGCCGCGGTCCATGTCGCGATTGGACGAACGACCAAGGCGGTGGCCGTGCTCCCACGCGTGACGGTTTTTGCGCAGGGCAACGCTTGTCTCATCATCGAGAGGATAGGCGCGATGGAGGGCGGCGTGCAGCGCGTCGAAGATGAGCGATGGCTCCGGCCAGCGGGCGCCGTGGCCGCCGCCGGCTGCAATCGGCCGGCCATCGCGGAAAAAGAGTAGATCGGATGGCTGGGCGGTGAATAGCGGAGTGGTGGGCATAGTCAGTCCTCGTGACGGGCAATGAAGGCTTCAGTGAGAAAGAGCGCGGAAAAATCGGCGTGACGGCGCGGGGCCTCCACGCGAGTAGATTTTCCGGAACGATTTTCTTCGAAGGAAAACGTGCGGAGTTCCTCGAGGTAAGCGAGGCAGTCGGCGACAAATGACTCGTGGGGCATGGGGTTTTCGTCGTCGTTTGGCCAATCCGCTGGCTTGGCGCACTGCTGACTGATCACGTGGCCGAGTTCTTTCGTCACAATCTGGGCCAAAGTCGAATCCACGATCGTGTCGTGCCCGTATGCGGATAGCAGTTGGGCGAGGCGGTAGGGAAACCGTTTTCCGATCGGAGGCTCGACATCGGGCGCAGTCGGGTCGGAGCGGTAGTGTCGGCGGAGGTGATCGAGCACGCGCCAGGCGGCGCTCCCGAATTTCGCGCCCCAGCGAATGGTCTCGCCGCTGCGCTTGAACAGTGAGAGCGCCATGGCATCGCGGCCAAGGCCCTCGGAGGATTTCTCAGCGGTTGTGTTCGTTTCGCGGTCGAACTCGCGGCGGAGCGGGCGCTGTTTGGCGCGCTTCTCGGCCTCTTGGGCCTCGTGAACGACGTCCTGAAGCGGCTCCTTGATGTGTGCGATGGCGACGCCGACCGACACGGTGGCGCGCTCGCCGGGGACCAGGAGAGGCCAGGTTGGTTCGAGGTCGTGCGGTGTGGCGAGCCGGATGAATCCGGGTTTGGTGGCCGCGAAGAATTTCGGGTGAGCTAACGCGAGACCGGCATCGCCTTGGAACGCCAGTCGCAAGTCACGAGCGCAGGCGAGGGCCTCATCGGCTGGCAGCATGGCGAGCACGTCGTCGCCGCCCGCGTAGATGAGCTGGCCGTGATGCGCGTCCTCAACGATGCGGCGTGCGGCGTAGAGTGCGAAGTTAGCGAGAGCTTCGCTGAACTGGAGGTGATATGAAGGCGACAGGCGGCGCGGTTGTTTGAGCCACTCTATACCGCCGGCGATGTTTTCGTAATAGGCCACGGCGTCGGGAGTGAGAACCGAGCGGAGTGGAGGCGCCTTCGCGCCGGAAACCCATTTCCCCATCTCGTCGCCGTCAAGCGCGAGGACGGCGTAGTAGGTCGAGGGATCGCCGAGATCGAAGTTGCGTTTGAAAGAGGCGAGCAACGTGGCCGCGCGGGAGGCGCGAGCGCGATCTTCGGCTGAGAGCACCTCTTTCTCTCGGAGGCGATTGGTCCAAGTGTTGGCGAAGAAGGCGGAGGCGTCAGTTTGCTTAATCCAGTCCGATTCACTGGGACCGCTGCCGCGGGCTGGCGAATCCGCGATGGTTACATCGTCGAGCGCTTCGCTTGCGACCGACATGGCCTCGGCGACATCGAGAAAACGCAGCCAGCATTGCTGCTCTCCTTGAAGTTTCTTTTCGAGTCGTGCGAGCCAGGGCGCGGCGGCGACTGCGGGGACCGAATCGAAGGCAGCGCGGGCGCGTGTGAGATCTTTCTTTTTGGCGAGATAGGCGATGTGCCAGACGCGCTTGATCAGGTTGGGAGCAGCGAGAGCATCTTCCGTCCGGAAAAGGTGTTGAAGCGGGCGGGACTTCCACGGCGTGAGTTGGCCGGGGTGAGGACCGCAGATCGCTTCGAGGCTGCCGTCGAACTGGTCTTTCGCCAGGGAGCGGGCGCGCGAGGGGCGGGCGGCGAAGTCGCGGAGATTACGCCGGGCGTCGAGCAAATGAGCGCACCGTTCATAGTGGGCATTCCACGCCCAGCCGCGGTTCGGTTCTCCTGACCGCCAGCACCGGTCGTCAACTTCTGCGGTCGGAATCGCCCGCGCGACCTCGAGTTCCTTCTTCAATGTCGCGCGGCAATCCGCCGGCATCGAATCGAGCGCAGTCAGTGCATCGCTCGCCGTCTGCCATGGGTGTAGTGCCCAATGGATCTGCCAGAAACAGGGCGAGCCTTCAGTACCCACCTGTTCGTCCCAGAGTGCGCTGAGTTCGGCGGAAAGGGGCTGGCCCAGATCAGCAAGCCAATCGCGGCACGATTGTGCGATGTTGCGCCACTCGCGCTCGAGCGCCTTGGCAACCGACGACGGGTCGAAACTGTTTGGCACCACGGCGAGGAAGCGGTTCGGAAAGTTTGGGACGAGCGCCGCGTCCTCGCTCTTGCGCGAGCCTTTCGACAGGCCAAGCGCCTCGCGCTTCAACCAGTCGTAGAGAGGCTGACCGCGGAGGCTGGGGAAGATGATGTTGTCCGGCCCTTTGGTGTCGGCGACCGCCAGGATCGCGTGAAGCATGAGCCATGAGAGCAGGTAGCTGCCGCTCCAGAGATCGCGCGTGCTGCGGGCCTGGGCAATGAACTCCTGCACCGGACCGACCTGCACGAGGAGGAAGGCGGGATGCAACTGGCCGTCGTCCCCGCGCGTCGCTTCTACGGCGGACGTGATCGCGGTGTGATGCCATATTGTGGCATCGGGAATGCGAGTGTCTGCAGGAAGGAAGCCGATCCACTCGGCACCCCTCTTCTCAGCGCCATTTTCGACGACGGATTGCAACCAGCGGCGCCAGACGCGGAGGAATGTTTCTTCACCTCCGGCTTTCAGTGTGGGCAACACATTTGAGACGATCTCCTCCGTGGTAGTCTGATCGGGGAAATCTGTCCGCGTGAGGAGGGGGCCGGCTCCGGATGGCGAGAGAGGGTGTTGAAA
>JACQWL010000259.1 GCA_016209255.1 Verrucomicrobiota bacterium
GGTTGTATCGAGTTGCTTTTTTTCATCCCCTGCCTTGTGGCAGGTTCAACCCGTGCAGCCGAACCACTTTTTTCGGCCCGGTTTCACGAATTTCTGTGGGACGGCAGTGTCTTTGTTTCATCTCCTGATCCTGGATCCCATCCTCCGTGCTCCCCAGCCAAAACCGGGTCACGGCCACCTGGCCGGATGGCAGCGTGAAATGGCTGTATTTGGATTTCATGCTCGCGCTGTCGGCGGGCGGCGCCGGCAATTACACCGTGGCGTATGGAGACCGCGTGACGTCGATGCCGTCGCCTGCGGCCGTGCAAGTGCGGCGCAGCCCGGACGGGTTGGAGGTCAATACGGGCGCGATTCGCTTCCTGGTTTCGGCCACTCGCTTCGGTCTCGTGGAAAACGTCCGGCTCGCGTCCGGCCAATCGGTGCAGCGCGAACCGATCGGCGCGGAAATCGTGGAGGCAGGCGGCCGGGTGTGGCGCGCGCTGGACCTGCCGGTCACGAAGCTCGAAGTGGAGCAATCCGGCCCGTTGCACGCGGTACGCTGGTCGAGACAAAGCTCGCGGCCTCGGGCCAGCCGGCGGAGGGGTCGTTCCCGTTCGCAGGGAGCGTGGATTTTTTGTGCGATTTCCGCGGCGGCGGGTGCTATACGGTGAACTCGCCATGATCGACCCTGCTTCACCAAAGGTGGCGCACGGCGCAGCGAAAACTCGAAACCAATGCTCGAAGACGCCGAACTGCTCCGCCGTTACGCCGCGAATGGCACCG
The DNA here is from genome assembly GCA_016209255.1 of Verrucomicrobiota bacterium. Taxonomy (GTDB): domain Bacteria; phylum Verrucomicrobiota; class Verrucomicrobiia; order Opitutales; family Opitutaceae; genus ER46. The sequence goes on from JACQWL010000259.1 coordinate 763, forward strand.
AAAGGGACTTTGCCGAACTCGTGCGGCGGCATGTGAATCTCGTTTACTCGGCCGCGCTGCGGCAGGTGCACGGCGATGCGCACCTGGCGCAGGACGTGACGCAGATCGTGTTCACCGATCTTGCCCGGAAGGCGGCGTCGGTCGCACCGCACCGCGTGCTCGCGGGGTGGCTGTTCACGAGCGCCCGGTTCGCGGCGGCGAAGGCCGTGCGGGGCGAGCGGCGGCGCCACGCGCGCGAAGCGGAGGCCCACCTTATGGAAGAACTCAACCGCGACCCCACGGCCCAGCTCGACTGGGCCCGCGTGCGCCCGGTGCTCGACGGAGTTTTGGGGGAACTGGCCGAGCCGGATCGCGAGGCGATCCTCCTGCGCTTTTTCGAAGGACGCGACTTCGCGGGCGTCGGCGAAAAACTCAACATGAACGACAACACCGCCCGGATGCGCGTGGAACGCGCACTCGATAAACTGCGCGCGCTGCTCGAGCGGCGCGGCGTGACCTCCACCAGCGCGGCGCTCGCCGCGGCGCTGGCAAACCAGGCCGTCGTGGCCGCCCCGGCGGGACTCGCCGCCGTGGTGACGGGCGCGGCGCTCGCCGGCGCCGGCGCGGCGGCGGGCGGGGGCGCGTGGGCCGGTGGCGCTGCTGCGGCCACCGCGACTTTTATGAGCATGACCAAACTGCAGGTGGGGATCGGCAGCGCGCTCGCCGTGGCGGGTGCAACCGGCATGGCGCTTCAGGCGTGGACCAACGCGGAGTTGCGCGACGAAGTCGCCAGCCTCCGCCAGCAAAACACCGCCATCGCGCCGCTGCGGGCGGCAAATGCGCAGCTCAAGCGCGCGGCCGTCGAAGTCGCCGACCTGCGCAACGACGACGCGGAACTCAAGCGGCTGAACGACGAAGCGGCGGCATTGAAGGCGCGGATGCAGCAGGTGGCGCGCGCGCAGGCAGCGGCGGGCGGCGAGGTTTACGAACTATCGAAACTCGATCGGGTGCCGCGCGCGAGGTTTCAGGCCCGGCCGCAGTATCCGGCCGAGATGCGGCGGGCCGGCGTCGCCGGCGAAGTGGTCGTCGACTTCATCGTCGACAAGGACGGCAACGTCCAAAACGCGTACGCCGCCAGATCCTTGTCCTTGCCGCGCGAGACCAAGGCGGCCGCGGTCGAGGACTTTGTGGTTGCTGCGAGGGGCGAGGTGCAGAACACGTCCGCCGCGAAGTCGTCGCAGCGCGAGTTCGAGGCGGCGGCGGTCGAGGCCGTGAGCAAGTGGAAGTTCGACTCCGGCCTGAAAGGCGGCCGGGCGGTCAACACGCACATGCAGGTGCCGATCGTGTTCACGCTCTCGAAAAACGAAGGCACGCCGGGCACGCCCGAGCCGAAAGCCGGCCCGCCGAAGCCATGAATCCGCTCCGCTGGCTGTCGGCGTTGCTGCTTGCACTGGCCTGCGTGGCCGGCGCGTCGCTGTGGCTGCAGCGGCAGGCGGCGGCGGCGCTGCGCGACGAAATCGTTTTGCTGCGCGAGGAGAACCGCGAGCTCGCGCGCCTGCGCGCCGAAAACCGGCGGCTGGTCGCAGCGCAGGCGCCGGCGGCGGAGCTGGAGCGATTGCGCGCCGATCGCGCGGCCATCGTGCGGTTGCGCGGCGAGATTGAAAAACTGAAGGCGAAGACGGACGAGACCGCGCGCCGCGTGGAGTAGGGCTGAAGACAAACGCAGCGAATTATCCGCGTTGATCCCGCCAGAGGCGGGCAGAGCCGCGAGACTTGTGCGCCTCCGGCCCATCCGCGGAAAAAATGCCTCGCGGAATTGACTTGGTTGCGGCGGAGCTGCGTCAGGTTCGTTGGCGGTTCAACTGAGTGGCCATCTTGGATCGGCAACGGGACGATTTGACGCTGGACCAACCTGCCCGCATCCTCTGTCGCGAGCGACGCGAAAAGCCATGAAGCCAAGAACCACCCTTGCCCTGTTCATCACCTGTCTGCTGGCCGCGCTGCCGATGCACGCCCAATCCGCGGCGGGCGGGGCTCCGGCCAAAGCCGTTCCGCCGGCCACCGCCCCGGGCACCGTCACCGGCCGGGTTTTCAGTCCCAACACCGGGGAATACCTGCGCAACGCCCAGGTCCGCATCGAGGAAACCGGGCAGACCACGACCTCCGAGAATGGTGGCGAATACCGGCTTTCGCCCGTGCCCGCCGGCCGGGCCACGCTGGTGGTTGCCTACACCGGCTTCCGCTCTGCAAGCGCGACGGTCACGATCGCCGCCGGCGCCACCGTCACGCAGGACTTCAACCTCATCAGCACGCTGGTCACCGACACCGGGCCTGGCACGACCATCAAACTGGAGAAGTTCGTGGTCTCGAGCGAGCGCGAGGGCAATGCCAAGGCGATCATGGATCAGCGGAATTCCATGAACGTCACCAACACCGTCGCGTCCGACACGTTTGGCGACAACGCCGAGGGCAACATCGGCGAGTTCATGCGCCACCTGCCGGGGGTCGACCTCGATCAAAACTACGGCGAGGTCCGCAATGTCCGCTTGCGCGGTCTCGGCTCCGAGTACACGTCCGTCACCATCGACGGCGTTTCGCTTGCGAGCGCGGACGCCAACGCCGGGGCGGCGGCCAACGCACGCGCCTTCACCATGGAGATGGCCTCGTTGAACAGCATGGAATCCATCGAGGTGTCCAAGACCGTGAGCGCCGATGTCGATGCCAACGCGCCGGCCGGAACGATCAACCTCAAGACCAAGCGGGCGTTCGACCGCGCCGGACGCCGATTCACCTGGCAGGCCACGGCGGCGATGCACTCGGAGGAATTCACGCTGCACCGGACCCCGGGCCCCGACGACGACCGGAACAGCCGGAAAATCCGCCCGGGCGGGATCCTCGAATACTCCGATGTCTTTTTCGACAAGCGCCTCGGTGTCGTGCTCAACGTCAGCGAGTCGAATGTCTACCAGGAAGCGCTCATCACCACCCACACCTTCAACCGGACGCCCACTGCCGCCGACCTCCGGCCCGAGGTGCTGACCGCGCTGAGTTTCCAGCACGCTCCGCGCTTCAACAAGCGGTTCGCCACCACGCTGACGACCGACTTCCGCGCGACCCGGCAACTCGCGCTCTCGCTCGGCCTGGTCTACAACTACGCCGACCTGTGGACCCCGCAGCGTACGGTCACCTTCAACACCGGCGCGCGCGCCACCGTCATCGGCCCCGACCCCCTCCTGAGGTTCCGGACCAATTCCACGGCGGCCAGCGCCGTCGTAAATCCCGTCGGCGTGGCCAAGCTGGGCGAGACGTTCACCGTGTTGCCGAAGTTCGAATACAAGGCGGGCAATCTCGAGGTCGAAGGACGGATCGCCTACTCCGATGCCACGAGCTGGTACAACCCGAAGAACCGGCGCGGGACCATCCGCGACGCCAACAGTCCCGCGGCAACCGGGGTCAACTGGCGGGCCGAGCGCTCCTCGACATCGGACGTCGACTGGAAGATCACGCAGATCTCCGGTCCGGATATCGCCACGGGCGCGAGCTTCACCAACCCGTCGCTCACGGTGAACGACGGGCGCTTCTCGCGCTCCACCCTCATGTCCGGCGAAGTCATCGGCACGTTGAAGACCAGCCGCCTCCTCCCCGTCACCTGGAAGGCGGGCCTCAAGGATCGCTACGAGCTGCGCAAATTCGAGGACGATCAGTTGATCAAGCGCTATGACTACATCGGGCCGGGCGCGGGCCCGGCGGGCGCGTGGAGCAACTACCGCTCGGCGTACGAATATGATTTGGGCATGATCGACGGCGGCATCGCCTCGATTTCGGGCGGGAAAGTGTTCCTGCCCGACTTGGAAAAGCTCGGCCGGCTCCATCGCGACCGCCCCGGCGATTTCCGGCAGAATGTCACCGTGCCCAACTATTACGAATCCTTCGTGGCGCGGCGGCGGCGATTCGAGGAGGAGATTCGCGCCGGGTTCGTGATGGCCACGGGCGCCGTGGGCAGCCGCGCGACGGTTCGGGCCGGACTGCGCTGGGAGGACACCAGCACCGATGCGACCGAGCCCGACACGCGCCCGCCCGCCGAGGTGCGCGCCGCGGGTTTTCCCGTCGCCGCCGGCCGGGCGACCACGATTCAGGGCATCGATTACCAGTTCCTGTCGCAGCCGCGCATTCACCGCAAAGGCGATTACGACAACCTGTTTCCGAGCGGCTCCATCAAGTATCTCTTCACGCGCAACCTGAACCTTCATCTCGGCTACAGCAGCACGATTCGCCGGCCGACCTACGCCAATCTCGCCGGGGTCTGGGCGATCAACGACGAGAACCTGCGCGTCACCGCGCCGAATCCGGGGCTCCGGCCGGAGACGTCGCAGAATCTCGCGGCGCGGCTTGCCTATTATTTCGAGCCGGTCGGCCAGCTCAGCGTCAGTTTGTTTCAAAACCGCGTGGAGGATCTGCACCTTTCCGACCAGCTGACGGCCGAGGAATTCGGATACGCGGGCGACGACGATCTTTCCAATTACACGTTCGTCACGACGAACAACAGTGAATCGCGCGTGAAGATCCGGGGCATGGAGGTCGAATACAGCCAGAGCCTCTCGTTTCTGGGCGAGAGGTTCAGACGGCTCTCCGTCCGGGCCAGCTACACGCGAAACTACGCGGAGATCATCACGCCGAATCTCACCCCGCACGGCGTCAGCGGCGGGATCAATTACACGCTCGGCCGCTGCAATGCCTACGTGAATTCCAACTGGTCCGACGATGTCCCCACGTCGGTGACCGGCCTGAGCTACCGGCGGCACCGCACCAATCTCGATGCGGGCGGCGGCTGGCGGCTCACCAACCACCTCAGCCTGAGCGTGAGCGCGCGCAATCTTCTGAACACGCCCTACATTAACATGCAACGGGTGCCGCCCAATGCCGCCACGCTGACGCGAAACGAAATCACCGGCCTCTCGTATACGTTCGCCCTCAAGGGCGTTTACTGACACCGGCCAAAAGCCGTTCCGCGGATTACGCGGAACAAACGGAGGAGGAACCGCTAATCTGCGCTAATATTCGGAACTCAAAGGCGGGTCTGGGTGTGCGTACCTCTCGCCTAATCGGCGAAGCGCGAAAGACACGGGATGGGTTCTGGGATTCTATCAGCGAAGTTTACCCGCCTCTGGCGGCGCCGAAGGCGACCAGGGTTTACCCGCCTCTGGCGGCGCCGAAGGCGACCAGGGTTTACCCGCCTCTGGCGGCGCCGAAGGCGACCAGGGATTAGCGAAGTTTACCCGCCTACGGCGGCGCCGAAGGCGACCGGGGATTAGCGGTTAAAACTGCCTTGGCCGAGTTACTTGATTGCGGCTGCGCAGCGCCAGGTCTTTGTCGTTCGCCGCTTGAGTCCCTTACGCCAATGGCCTCCTGTCCATGGCACACCGTGAGATTCGTGCGGTGTTTCCCATGTTCCCAATTCCACCGCCTGCTTCCCTGCGTCTGCCTTTCGCCCTGCTGCTCGCCGCCGTCGCGCGCGCGGGGGTTCCCGAGCCGTTCAACACCGAATCCGCCCGCACCTCGCCCATGCCCGCCGCGGAGGCGGCGGCGAAAATGCAGTTGCCGGACGGTTTCCGCGCCACGGTCTTCGCGGCGGAGCCGGATGTGCGCCAGCCGATCGCGATGGCGCTCGACGCCCGCGGGCGCCTCTGGGTCGCCGAGTGCTACACGTACGCGGAGGCGGCCGCGGGCTACGCTCTGCAACTGCGCGACCGGCTGCTGATCTTCGAGGACACGGACGGCGACGGACGCTTCGACCGGCGGACGGTTTTTTCCGAAAGCCTCCAGCGGCTCACCAGCGTCGAGCTCGGCTTCGGCGGCGTCTGGGTCACGGCGCCGCCCAACCTCCTGTTCATCCCGGATCGCGACGGCGACGATCGGCCGGACGGCGAGCCGGAAGTGCGGCTCGATGGCTTCGATTTCGCCACGGCACGGCACAACATGGTGAACGGCATGCGCTGGGGGCCCGACGGCTGGCTCTATGGCCGGCACGGCATCCTCGCCACGTCGTTCGTCGGTGCACCGGGCACGCCGCCGGAACGACGCACGTCTGTCAATGTCGGCATCTGGCGGTATCATCCCACGCGGCGCATTTTTGAAATCGTGTGCGACGGCACGACGAACCCGTGGGGCCTCGACTGGAACGAGGTCGGCGACGCATTCTTCATCAACACGGTGATCGGCCATTTGTGGCAGGCGATTCCCGGGGCGCACTTCCGCCGGATGTTCGGTGACGATCCGAATCCGCATGTGTATCGATCAATCGACCAGCACGCGGATCATTTTCACTGGGACACCCGCGAGGTGTGGAGCGACGTCCGACAGCTCGGCGTCACGGCCACGTCGTCGCAGGCCGGCGGTGGCCACGCCCACACCGGGCTGATGTTCTACCTCGGCGACAACTGGCCGGCGGACTACCGCGGGAAGCTTTTCACGATCAACTTCCACGGCCGGCGGTTGAACGTGGAAAACGTCGCGCGCCACGGCTCGGGCTACACCGGCCGGCGCGAACCGGATTTTGCCCCGCAGGCCGATCCGTGGTTCCGCGGCCTTGACCTGCTCGCGGGGCCGGACGGTGGCGTGTTCGTGAGCGATTGGTCGGACACGGGCGAATGTCACGACAGTGACGGCGTCCACCGGCAGTCGGGGCGCATCTATAAAATCACGCACGGCCAGCCGGTCCGGCCCGCCATGGGCGATCTGGCCCGGCTGGGCGACGCGGAACTGCTGCCGCTCCTGCGCAGCGGCAACGAATGGTTCGCCCGCGCCGCCCGGAAACAGATCCAAGAACGCGCCGCCCGCGGAGCCGATCTCCACGCGACCCGCGCGGCGTTGCGCCAGATGGTGTTGGCGGGCGGTGACGTCGTCTTTGCGTTGCGCGCGCTCTGGTCGCTGCACGCCGCCGGCGGCGCGGACGCCGCGTTCCTGCGCGCGCAGCTCGGCCATGGGAGCGAATACGTGCGGGCGTGGGCGATCCGGCTGTTGCTCGACGATCCCGCCGCGATCGATGCGGAGACGCCGGCGGCTTTCGCGCGGCTCGCCCGGACCGAGCCATCGGCGCACGTCCGTCTCGCGCTCGTATCCGGGCTGCAGCGACTGCCACTGAATGAGCGCGCCGCCATCGCGCGGCCACTGCTCGCGCGCGCCGAGGATGCCGCGGATCACAATCTCCCGCTCATGTTGTGGTATGGCCTCGAGGCGCTCGCCGAGAAAACCCCCGAGGCGCTGGTCGACTTCGCCGCCGGTTGCGAAATTCCCCTCCCGCGCGAACTCATCGCCCGGCGGCTCGGCGAAGACGTGGAGCGCCGGCCCGCGCCGCTGAATGCGTTGCTCGCGCTCGCCGCGCCGAAACCGGCGGCGTTCCAGCGCGACATCCTCACCGGCCTCGGCGACGCGCTCGCCGGCTGGCGCCGGGCGCCCAAACCCGCCGCGTGGGACGCCGCCCGGGCCGTCTTCGCGAAAACCGACGAGGCGCGCGTGCGCGAGCTCAGCGCCGTCTTCGGCGACGGCCGCGCCCTCGACGATCTCCGCGCGCTCGCGCTCGATGCCGCCCGCGACCTGGCGATGCGCCGTGCCGCGCTCCGCTCGCTGATCGACGCCCGCGCCGACGGACTCCGGGCACTTTGCGAGAAACTCTTCGCGGTCCGCGGTCTGACCGCGACCGCGGCCGACGGCCTCGCGCTGGAGGCCGATCCGGCCATCGCGGATCGAATGCTCGCGCGTTTCCGCGGCCTGCCGCCGGCGGAAAAAGCTCCCGTGCTCAACGCCCTCCTCACCCGACCCGCCTGGGCCGCAAAATTGCTCGACGCCATCGCCGCCGGGAAAATCCCGCGCCCGGAACTGACCGCTTTCCACGCGCGGCAGATTCGCGGCTTCCGCGACGCCGCCCTCGATGCAAAGCTCGTGGACGTGTGGGGCGCATTCCGCGATTCCCCGGCCGACAAGACCGCGCTCATCGCGCAATGGAAGGGGCGCCTCACTCCGGCGGCCCTCGCCGGCGCCAATCTATCCAAGGGCCGGGCGCTGTTCACCCAGGCCTGCGCGGCCTGTCACCGGCTCTACGGCGAAGGCGCGAGCCTCGGCCCCGACCTCACCGGCAGCGGCCGCGCGGAGCTCGACTACCTCCTGCAAAACCTCGCCGATCCGGGCGCCGTGGTGGCGAAGGACTATCAGCTCTCGTTCCTCACGATGAAGGATGGCCGCGTGCTCAGCGGCATGATACGCTCCCGCAATGAAAATATCGTCGTCCTGCAAACGCTCACGGAAACGCTGAATCTGCCCGCGTCCGACGTGGCGCGAAGCGAAACGTTGCCGGTGTCGCTCATGCCCGACGGCCTGCTCGGCGCTTTCGACGAGACCCAGGTGCGCGATCTCATCGGCTACCTGATGTCGCCGGGGCCGCCGGCGGGAGCGAAGTGACAATCCTCAGCCGGTAACTACTCAGGAGGCATGGGGCGGGATGCCGACCGAGTTGTTAAGATTGAAAATTGAGAATTGAAAATCAGGAACCGCCAATTGCGGTTAGCGTTGCCGCCGCGCATCGACGCGAACCACTCGGGGCGTAAAGCCCCTCCCACAGCCAGACCCGGGATGGTATCTTGGACCAGGGGCGTCGACAACCGGCAGATGCGCCATGAGCCATCCGCCGCAATTTCAAAACTTGAGCGCTTGCCCGCCACCGGCGGGTTCTGCGTTAAATGCTTGCTCGCCTTGGGCGAGTTGAGCGTTGAGCGTTTCTACTTACTCTTTCCCGACCCCATGCCCACCCCCGCAACCGAGTTGCCCCTTCCGACCGTCGCCGATTTCGACGACGATGCGTGGGAAGACCTGCTCAATTTCGTCGAGGAAAAGCGCGTCATCCCCATTGTCGGCCCTGAGCTCGCCGTCGTCCAGACCGACGCCGGGCCGGAGAATCTCTACCGCTGGCCGAGATCACCGATTTCGACCTCTACGTCAGCACCACCTTCGACTCGCTGCTCGAGGACGCGCTCAACACGGTGCGCTTCGGCGGGCTGCGCACCACCGACGTGGCGGCCTACACCCCGAGCAAGCTGGTCGATCTGCCGGTCGAGCGCGAATTCATGCAACGGCCGCTCGTCTACCATCTCATGGGCCGGCTCTCCGCCTCGCCCACCTACGTGATCTCCGACGAGGACGTGCTCGAATTCGTCTGCGCCCTGCAGACCCGGCACTACGCGCCGGAAAAGCTTTTCGGCGAACTCGAGCACAATCATCTCCTGCTGCTCGGCGGCGGTTTCTCCGACTGGTTGACGCGCCTGTTCCTGCGGCTGGCGAAACGCCGCCGGCTGTCCGAACCGCGCGACGTGGGCGAGACCCTCGCCGATTCCCACGCCACCCACGAGCCCGGCCTGGTGTTTTTTCTCCAACAGGTCAGCAGTCGCACGCGCCTGTTCACGGGCGGTGCGGCCGGATTCGTCGACGAACTGCACCGCCGTTGGATGGCGCGGCGCAAGCCAGTCGCCGCCGCCGCGGCTGCGACCGGTCCGGCTGGCAGCGGTCCCGAACGGTTTCTGCCACCGGAAAGGGAAATGGCGGATCAGGCTGTATTCATCAGTTACGCCCGCGAGGATCTCGCGGCGGTCCAGCGGCTGAAGGCGGGGCTCGATGCGGCCGGGATCGTGGCGTGGTTCGACATGGACCGGCTGGAGGGTGGCGACGACTTTGCGCGCAAGATCCGGGGCAACGTCGCGCGCTGCAGCTCGCGCGCATGAGCGGCACCCAGGCGCTCGAGGCTGTCGTCAAGCCGGGCGGCGCATTGGTGACCGAGGAGGTCGCACGCACGATCGTCGAGTTCGTCGCCGGAGCCCGCGGCGGTTCGGTCGAAAGGCTGGCCGAGCTGGATGTCGAACCGCCCCTCCTCAGTGTCATCTGCCGCGAGCTGAACGAGCGCCGCCGGGCGCTCGGGCAAACGCAGATCACCGCCGATCTCGTCTCGGGCAACCGTCGCGAGATCCTCAACGATTTTTACGAGCGCAGCGTGACCGATCTGCCGGATGGCATGCGCGCCTTCGTCGAGGATCACCTGCTCACGAAGTCCGGCTTCCGCGACAACCTCGCGCTCGAGACCGCGCTCGAGTTCCCCGGCGTCACCCGCCCGCTGATCGACACGCTCGTTTCCCGCCGGCTGCTGCGGATCGAGGATCGGCTCGGCGTGCAGCGGGTGGAGCTGACGCACGACGTGCTCGCCGAGGTCGTCCGCGCCGCCCGCGACGCACGCCAGCAGCGGCTGGCCGCGGCCGGGGCCGAACGCCATACGCGCCGGTTGCGCTGGATGGTCGCCGGGCTTGGCCTGGCCGTGGTCGGCCTGTGCATCGGCGCATTTTTTGGCATCCGGGCGCAGCGGCGCGCGACCGAACAGGCGAGCCGGAGCGATCTGCTCCTTGGTTCGCGGCTGCTCGACGAAGGCAAGCTCACGGATGGGCTGGCCTACCTTGTCAGTGCCGCGCGCAAGGATCCGGGCAACGGCGTCATCGCACCACGCATTCTCACCACGCTCGCCGCTCACAATTTTGTCCTTCCGATGGGCCTTCCACTGGCACTGCCGTCGCCCGCGCTCAGTGCGATCTACTCCCCGGACGGGCGGCGGATCTTTGTCCAAAGCGAAGATGACAGCCTCCGGGTGATCGATGCCGCGGAATGGAAAATCGAGCGCGAGCTCATGTTTGGCCAAAAGATCCGGCGCGGTGGCTTCACGCTGGCGGAAAGAAACAGCGACGGGTTTGCGGTCATGCTGGCCGACAACTCGATTCTCGTGGTTGATGCCGCGACGGGCACACCACGAACCCCGCCAATCCGCCCACCGGATAAAATTTGGGGACGCACGCCAACGTTCGCGCTCAGTCCCGATGGCCGGTGGCTGGCGGCCGGAGGCGCGACCACGGTTTGGTTGTGGGATGCCGTGTCAGGGGAGCTGCAGGCGACACTACCGAGCGGATCGAGTTATTATCGAGATTTTGTGCTCAGCCCGGACAGTCGCCGGATTGTGACGACCCACGGCGATCGCATCACCCAGATGTGGTCCGTTCCCAGGGGACGGCAAAATTCTGTTCACCAATAGCGTCGACGGGATGTTTCGGCTCTGGAACCTGGAGACGGGGCAACTTCTGGGCGAACCCACTTTCAAGCAGGAGCAATACACTCCAGCCGCCGTTTCGCCTGACGGCAAGACGGTGGCGCTGTTTTCCGCTTCCGGCCCGATCTACCGGCTGCGGCTGGGCGGTGGCGCGGCGGCACCGCTCGTGCTTCCACGCTACCCAGGAATCAGGATGGCGAGTTTCATGCCGAAGCCGCCAGCCCGGCTGCTTTGGTTTACCACCGCGGGAGCGAAAGCGATCGATGTTGTCTCGGGGCGGGAGGTGGCAGGCGGCTTTGCCTTTCCCGTACCTGTCCCGAATTTCTCCGGGGGCGCCATGCGATCTCAATTCGGCGGGACCACGGGAGCTGGGCTGACGCTATTCGTGCAACCTCAACCGGGCACCTGGCGCGCCTGGACGTTGGGTGAGAATGGAGTCGCCCACGATGTGCTTCTGACTGACATTCCTGGTGAGTTGGCCAGTTTCAGAAATGCCACGCGAAATCTTGTCCCGGCCACCGGTGTCGGAAGCGGGAGCACCGCGGTTGGCATCTGGAATGTGCGATCCGGCCAACGGGTGACGGCGATCAAGACCGAGTTTCCCGTCAGCAACCCGGACACCTTGACGGTGTTGAGCCCGGATGAAACCCGCGTCGCCTTCCAAACCGCTACGGACTTGGTTGTCCACGTCTGCGACATTGCCAGCGGCAAGGAATTATTCGTGGTTCAGCTTTCCGGCAAAGAGTCGATCAATAGGTTTCGGTTCAGTCCCAACAGCGCGCAGCTCCTCACGGGAGGCAATTGGGGCGGCGTGCAGGTGTGGGACGCTGCCACGGGAAAGCTTCTGCGCTCGACCCAAGCTCATCGCACTAACGTCACCCGTTTCGATTTCTCCGCGGACGGCCAATATTATGCGAGCGTGTCAAGCGATGGGTCGGTGCAGGTGTGGGATGCCGCTTCGCATGCTCCCGTTGGCCCGCCCTTGGTGCAGACCGGAGCAGCCGCCCGGGCAGACTTCAGCCCCGACGGAACGCGAATTGTCACGCCATCCAACGGGGGCACGGCGCGCATCTGGGACGTTCGCTCCGGGCTTCCGTTGACTGGGGCGATGAATCACGACGGTGTTGTGGTGATCGTTGTGGCCTACAGTCCCGATGGACGTTTTGTGACCACACAAGCTAATCCTTCGACAGCGAAAAATCCTGCCCAGCGTTTGTGGGCCGCGCCGCCCGATGGGCGCGGCGCCAGGACACCGGAATGGCTGCTCCGGCTGGCGACGATTTGCGCGGGCCAGCGGCTGACCGATGAGGGCAAATTCGTCATCGCTGTGGACGAAATGACCAAACTCGACGAAATCCGCCGCGAGCTCGCCGCGCTGCCCGACGGCGCGCCGTATGTCGAGTGGGGCCGGTGGTTCCTGTCCGACAGCCCCACGCGCTCGATCGCGCCGGGCTTCACCATCACGCCCGCCGAAGCCCGGAAACTCGCAGAAGAAATGCGGCGGGAGTAGACTGGATCGGCGGAAGCGGCCGCCGCGGCGCCGGCGACCAGCCCGGCCGCAGCGCCGGTGACCACGCCTGCCCGAAAGGGGAAAAAGAAATTAGGTAACGCCGTTTCTCCCCCACGCGGACTATGGCTGCATCAACCGCTGAAATCCCGCTTGTTCGAAATGCTGATCGCTGGTCAACGCTGCCGACAAACCGCGCTCCTGCATCACGACAAATGACGTGCAGTCGGTGAGCGACCACTCCTTGTCCGCACGTCGCGCAAACAGCGCGCAGCCCCCCTCGAACAATTCATGGCTGGCAGGAACGATTTCCACGTCGGGTTGAGAGCGAAGCGTGGCGACCAGTCGCGAGAATCTCTCCCGGCCCGAGGGTATGGCCAGGGCGTCGCCCAACTCGATCAGCACCCATTCGGTGGTGAGCATCGGACCCGGCGGGCTTTCGTTGAGTGCCGCGGCCTGCGGGTGCAGATGGTCGCGTGCGTTGACCAGTGCCAGAAAAAACGCGGTGTCGGCAAACACGGTCTTCACCGTTTGGGCGCTCCATGCAGGTAGTGGTCGTGATTGGCGGCGTAATCGGCGGGCAACTCCTCTACCGTGCCGGCAAACTCACCGAGCGCCTGCCCCCAGTGACGACCGGCGGCAAGACCGTCGCGACACAGCAATTCGTGCAACCGCGCACCGACCGCCTCCAACTCGGGACGCGTCAACTTGGGCAATTCAGCCATGATCTCGGTCGCGCTCATGAGTCAAAAAATAGCCGGACGAACGGTGCGGACAACTGGAAAATCATGACCGAACGAACACCTCATGCTTTACCTTTTGCCTTTTTACGACTTCTGCCGGTGCGAACAGGTAAACGGTAAGGCCTGAGGTCTTTTGGCTTTTCCCGCAGCCCCCGTCCGCGCCCGCCAACCCCGCTCACGCCCCCGCTGCGCGCGTGCCCGTGGCCCCCGTGCTTCCTCCCAGTCGCCTTGTCTAAAGTGTCACGCATTACGTGACACTCACGCTCACGCCCAGAGTAACGTCCCATTTAGAGTGTCACTTAATACGTTACACTTTCACACAACTCCTGAGGGCCGATCGATTCATCGTGTCACTTAATAGGTGACACTAGCGGAAGAACGAAAACGCGCGCGCTGCGGGTTGGAGCGCAGGGCCACGGCTGGCCCGTTCGGTCGGCGCGAAATCGCCCGCACGGCGCCCGACGGAGAGGTCGTTCTGACGCCCGACTTGGCCGACTGGCTCGATGATCTGGCGCACCGCTTCCGCGTGTGGCCCGTCACGCCGCAGATCGCCTGGCGGTCCGTCGCACCGGACTGGGCCCACGAGGACCCGGTCGACCGTCTGATCGTGGCCACCGCCCTGGAGCACCAGCTCACGCTGGTCACCCACGACAAGGAAATCTCCCGCTGGGGCGACGTGCCGGTCCTTTGGTAGCTCCGAGAGCATGGTTCATCCCGGCTGGCGGTTTGCTTTTTCGCCTGCCGGGGGATACGCATTGAAGGAACCGGACCGACAAGGCAAAGTCACAGCCGCCCAAGCCCGCGCTTTGCCGTATCGATTCAATCGCCAGACCTGATTTGCCCATATCGTCATGAACAAGAGAGTCTCCTCCCGCACCCTCCTCATCCTCGCCTCGTGTTTCCTCGTCGCCTTCGCCGGCACCACGGGCCTGACCCTCTGCGCCGCCGACAACAAGGCAGCCGCGAAAAAGTCCGACCAAAAGGAAGAGGCGCGCGGCAAGCTGGTCCTGAACGTCGACCGCAAACCGATCAACCGCGACGGCTACGACCGCATCAGCTACGCGCCGGTCGTCAAGCGGACCGCCGCCAGCGTCGTATACGTTTATTCCACCAAGAAAGTGCGCGGGCAGGATATCTCCTCGTTGCTCAACGATCCCTTGTTCCGCCGGTTTTTCGAAGGCCCCGGCGGCGGTGGTGGCGACCGCAGCCGCGGCGGTGGCACCCGCAAGGGCCGCACCCCCGACCGCGTCCAGCAGGGCCTCGGCTCGGGCGTCGTCATCACAAACGACGGCTACATCCTCACCAACAACCACGTCGTCGAGGGCGCGGACGACGTGAAGGTCGCAATCGGCGACTCCAACAAACGCTATGAGGCCAAGGTCGTGGGCCGCGACTCGCTCACCGACATCGCGGTCTTGAAGATCGAGGCGACGGGCCTCTCCCCCGCGACCTTCGGCGACAGCGAGCAGCTGCAAATCGGCGACGTCGTGCTCGCGATCGGCAACCCCTTCGGGGTCGGCCAGTCGGTGAGTCGCGGCATTGTCAGCGCCCTTGGCCGCGGCCAGCTTGGCCTCGAACAGATCGAGGATTTCATCCAGGTGGATGCCGCGATCAATCCCGGCAACTCGGGTGGCGCGCTGCTCGACAGCGATGGCCGGGTCGTCGGCATCAACACCGCCATTGTCAGCGGCGGCGGCGGGTTTGCCGGCGTTGGCTTCGCGATTCCGATCAATCTCGTGCGCTCCGTCGCCGAGCAGATCGTCAACACCGGCCGTGTAGACCGCGGCTATCTCGGCATCATCACGCAGGACCTTTCGGAGGATCTCGCCACACAGTTCGGCACCGAGCGCGGCGCGCTCGTGAGCGAAGTCGCCACGGACAGCCCGGCGGAAAAGGCCGGCCTCAAGTCCGGCGATGTGATCAAGAAGGTCAACCGCACCGAAATCCGCGATGGGCGGCATCTCACCCTCACGGTCACGCAGCTCGCGCCGGACACCGAGGTGTCGGTTGAATTTCTGCGCGATGGCAAGACCAGGACCGTGAACGCCAAGCTCGGCCTCCGGCCCGCACAGGCCCTCGCGCGCGGCGAAACCGGCGCCAAGGACGAGGGCGTGCTCAACGGGGTCGGCGTGGGCGAAATCACGCCGCAGATTCGCGCCGAGCTTCGGATTCCCGCCCGCGTGAAGGGCGTGATTATCACGAGCATCGAGCCCGACAGCCCGTCGGCCAAACAGGGTCTGCGCGAGGGCGACGTGATTCTTGAACTCGATCGCCGGCCGATCACCGGCGTCGACCAGGCCGTGAAGCTGAGCGAGGAAATCAAGGGCCCGAAAGTGATGGTGCTCATCTGGCGCGAGGGCCACACGCGTTTCCTAGTAATCGACGAATCGAAGTGATTGCCGGCGGTCCGCCGGCAATCGGTGCAACGAAGCCGGGCGGGCGCCCGTCTTGCCCCGAACATGATCACGGCACCTGACGTCAATCCGCCGGCTGCCTCCGGCCCGGAACCGGGCGCCGCGCTGGCGGAGTTCTGCCAGAGTGCACGCGGGCCGCTGTTCCTGGCGATCGTGCTCGCCGTCGTCCATTTCGCATGGCTGCGCTTTCATTCCGCGCCGGCGATCATGAGCCCGGATGCGAACGGTTATGTCGTCCAGGCGCGGCTGCTGGCGGAGGCGGGGCGCACGTGGTTCGCGGCCGAATCGTCGGCACAGTACATCGGCATGCACTGGCTGGAGACGACCGACGGGGTGTTTCACAGCCGGTATCCGGCCGGGTTGCCGCTGCTGTTCGCCGCGGCCTGGAAACTCGGCGGACTGGACGCGGCGCTGCTCGTGAATCCCCTGCTGGCGAGCGCGACGGTGCTGCTCGTGTTTTTCCTCGCGCGCCGGCTCGCCGGTGGCTGACCCGCGCTGCTCGCCGCCGCCGTCGTAGCCTCGGTGCCGGCGGCCAACCAGCACGCGCTCGATCTCGGTTTCGCCGGCCGCATCGCGGTGGCGGCTGGTGGAAGAAAGCCTCGTGGCCGGGATGGGTCCGCGACCGGGCATGGGCGGCGTGATGCGACCGATGGTCGAACCCGCCGCGAATGCCGCCGACGCGGACCAGACGAGCCCGCAACAGGCCGGCAAAAATCGCGCGCAACAGGAGCGCTATGCCGGCTTGAGTCCGAGCGAGCGCCGGACGCGCGTTTGGTCCGACATCGTCAAATGGGCTCGCGGCCGACCGATTTACTGGTTCGCCCGTTCGCTCGATCTGGTCGACAACGCGTTACCGGTGGGTGGTGCCTACGAAAACATCGCCGAAGTGGATGCACCGGCGATGGGGGCATGGGTGGACCGGGCCCCGGGATGGGTCCGATGGTGGCCGGCGGCGCCGGCATGTCCGGCCGCGGCGGAAGAGGTGGAATGCCGGGACGAAATTTCGGGCCGATGGCCGGACCCGGACTCGATTTTCCTCCCGGCATGCCAGGACGCGGCCCGGGTTTCAACTTCAACGCGCCCGCAGCGAAATTGCGCGTGGTGAAAATCGTGCTGCCGAAAACGTGAGAGTGAAACGGCGAACCCCAAGAGGTGGACGGCGACCTCCCGTCTTCGCCCTGCGGGCTACGACGTGGCGGAGAACTTGTGGCGCGCCGAAGCCTTGGCGAAGGCGGCCGGGCGCCGTCTTGGCACGTCCGCAGGAAAAACGCGCCCGGATGCGCCGGAGGCGCACTGGGGCTTGCTCGCCTGCGGCGAGTCGCGTTCCACTTCGAACTACCTGAATCGTTAGGGTCAAAATGCACCCAACGCCCGGATCCCCGATGAGCAAAAACTCCGCCACCCCGCCATTCTCGATCGCGCCGTTTCGTTTCGATGTTACGCCGCCCCTCGGCCATGCGTTGCTCGGGGGATGGATCATGCCCGCGGTCGCCCACGACGATCCGTTGGAGGCGATCGGCTATGTCCTGTTGGGCGCCGGTGCGCCGATGGTCGTGTGCGCCGTCGATTGGGCCGGATTACTCAACGATGCGCATGTCGCGTGGCGCGCGGCGCTGGCCGAGGCCGCCGGGACCACGCCGGATCGCGTCGCGGTCCAGTGCGTGCACCAGCACAACACGCCGTTCGTCTGTCCCGGCGCGCGCGCGGTGGCGGCCCGTTATCCTGAACTGCCGGCGATGTATGATTTGGAATTCTTCGCCACGTGCCTCGGGCGGGCGCGGACGGCAGTGCGCGATGCGCTGCGGAGGCCCCGGCGGATCACCCATGTCGCCCACGGCGAGCATGCGATCGAGGGTGTCGCGTCCAACCGACGCGTCTCCCGCGACGCCACGGGCCGGGTCCTCAACATGCGGTGGAGTTCCTGCACGGACGCCGAACTCCGGGCGCTGCCCGTCGGCACGATCGATCCGGTGCTCCAGACGGTGGCGTTTTTCGCCGGCCGGAAAAAAGTCGTCTCCTGCCACTACTACGCCACGCACCCGATGAGCTATTATCGCGACGGCCGGGTGAGCAGCGATTTCTGCGGGCTGGCGCGCAAACGCCGCCAGCTGGAGGAGCCGGGGTGCGCGCATCTCTATTTCACGGGCTGCGCCGGCAACATCTCCGCCGGCAAGTACAACGATGGCTCGCCCGCCGCGCGCGTTGCGCTGACCGATCGCATCCACGCCGGCATCGTCGCCTCCGAGGCGCGCCTCAAGCGGGTGCCGCTCGCGACGGTGGAATGGCGCACGCGGGAAGTCCTGCTCCCGCCGCAGGCTGCGCCCACTGCCGCCGAGCTTGAGGCGGCCATCGCGCGGCCCGACGCGCCGCTCGTCGAGCGGCTCCTGCCGGCATTTCGCCTCAGCTGGCTGGACCGCTGCGAATGCGGTGTGCCGCTCGTCTTGAGCTGCGTGCGGCTGAACCGGATCTCCGTGCTGCATCTGCCCGGCGAAATGTTCGTCGAGTATCAGTTGCGCGCCCAGGCCCTGCGGCCCGGCTCGCCAGTCGCGGTCGCGGCGTACGGCGACGGCGGGCCCTGGTACGTGCCCACCAAGGAGGAGTATCCTCACGGCGGCTACGAAGTGGAGGCCGCCTTTTGCGGCGACGAGGCGGACGAACTGCTCACCGCCGCCATCTGTCGCCTGTTGGCATAACACTACTCTGTTATTTGTCCGCGCCAAAACCGCGGATTACTGAGTAACCTATTAGGTTACTCGACCCATAAAGTAGAGTAACCTATTGGGTTACTCGACCCATGAAGTCCCTCGCGGATTTTAAGGAATACTTAACAGAGTGAAGCCAGGCGCCGGTCGGGCTTCCGATGAATATGATGTCTTCGCCCGTAAACCCTGGTCGTCTCCGGCGGCGCCATAGGCGGGCAGGGTTTGTCGGGCGGAACAGTTTGCATCGCGGCGAAATTTTCGGGTGTATTCCGTACTTTCACCCCAAATCCGACAAACTCCTACCCCACGCCCAATTCGCTGTGGAGATGGCGGATCGTCGCGGCGATGTAGTCGATGTGCGCCTCCGTGTGCGTGACGCCCACGGGGATCACCACGAAGCGGTGGATCAGGCCCTCGGTGCGGGGAAAACTTTCCGCGCGATACGCCGCCTCCGGCCACGCGGCGCCGAGGTGAAACGGCGTCGCCCCCGGCGCATGCGCGAGCCCCGTCGCCACATAGGCCCGGCGATATTGCGCATACGTTCCGGTCATCTGCTGGCAGGGGATGGCCGCCGCCTGCAACCCGGCCCGAAACGCATCGCGCAGCTCCTCGGTCGCCACCCAGAAGTACGTTTCGAAACCCGAATCTCCCGCGGGATCCGGGATGCGGCGGAACGTCAGCCCCGGCAAGCCGCCGATGCCCTGCCGCAGGCGCGCGCTGAGCATCCGGCAATGCGCGCGAATGCGATCGATCCGCCGCATCTGCGCGAGCGCCACCGCCCCGGTGAGCTCCGACATCCGGAACTGGCTGCCGCAAAACGCCGGCTCGCGCGCCTCGATCTGCGCCGCATGAAAATCGCGCCACTGCCCGAGGTCGTGCATCCGCACCGCCCGCTCGAAGAGCCGCGGATCGTTCGTCGCGACGAGCCCGCCCTCCCCGGCCGTGATCGTTTTCTGCTGCTGAAAACTGAAGATCGCGATGTCGCCCAGCGAGCCCACCGGCCGGCCGCGATAGGACGCCCCCGGACTCTCCGCGCAGTCTTCCAACACCGCGATACGCGCCGCCCGCGCTTCCGCGACGATCGGATCGAGATCGGCGGCGACGCCCTGAAAGTGAATCACCATGACGGCCTTCGTCCGCGCCGTGCGCAGCCGCGTGACCTCACCCGGCGCGAGGCACAGGGTGTCATCGATCTCCGCGAGCACCGGCTTTCCGCCCACCCGCACGATGGCGGTGAAGCACGACACCCAGCTCCACGCCGGCACAATCACCTCGTCGCCCGGCCCGACGCCGAGCGCGCCGAGCGCGACCTCGAGCGCCGCCGAGCCGCTCGTGACCCCGAGCGCAAACTTCGTTCCGATCATCGCCGCGAACTCGCGCTCGAGTGTCGCCACCATCAGAGGGGGCGACGTTGGGTCCGGCCCGTAGTAGCGAAAAAGCGCCTTGCTCCGCAGCACGGACAGCACGAGTTCCTCCTCCTCCCGGCCGATCAGGGCGGAGCCGAGAACGGGCGTGGGCACGGAAGATGGCGGGGGCGCCGGCCTGGCGGCGGAACGCGTGGCATCGGGAATCACCGTGGAGTTCATGGCAGGAGCGGCGGATGTGGCGCCGAAAGGAGTTCGAGGCACTGGATCAAGTTTCGCGCGATGTGGTAGGGATCCTTCACCGGCAGCGCAACGACGCTTTCGACCGGCACGCCGTGCCGATCGCGGATTTGGATCCACTCCCCCACCGTCGGATCCTGCTGCGGAAAAACCCGGAACGTGTACTCGAACACCCGCTCGAACCACGTGCGCGCCGCCGCATCGCCCGTCAGCCGATGGCACAGCAGACTCGCGAACAACGCCTCCGAGTGGACCCACCAGAGCTTCTTGTCCCAACTGTTCCGCACCCCGTTTTCATAGACCGAATCTCCCGCGCGGCCCGCCGGCGCCCCGCCTTCGCGATCGACGAAATACAGGAGTCCGCCGTGCGGCGCATCCCAGCCGACCGCGAGGGCGTACCGCACGGCCTCCGTGGCGCGAGCGAGCCAGTCGGCCCGGCCTTCGCGAGCCGCCACCGAGAGCAACATCCACAAACCCTCCAGCGCGTGGCCGGGATTGACGTGCCGGGCCAGCAGGGTGTCGTCCCGCGCGCCGTCGACCGGAACCAATTCCGCGATCCGCCCCCCAGGCAAGAGGAACACGTCGAAAATTTCCTTTGCTGCCGCGAGCGCGCGCTCCCGCGCCCGCTCCGCCCGCGCATCACCCAAGAACTCGCAGGCGGCCCGGAGCACCAGTGTCATGTTCAGGTGAATCATCGTCACGGCGTGGGAGCGGTGGCCGGGCGGAACCGGCGCCGGATGCGTCGGAAAACCGCCGGCGGCGAGCCGCTGCTCGATGTGCCCGAAGAGCCGCCAGACGAAATCCAAAGCCGCGGCATCGCGTCGTACGCGCGCAAACTCCGCGAAGCCCATCACCACGAAGCAATCCGCATAAATGCTCGGCGCCGGCCCTTGACCCGGCACGGCCTCCTTCACCTGTCCATCCTCGGACAATAGGAATGCACACCGCCCATCGTCGAGCCGGGCATGTGCCTCCAGAAACTGCACCGTCTTCTCCGCCTGCGCCAGGAACCGGTCCGCGTTTCC
The DNA here is from genome assembly GCA_016209255.1 of Verrucomicrobiota bacterium. Classification (GTDB taxonomy): domain Bacteria; phylum Verrucomicrobiota; class Verrucomicrobiia; order Opitutales; family Opitutaceae; genus ER46. Next base: position 21,865 of record JACQWL010000259.1, read on the forward strand.
CGGCAGCAGGCCGCCGGTCGTCGCGTCGGCGAGCCGCGACCACAGCCAGGCAAACCGCCCCTGCGACCACGTGAACTTGTCGCGGCTGAGGAGCCGCGTGCCGGCATTGTTCCAGCAGGTGAAAACCCCGCCGTGTTGCCCGTCGATCGCGCGCCACCAGAACGGCACGATCGACTCCGCCAGCGCCGTCCGGATCTTCGGCCGGCAAGCCGAGACCAAGGCCGACCAGTCCGCTGGGGCGGGCGGGCGGGTGGAGGGAAACGGGGACGGCGGGTTCATGACTGGAGACTACGGGAGGTTCTTTGTAGGAGCCTGCTTGCAGGCGATTTCGTGGCCCGGGTTTTCGTTTCGACGCCACGGACTGGAAAGGCCGTGCCACTCCAAATCATCGCCTGCAAGCAGGCTCCTACATTTGGTTTCGCGTCGGCGTCAACCGTTGCCCGCCGTTTTGTCCCCCGACAATCCGCGCAGCAGTTCATCCACGCGCGGCGGCACCGGGTGGTGGCGATTCAACCACGCCATCGCGCTGAAGACAAAAATCGAGACTGCAATCGGCGCCAGCACGCGCATCGCCGGGGTGGCATTGAACGCGTAGTTGTTGAGCGTAAACATCGCCAGCCCCGCCAGAATCGAGTCGATCGCCGCCCGGGCGTCGGCGTGGCGGTAGATGGGCAGGAGCCCAAACAACATCGGCACCGAGACCGGCCCAATCAGCGCCGCAAACCACGAGATCAGGAGTCCGAGCACTCCGCCGAAACGCTCCGCCTCGACGCCCACGAGGAGCGTCACAAAGGTGAACAGCAGGGTCGAAATCCGCGCCACGAGCAGCGAGCGGCGCTGGTCCATGTCGCGAAACCGCCGCGTCATGATCGGCAGGATGTCGCGCGTGATGACCGAGGAGATCGTGTTCGTGTCGGATGTCGTCATCGCCATCGTCGCGGCGAAAAGCGACGCCAGCACCAGCCCCACGAGCCCGGCGGGCAGAAACTGGCGCGTCAGCAGGATGTACGACTGGGTCGGATCCGCGAGGTTGGGAAGCAGCACCGGCGCCGCCCACATGGGGAAAAACATGAAGAGCGGCCAGATGAGGTAGAGCGCGCCGGACAACAGGGCCGAGCGCCGGGCGCTCTCGGGCGACGGGGCGCCGATGTAGCGCACGGCGAGATTCCACGTGCCGCCGTTGTAGCTGAGCGTCGCCGCCGCGACGATACCGACGAGGAACCACGGCGTGTACGGGCCGTTGAAAAAATGGCTGTGTCCGGGCGGCAACCGGTCCCAAACCTCCCACAGGCTGCCGATGCCGCCGAGGTGCCGCACCACGGCCACAAACAGGACCACGCCGCCCACGACCTGCACCAGGAACTGCAGGAAATCGGTGTAAAGATCCGCCCAGAGCCCGCCCACGGTGATGTAAAAGAGCGACACGCCGCCCGAGACCCAGATGCCGACCGACACTGGCAGGCCGGTGAACCCGTGCAGCAGCACGCCGATCGCCGCCCACTTTGCCCCCACATCGAAAAGCTTCAGCAGCATGCCGCTCCAGGCCATCAACTGCTGGGTGGCCACGTTGTAGCGCGTGGCCAGGTATTCGGTCGGTGATTCGATGTTGCGCGCCACCCGCAGCCGCGCCCACCGCGGCGCAAACCAATACGCGCCCACGATACAGGCCACCACGATCGCGCCCGCCCACCAGACGTACAGCGTGAAACCAAACTGATAGGCGACCGCGGCATAGGCCACGAACACCGCCCCGCTGTGACCCGAGACATGGTGGGAGACGCCGCCGAGCCACCAGGGGATCTTGCCGCCGGCGACGAAGAAATCCCGCGACCCCTTGATTTTCCGAATCGACACGACGCCGATGGCGGCGATGGCGAGGAAGAACAGCGCGACGACCGCGTAATCGATGGGTTGCATCAGTACCGCTGGCCGAGTTTCTTGTAGATGAAGCTCATCAACCATGCCGGGCCGATCAGCAGAAAAGCCACGTCCTTGAAAAAAGAAGGTTTCTTCCCCTCGATCTTGTGGCCGATGAACTGGCCGATCCATGCGAGCACGAAGGCGACGGTGCAAATTTTCCAGACCGGCCAGGGCACGAACGCGTCGACGACCACCAGCGTCCCGTAGCAAAGCGACATGAAGAGCAGCAGGCCCGCGCTCAGCGCCGGCGAGAGCCGCACGTAAAGGAGGGTCGCGAGCACCATCGCCACCAGCGCCCAGTTGAACCACGGCGCGGCCTCGAGCCATTTTCCGGGCACGGGAATCGTCCACACGAACCCCAGCACACAACAGAAGATCACCGGCACGCAAATCCAGTGAATCAGTTCGTTGGCGTGGTCCTGGTGGCTCTCGCCGTATTCGGCGAACCATTCGTCGGCGGTCTTGCGTCGGGTCATCGTGGCGTCGAGTGGACGGACGGGAGCGAAACAGGGCCGCCGCCGCCGGTCAACGCTGCGCGGGCGCGGCCACGGGCGGCGGGAGGATTTCTTGGTTGTCGGCAGCGTCCAACGCGGTCCCCCTTCTCACGAAGCGGGCTACGACGGGTGGCGATGGACTTCAGTAGCCCGCCTCGTAAGAGGCGGGACCGTCAACCGAAAGGTGCGGCCACTTGTAGCGCACGGTCGTTTTCCGGATTCACGACATCGCCCCGCAAATCGCCGGGTGTTGGCCCACGAGCGTGAGGGCGCGGGTGAGCAGCGTCTTGCCGGGCTCCATCCGGTGCCACGGCGACGCCCCCGAGGGATGCGGCAGCGGGATGCAATCGGCCGCGAAGCCGCGGTAAGCGAGGCGAAATTTCCGCCCGATCGTCCCGACCAGCGGGCGTTCGCCCAGAAACTGGCCGATCGCGAGTTTGCCGACCGGCAGGACCAACTCGGGCCGCAGCAGGGCGAACTCGCGCTCCAGCCACATGGAACAGTTCGCAATCTCGTCGGGGGCGGGCACGCGGTCGCCGCCTTCCGGCCGCTTGCCCGGAAAGCAACGGCACACCGCGGCAAAATAAATCCGATCCCGCACGTCGTCCTCCGTCCAGCCCAGCGCGACGTGAAACCATTTGAAAAGCGTCTTGCCCGCCGTCCACGCGAACGGCCGGCCCAGCTTCGGCTCCTTGTCGCCCGGCGCCTGGCCGACCAGCAGCACGCGGCCCGCCACGGGGCGGCCGACCACGACCGGCTTGTGCATTCGCGGGCAGCGCTCGCAGGCGCGGAGTGCGGCAAGGTGTTTTTCGATCGCGGCGACGGTGGGCATGGGGCGGAGGGGCGGCGTGGTGCCGCGTTCAACACCCACAGAAATCCAGCGCGGCGTAAAGCCGCTCCTGCAGCACCGACAATCGGAGTGCGCCTTACCGCCGGTTGCGATAGCGGTTGAAGCTGCCCTTGTGGCGGATCTGACCCGGCAGGCTGCCGCGCGTGCGCGGCGCCTCGGCCTGGACCGGCCGGGCGGCGAAAGCCCGGTAGTCGAAGCCGTCGAGGCGCAGCTCGGGAATTTTCTGGCCGATGAAGCGCTGGATGTCGCGGATATCGTTCGCGTTCTCGGGGGTGACGAGCGTAAACGCGTCGCCGACGGCCTGGGCGCGCCCGGTGCGGCCGATGCGGTGGACGTAATCCTCGGGCTTTTCCGGCACATCGTAGTTGATCACATGCGAGATGCCGGCGACATCGATGCCGCGGGCGGCGATGTCCGTCGCCACCATCACCTCGTATTTACCGCTCTTGAAGCCGGCGAGCGCCTCGATGCGCTGGTTCTGCGAGCGGTTCGCGTGCAGGACGGCGACGGAATGATTGCCGGCCTTGAGCCGGCGGGCGATCTTGTCGGCGCCATGCTTGGTGCGGGAAAACACGAGCACGCTGTCGAAATTGATCTTCGCGAGCATCGCCTCGAGCAGTTCGAATTTCTGTTCCGCGGCCACGGGATAGAGCGCGTGGTTGACGGACGCGACGACCGAGCGGGCGATGCCGACCTCGACGCGCGTCGGATTGCGGAGGGCAAACGAGGCGACGGCCGCGATTTCCGGCGGGACCGTGGCGGAGAAGAACAGGGTCTGCCGTTCGCGCGGGCAGCGGGCGATGATGTCCCTCACCACGGGCAGGAAGCCCATGTCGAGCATGCGGTCGACTTCGTCGAGCACCAGAATCGAGATGTCGCGGAGGCTGATGGTGCCCTCCTGGAGATAATCCATCAGGCGGCCGGGCGTGGCGACGATGATGTCGACGCCGCGCTTGAGTTCGGTGCGCTGGTAACCATAGCCGACGCCGCCAAAGATGGCGACGGGACGGAGATCGGTGAAGCGCGCGAAATCGCGAAACGCGGTCTCGACCTGGGCCGCGAGCTCGCGGGTCGGCTCGAGCACGAGCACACGCACGCGGCCGTGCGTGCCGAGGCGGGTGAGGATGGGGAGGGCGAAGGCCGCGGTCTTGCCGGTGCCGGTCTGGGCCGACGCGATGAGATCGCCGCCGCCAAGCACGACCGGAATGGCGCGAAGCTGGATGGGAGTGGGATCGGTGTAGCCGGCGGCTTGGACGCCACGCAGGACGGAATCGGAGAGATGGAGAGCTTTAAAAGGCATGGGAGAAACGAGCGAAATAACATGGAGGGGGCGCGCTCGTCACGCCCGGCCGCCGATGGCGGCAGTATGAACCTGGTCAGGATCGGCTCTTGGCGGACGGCAGAAGCCGCGCGCGCAGAGCCGGAAAAGAAAAGGGACGGAGCCCCAAAGGAGCTCCGTCCCTCGAAAGTCGTTTCGCCAAGAAACGCGTCTTAGTACCGGCGTTCGCCGCGATCGCGATCGCGACCGCCGCCGAAGCCGCCACGGCCGCCGCCGCCGAAGCCGCGACCGCCGCCGCCGAAGCCGCCGGAGCGCTCTTCCTTCGGACGGGCTTCATTGACGGTCAGCTGACGGCCGCCAAGATCGACGCCGTTCATTTTTTCCGCTGCCACCTTGGCCTCATCGGCCGTGCCCATGGTGACGAACGCGAAGCCGCGGGGGCGGCCGGTCATCTTGTCCATGGCGACGTAAACGTCGGTGACGGAACCGAACTGGCCAAAGGCGGAACGGAGTTCGTCTTCGCTGGTCTTGAACGACAGATTACCGACGTATAGTTTGGAGTTACTCATGTGATGTCTCGTAGATCCACCGTCCGCTGCCAGTCCGTTCCCGACTTGGGTTTCGAAATCATCACTTAAGCCAAACGCTCAGCCAACGACTCACCAGATACTGTCACCTAACGCTTTCTCTAACGAAGTTGGGATAAGCTGCATGGGCGGCGCGTTAACGCAAGGGGAATCTCCTGCACCCCGGAAATAGGGGATATCCACACGCCTGCAACTCGCACTTGCGCCGGCGCCGGCCAGACGATAACCCTTGGCCCGGATTCGCCGGCCGCGCATGAACACACTCCGCACCGTCATCATCGAAGACGAAGCCATGTATCGTCTGCTCATGCTGTCGACACTGCGCAAAGTGAAGAATCTTGTTGTCATCGGGGAATTCGAGCTGGGCAAACCGGGACTGGAGTTCTGCCTGCGGGAGAAACCGGACCTGGCCGTGATCGACTTGGTGCTGCCTGACATCTACGGCCTGGAAATTGCCGCCGAAATCCGGCGCGCCGTGCCGGAAATGCACATCCTGATCCTCACGGCCCATCCCAGCGAGCGGCTGCCCGCGGAGCTGATCGCCCTCGGCGTCGATGGCTACGTCGACAAGACCGAGCCCATTTCATACGTGTTGAACGCCATCGAGACGATCCGCCATGGGGGGATGTTTTTCGCGAGTCACGTGCCGGTCAAGGGCCGGCCGCCCCCGAGCAGCGCGGGCCGCCACCCAATCGAGGTCTCGCTCACGGAGCGGGAAAAACAAGTCGCGCAGCTGGTTGCGGCCGGCCGGATATCGAAGGAAATCGCGAGCACCTTGAATCTCAGTCTCCGCACCGTCGAAAAACATCGGGAAAACATCATGCAGAAAGTCGGGGTGCACGAAGTTGCCAGCCTGACGCGGTGGTGCATCCAGGCGGGTCTGGTGGAGGGGTGAGGCCGGTCCGACCGGGCTGAGGTCGGAGGTGGAAGTTAACCCGGAATCCGGGATTGCCCGGGCGTTCTGTAGCCCGGCGCGTGAGCGCCGGGACCAAATGCGAGAACGACGCCATTTTGTCCCGCCGCTCACGCAGCGGGCCACGAGGGCAATCGCGGAGTCCGGGACAAGGCTGCTTGCGCGCCGGCGGTTACGCCGGAACCTCCATCGCCACGACCCTTGCTCAGCGGACTTTCGCGCACACGACGCAATCGCGCGGCTCCGGGCCGAGGCTGGGGCAGGTGTGCCAGCGGCGCAGCACGCCTTCGCGCACCATCCCGGCCTTTTCCATCACCCGCACCGAGGCCGGGTTCTCGACGTCGCAAAAGGCCCACGCCCGGTGAATTCCCGGCTGCGCCAGCGACCAGTCGGCGAGAAACGTCAGCGCCTCCGCCGCCATGCCGTGACCCCAGAATTTTTTCGCGAGCACGTAGCCGAACATCGCCTTGCCGGCGTCGTCGAGGTTCACGCCGATGGAGCCGATGGGTGTGTCGGTACCCTTGAGGCAGAGCAACCACGCCAGGTGGCCGGCCCCTTTTTCCCAGTGCGCAACACATTCGCGCAAGAACGCCGTCAGCGGTGGCACGCGGTCATAGGCGGGCCAGCTCAGAAACCGCGTCACCGCGGGGTCGCTGGCGTAGGCGGTGAAAACCGCGGGTGCGTCCTCGACGCGGGGCACGCGCCCCAAGAGCCGTGCGGTCGCAAAGGTGGCAGGTGGTCGGGGCATGCCGTCGAGACAAGCAGGCCCCGGGCACTTTGTCACTCCGGGCGGCTACGGCCTCGCCGTCTGAAACCAGTCGCCGCGCAGCCAGTCGGCGACGAGGCCGATCTCCTGGGCAGTGAGCGATTTTTCCGGACCGTACTGCGGCATGCGGTCGTTGCGGGTGCCGTAAAAGCGCTCGTGGGCCGGATCGGAAATGAACGCCAGCAACCACTCGCGCGAGCCGTAGCCCGAAAGGTCCGGGCCGGCGGATTCCTCGATTGTCTGGTGGAACTTGTGGCACTCGCCGCAGTTCATGTTCTCCCCGACGAGCAGTTTCTTCCCCTCTTCGATGACGGCCGCATCGCGCCGGTCGGCGTCGTGCTGCGCCCTCAGGCCGGCCTCGGCGGAGAGCGCGGCGATGACTTTCTGGAGCTGCTGTTTCTCCTCGGCCGAGAAGTCCGCGACCTCTTCCTTTACGAATTTCACCATCTTGCCGGTCTTGTGTTTCGAGCCACCGAAGTAATGCGGGCCGTCGATCCGTTCCGGGTCGAGCAGCCCGGCCAGCCATTCCCGGCTGGCGAAGCCCTCGAGATCGGACGCGGCGATCGGATCCTCCGGCTGGCCGCCCATGCCGTCGTGACCGTCGAAGCGGTGGCAGCTCGCGCAGTTTTTCGCGAAGAGCTTCGGCCCCTGGGTCAACGGATCGTTGCGCAGCAGCGTCACTGCGCCCGTCAGGGGAATGCCCGTGGGTGATCGGGCGAGGACGATCGCGCGTTCCGCCTCGCGCCGGGCCGCCTGGACGGCGGCGACATATTCGGGGTTTTGCCGGTCTTCGTTCACGGCGAGGTAGGTCAGCAGCGCCGCGCCGCCGAGCATGGCCCAGAGGAAACCAAGGTTGAACCGATGGCCGAGTTTCCAGCGGCCGACGAAGGGCATGGCCACGAGGACGAGCAGGAGCAGCGCCGGCAGCACGATCGCGCCCCAGATTTCCGTGCCACCGGGGAAATATTTCAGCAGCTGGAACAGGAAGAGAAAATACCAGTCCGGCCGGGCGGCGGGGAAGGGTTCGGAGGGATCGGCCGGAGCGCCGAATTCCGCGCCATGATAACGCAGCACGAAAAAAAGCACGGCCACGAGCACGGCCAGGCAGGCCACGACGTCGCGCAGCACCTGGTCGGGCCAGAACGGGGCGTCGGGCTTCTTCCGCGGCTCCTTCGCCGTGACGCCGTGACGCCGAAACAGATACAGATGGGCGACGATGAAGACGATGATGCCACCGGGGATGATGCCGGCGTGCAGGGCGAAGAAGCGCGTCAGGGTGTGGTGGCCGTAGTCGCCGGCCCCGACCACGAGCTTTTGCAGCGCCGGGCCGATGACCGGCGCGATGGCCATGATATTGGTGGCGACCTTCGTCGCCCAATACGCCTTCTGGTCCCAGGGCAGCAAATAACCGGTCAGCGAAAGCGCCAGCACGAGGAAGAGGAGCACGACGCCAAACCAGAAATTCAACTCGCGCGGCGCCTTGTAGGCGCCGTCGATGACCACCTGCATCAGGTGGAGCGCCAGGAGCACGGTCATCGCGTGCGCCGTGTAGTGGTGGAGGCCGCGCAGGAACCACCCGCCCCCCATTTCGTGCTGGATGAAATA
>JACQWL010000243.1 GCA_016209255.1 Verrucomicrobiota bacterium
GGCCTGCACGGCCTTCTGCCGCCCCCGGGCCGTAAACCGGTCCATGTAGACGTAAATCACCGGCGTGATGTAGAGCGTCAGCAGCTGCGAAACGACCAGCCCGCCCACGACCGCGAGGCCCAGCGAGCGCCGCGACTCCGCGCCCGCGCCCAGCCCAAGCGCAATGGTGATGGCACTCGCCAGCGCCGCAAACGTCGTCATCATGATCGGCCGGAAGCGCACCAAGCAGGCCTGCACGATCGCCTTCTCCGCCGACGCTTCGCCCTGGGCGCGCGAGGCCAGGGCAAAGTCGATCATCATGATCGCGTTCTTCTTCACGATGCCGACGAGCAGGATGATGCCGACATAGCCCATGACGTTGAGCTCCTGCTTGAACAGCCAGAGGGTGACCAACGCACCGAAGCTCGCCGCCGGCAGACCCGACAGGATGGTGAGCGGATGGATGAAGTCCTCGTAGAGAATGCCCAGCACGATATAGATCACGAGCACCGCCATGACGAGCAGCAGGCCGAGCCCGCGCATCGACGACGCAAACGCCTGCGCCGAGCCTTGGAACCCGTAGCTGAGCGTCGCCGGCAGCTCCTGGCGCGCGAGCTCCGTGATGGCCGCGGCGGCTTCGCCGAGCGAAGTGCCGGGGCGGAGATTGAACGAGATCGTCACCGCCGGCACCTGGCCGAGGTGGTTCACCGTGAGCGGGCCGACTTCGTGCCGGAGGGTCGCGACGGTGTCGAGCGGCACGGCCTTGCCGCCCTTGCTGCGCAGGTAAATCAGCGACAGCGCATCCGCGTTCATCTGAAACTCCGGCGCCATCTCCATGATGACGAAATACTGGTTGGTCGGCGTGTAGATCGTCGACACCTGCCGCGAACCGTAGGCGCTGTAGAGCGCGTCCTCGATTTGCTGCGGCGTGATGCCGAGCGCCGCGGCGCGATGGCGGTCGATGTCGACCCGCAGCTGTGGGTTCGAAATCTGCAGGTCCGAGTTTACGTCCTGCAGGCCCGGCAGCCCGCGCGCTTTCGCCTCCATCATTTGCGCGCCGGCATACAGTTCCTTCAGATCGGTGCCAAAGAGGGTGAACTGATAGAGCGCCTTCGAGAGCGTGCCGCCGAGCCGGATCGGCGGCAGCAGCTGCGGGTAGCAGCGCATCCCGGGAATGACCGCCAGGAGCTGGCGGAACTCCTGGACGATTTCGGCCGCCGGCGCCCGCTCGCGGCGCGGCTTCAGGCGCACGAAAATGCGGCCCTGGTTGCTCGTTGTCGCATACATCCCGCCGCCGATCGAGGACATGAACGCTTCGACCGACGGGTGCCGCGCGACAATCGCCGCCGCCGCCTCCTGGTGTTTCATCATCTCGGCGAACGACACGTCCTGCGCGCCTTCGGTCGCGATGTAAACCTGCGACGTGTCGTCGGTCGGAATGAAGCCCAGCGGCAGCGTGCGGGCGACCACAACCGTGAGCACCACCATCAGACCGGCGATGCTTACCGTCGCGACCCGGTGCCGCATCGCGATCCGCAAGGTGCGCTCGTAGAATGAGACCATCGCGGCGAAGCCGCCCGCGCCGGGTTGACCCTGTTGCCCCGGGCGCCCGCCGCCGACCGCGCGGTGCGGCTTCAGGAACCGGCTGCACAACATCGGCGTCAGCGTCAGCGACACCACGCCCGACACGAGGATCGACGCGGTGATCGTCACCGCAAACTCGTGCAGCAGCCGGCCGAGGATGCCGCCCATGAACAGCACGGGAATGAACACCGCCACGAGCGACAGCGTCATCGACAGAATCGTGAACCCGATTTCGGCAGAAGCCTTGAACGCAGCCTCGCGCACCGGCATGCCCTGCTCGATGTGCCGCACGATGTTTTCGAGCATCACGATCGCGTCGTCCACCACGAAGCCCACCGAGAGCGTGAGCGCCAGCAGCGAAAGGTTGTCCAGCGTGTAGCCGCAAAAATACATCACGATGAACGTGCCGAGCAACGCCATCGGGATCGCGACACTGGGGATGATCGTCGCCGTCAGCGTCCGGAGGAAGAGAAAGATCACGAGCACCACCAGCGCGATCGACAGCACGAGGGTGAACTGCACATCTTTGACGGACTCCCGCACGGGCACGGAGCGATCGGCCAGGACTTCGAGCCGCACCGACGCCGGCAGTTGCTGGCGAAACGCCGGCAGCAACGCGCGCACTTTTCTGACGACCTCGACCGTGTTGGTACCCGGCTGGCGGTTCACGGCGAGCCCGATCGACCGGCTCATGCCCGCGCGGTCGAAGAACCAGCTGGCCATCCGGGTTTCCTGCACGCTGTCGATCACCTGCGCGAGCTCGCCGAGATGCACCGGCGCGTCCTTGCGGTAGGCCACCACGATCTGGCTGAACTCCGCGCTGTTCGCGAGCTGGCCGGTCGCCACCACGGTCATGGCCTGGTTCTTGCCGTCGAGGATGCCGGTCGGAAGGTTGACATTGTGGGCCGACAGCGCGGCGCGCACCTCGTCGAGCGTGATGCCGCGGCTGGCGAGGGCGCGCGGATCGAGCTGCACCCGCAACGCGTATTTCTGCGCGCCCAGCACCTGCACCTGCGCCACGCCTTCCACGGTCGAGATGCGTTGCGCCAGCGTCGTCTGCGCATACTCGTCGACAATCGAAAGCGGCAGCGTCGGCGAGCTCAGCGCGAGATACATGATCGGCTGGTCCGCCGGATTGGTCTTCCGCAAGGACGGTGGCGCCGGCATGTCCACCGGCAGCCGGCGTTGCACGGTGGCGATCGCCGACTGCACGTCCTGCGCCGCGGCGTCGATGCTGCGCTCGAGCGCGAATTGCAGCGTGACCGCCGTGATCCCGAGGGTGCTGGTCGAGGTCATCGAATCGATGCCCGCGATGGTCGAGAACTGCTGCTCGAGCGGCTTGGCCACCGCGGAGGCCATCGTTTCCGGCGTCGCACCCGGGAGACTGGCCGTGACCACGATGGTGGGGAAATCGACGTTCGGCAGATCGCTGACCGGAAGGAAGGTGTAGGCCATCGCGCCGAATACGCACAACGCCGCGGTCAGCAGCGTCGTCATCACCGGCCGGCGGATGCAGAGGGCGGGGAGGTTCATGGCGCGGCCGCGGTTTTCTCGCCGGCCGGCGCGACGGCGGTGAGGGACCTCGATTCAACCTTTGCCCCCGGCACGAGCTGAAGCTGGCCGTCCGTGACGACTGTTTCGCCCGCGCGCAGGCCTTCGCCGATCAGCGAGACGTCACCGGCCGGGCGCAGCACCTTCACGAGCCGGATGTCGACCGTCTGGTCGGTTTTCACGACAAAGATCTGCGGACCGCTCCGTCCGGTCTGCACCGCCGCCGTCGGCACGACAATGGCCCCCCGGTCCAGCCCGAGTTGCGTTTGCACCTGCACGAACTGGCCGGGCCACAACGCGTGATCCGCATTCTCGAACGTCGCCTTGAGCGTGATGGTGCCGGACGTCGGATCGACGCTGTTGTCCACGAAGGTCAATTTCCCGTCGGTCCGCACGATGCCGGACGCGCGATCGACCACCGTCACGACCGCGTTGCCCGCCAGGACAGCCGCGCGGATTTCGCCGAGCGCCCGTTCGGGCACGGCATACGCGGCGGCGATGGGGGAAAGCTGGTTGATCGTGACGATCGACTGGTTCGCATCGTTCGCCTTCACCAGCGCGCCCTCGTGCAGAATCAGCTGGCCGGTGCGGCCGGCAATCGGCGCCCGGATCTGCGCGTAGCCGAGCTGAAGCTCCGCATTCGCCACCGCCGCCTCCTTCGCCTGCACCAGCGCGCGCGTCGTTTCGCCCTTCGTGGTGAGCTGGGCAAACTGCTCCTTCGAAATCGCGTCCTGCTGGTCGAGGTGCTTGTAGCGCTCGAGGTCGGCCTCGGCCTTGGCCGCCTCGGCGCGCGCGTTCGCGAGATCGGCGCGCGCGATGCGGACGCTGTTCTCGAACGGCCGCCGGTCGAGCGACACGAGCGGGTCGCCGGCCTTCACCCCGTCGCCCTCGCGGAAATGAATCTCCGCGATCATGCCGTCGACCTGCGACTTCACCGCCACGCTGCGCAGCGCCTGCACCGCGCCCACCGATTCGACGAGGCGGGGCACGTCCTGTTGCACGGCGACGGCCACCTGCACCGGCACGGTCTGCGGCCCGGCTGCTTTTGTCGCGCCGGCGCCGCCCCCGCGTGTGCAGCCGGCCGGGGCGATCAGCGCCGCAGCGAGCGGCAGGGCGATCCAGGCGGTCAGGGGCAGACGGACGTTGTTTTTGATCATGGAAGCTTCCGCGCGAGGTGCGCGGTGTCGTATTCAACGGGTAGGCGCGCCCAGCCGTCCGCGCAAGCCCGCCGTGGCGGGAACAATGCTCGGCGTTTGCGCCTCACACGAAAAGCCCCCACCTTCGCGCCATGTTTCCCGTCCGCCGCCTGCTGACCGCCCTGCCGCTTTTCGCTTTGTCGCTCCTGCTTTGCCCGCGCGCGACGGCGGCACTCGCGGCGCCGGCGCACGTCAAGGCCTCCCTTGTCTCCGCCGACGCCTCCGTGCAGCCCGGCCAGCCGCTCACTGTCGCGCTCCGCCTCGTCCACGACCCGGACTGGCACACCTACTGGGTCAATCCCGGCACCGGACTCCCCACCTCGCTCAAGTGGAAACTCCCGCCCGGCTGGAAGGCGGGCGACATCCAATGGCCCGCGCCGAAAGTCATTAAAGATTCCACCGGCAACGTCACCGGCAACGGCTACGACAGTGAACTCTTCCTGCCCGTCACGCTCACGCCGCCCGCCGATCTCGCGGCCGGCGGCGCCGTCACCCTCGCCGCCACCGCCGACTGGCTGATGTGCGAAAAGATCTGCATTCCCGGCAGTGCGGAGGTTTCGCTCACGCTGCCCGTCTCCGCCGGCGCGCCGCAGCCCGACGCCACGTGGGGCGGGAAAACCCGCGCGACCCTCGCCGCGCTCCCGCGCGAGGACGCCGGCTGGAAAATCTCCGCCACGCGTGCCGCAACAACGATCACCCTCCACCTTGCGCCATCGAAAGCCGGCGGGCACACGCCGAAGGCCCCGCACTTTTTCTCCGAGGACAACCTCGTCGCCTACGACGTGCCGCAGACCGTGCAGTCCGACGGCCGCGGCGGGTTCACGCTCACGCTGCCAGTCTCGCCCGACGGCCCGCGGGACGCGAAGAGGCTCCTCGGCGTTGTCACGTCCGAGAACGGCTGGCTGGCCGGCGGCTCGCTCCGCGGGCTGCGCGTCGCGGCGGAGTTCCAGCCAACGACGGTTGCTGCGAGGAGCGGAGCCGCTTCCGGCTCCGGCGGCGCGGGTAGCC
>JACQWL010000286.1 GCA_016209255.1 Verrucomicrobiota bacterium
CTTGCACGTGGTTCTTCCGTGCTCGTAATCGTGCTCTTGCTCGGGCTCGACCGGCGCGATTACGAGCAAGAGCACGAGGGGTCCTTTTGGTTGCGACCACATGCCGGGGGCGAAAAACGTTCCCGGGTTCATTTTGACGATCGCGGCTGGACTGACTCTCGCATTGCCCGCCGTGTCGGCCTCCGTTCGACGCGCCCCACGGCGGACGCACCACGGATCGGTTCGGGGAGCGCGCCCGCGCCGGCCTCAATCGCGCCAAAAAAGCGATTCCTTCGGCGCCGTGTAGCGCACGGCCATCTCCGGCGTTTCGACCGGCTGGCCGCGATGAAACGACTCCACGCCCGCCAGGGTCATGCCGGAGGTGAGCAGCGTCCGTTCAATCGGATACGGCGCGCGGTTTTCGACCATCATGCGCTCGATGTGACGAATCAGCGGAGTGAAGAAGTCCGCCGTGGTCGAGCCGTGCCCGGGCATCGGCAGGTACATCTGGCAGGAAATAATCTCGCCCGTCCGGCTGTTCAAACCGGCATAATTGAAATCCCGGATCGCGAGCATGAAGAGCGCGGTGCGAAATCCATCGCGATGATCGATGAAATAAGCCCACCCTTCGGGAAACGCCGTGCGCGCCCAGTCGAACGTGACGGCGTCGGTGGGATAACCATTCGTGACCGGGAGATTGTGGCTGCGGGTCAGGGCCGCGACGAGCAGACGCCGGGTGGTCTCACGCCCGGCGGCATGCTCCCACATCTTCGCCCCGCGCAAGGCCACCACGCTGCGGATCCCGACCTCCCCGCCCTCCCGCCGCTCGGACATGCATTGCGCGGTTTCAAGGCCGTGGAAGTCGTAGCTGTCCATGCCGCCATAGCACGCGCACACGCTTTCGGCCAGCGGCGTTCCGTAGGGCATGTCGATGGCCGGCATGCGGCGCGTCACCGGCAGGGAGGAGCCGGCGTGGAACGGGAACCGCAGGCGCCGGGAGTGTTCCACCATCTCGACGCACTCGCGCCAGTCGGTGGAGAGATGCTTGTCGTTGAACACCGGCACGCTGCGGCCGCTGGCTTCGAACACCTTCACCATTTCCTTGAAGAACTTGTAGCGCGGGTAGAGCGTCTGGCCCTTTTCATTTTTCGGATACTTGCCGTGTTCGCCGATGATGACAACGCCGTCCACCGCGAGCTTCGCCGTGCCGAGCGTCAGCGCCTCCGCGATGGTCGGGTAAATCGGCACGCCGAAGCGCTTGGCCGCGGCGCGGGCCAGGTCGCCTTCCGGGAACTGGTCGATGTAGAGCGACACGAGATCCACGTCCGACCGGCGCCAGCCGCCGGCCCAGGCGTAGCCGAGCAGGAAACGATCGATGAAATGTTGCGCGTGCGAATGGCGGCGCACCTCCGTGCCGAGCAGCGCGATTTTCTTGCGCGGGCGCTCGGCGGCGCGAAGCGGAACCCAGGCCAGGGCGGAAACGGCCGCGGTGGAGACGAGGAATGAACGACGAGTTAGCCCGCATTTTTCACACTCTCCCCGGTATTTTTCGATCGTCCGACGACGTTCGGGCGGGCGGCAGCCGGACCCGTGCAGGTCATGCGGGCTAAAACAAAACCGCCAAGCGGTTTTGACCTTAGCCCGGATATTCCAAACGGCGGCGAATGCCGGACGAGATTTCGCACGGAGTGTGGCTTGGTGAGCAAGGAGAGCGTGAATTATCCGGGCTAGGAGTGAGTTCATGGCGATGAGGATTTTGACTTTTCCCAGAACAACCAAAGTGGAACCACCGCGAGCAAGGGCAGGAAGCCCGCGAGGGCAAGGCCGGGATCGAACGAACCCGTGCGGTCGGCCAGCAGGCCGAACAGTTTTTGGATCTGCGCCGGGACCAGCCAGGCCGCCACGCCGGCCACGCCCGTAATCTTGCCCTGATGCTCCGAGGAGATGTCCTGGGTGAAGGCATGATAAAGCGGAAACACGCCCAAGGCGCCCGCGCCGGCGAGCGAAAGGACGGCCAGCAGCAGCCAGCCTTTGCCCAGCCACGGCACGAGCACGCACGCGGCACAGAGCACGGCACAACCGGCAAACACCAGCACGCGCGCCGCATGCACGGAGAGATGCCGCCGCGCCAGCCAGACCGCCAGTGCGCCAGCGGCGAGACAGCCAACATCCGTGGCCATGAACCAAACCGAGTTAAAGGTAAGCGCGTGGGTTTCCGAGTAACCGCGGCCTTCCTGGAGGAACTTCGGCATCCACGCCCGCAGGATCTGCCAGGTGGTGTTGATGCAGGCGATGACGAAGAACACGACCAGCATGCGCCGGCTGAAAATCACCTGCGCAAAGCTGCCGCCGGTCTGGCGTGCGGCCTCGCCGGGTCCTGCCACGGTTGGGCGGAGATCGTTTCCCTTGAGCAGGACAAACCACGGGATGATCCAGAGCAGTCCCACACCGCCCACCACGATGAACGGCAGCCGCCAGCTGCCCAGTTCCGACGTCATCAGCGCCTGCATGACGAGCGGAGTGATGATGGCCCCAAGGGACGCGCCGCTTTGCAGCAGACCATTCCCCATCGAGCGCTGCCGCTCGTCGAGCAGGAGGCGCGTGGTGCGAATCGCACAAGGCCAATGCCCGGCCTCGAAGAAACCAAGCAGCGTCCGGCACACCAGCAGTTCATCGTAGCTCTTGACGAAGCCGGTCACAAAGCCCGCCACGGACCACAGCGCCAGCACCCACGCGTAGAGCCGGCGGAGGGGCATGCGGTCGGCCAGCCACCCGAAAACCAGGGAACCTGCGGCAAAGGCGAAACCGAAGACGGCCTCGACATTCCCGTACTGCGCCTGCGTCAAACCAAACTCCCGGCTGATCCGCACCGAGGCGTTCGCCAGCGTCTGGCGGTCCATGTAATTGATGGCGGACGCCAGCAACAGCATCCCGCACACGATCCACTTCCACGATGGAGCTCGCGAGCCCGGGCAGGAGGAGGGGGAATTCACGGCGAAATAAACCATCCATTCAGACGGACATTTTTGTCACAGAGGCCACGGAGGACGAGCAAGAGGCCACGGAGTAAAGGCATTTCTCTGTGCTCTCGGGTTGGGCCTCTGTGTGCTCTGTGTCAAAAAATGGTCCTTTGGTTGCGGCCTCAGGTCGCGGTGCGAAATGCGCGATTAACCGTTCCAAGATTTGCCATCCCAGCGCACGACCCGTTCCAGCAACGCGACGACGTCCGCCGCAAACACGCTGAACAAGTGTTCGCCCTTTTCGGCCGTGGCGAGGTGCGGCGCGCCGATGTGCCCCGGCACGGAGCGTTCCCGGGTGATCCACCCGCGGCTCGCCGGCGTGAACGGCGTGCCCGCTTCCACGACCGCGGCCGCCCGATGATCTCCGACCAGTTGCGGGGCGAGCCGGAGCATCATCGATGTTTCCCATTCGCAGGCATGACCCATCGCATGTTGGTGCAGCGAGGGGTTCGACTCCCACGGCTTTGCGCCCAGGCCCCAGTACGTCGCGAGGAGAAACAGCAGATCATCCCGTTGGCGGTGGCGCTGGCGCAACTCAAACACCGCTTGCCGGCCCGGAACGTCGTTGCCCCCGTGGCCGCTGAGAAAGACCAGCCGGCGAAAGCCGTGCTGCACGAAATTTTCCGCGAGCCCGTTGAGCAGATCCAGATAGGTGCGCGGCGGCGCCGAGAGCGTACCGGCGAAATCGAGGTGATGATCCGAGTTGCCCAGCCACATCAGCGGGGCAAAGAGCACGCGGCTGGCGAGCGGTTCCGTGGCGCGACGGATCACCTCCCCGAGCAACAGACTGTCCGTGAAAACCGGGAGGTGGTGTCCGTGTTGTTCGAGCGCGGCGATGGGAAACACCACGGGGGTGTCCTTCGAAAGAGCCGCGACCGCCGGCCAGGAGAGCTCAGTCAGGTTCATGGGATGGCGCGCTTGGATTTCTTCCGGGCGTCACTCTTCTGGGGCGCCTCGATCGGTTCCTTCACGAGCGCTTCCTGGGCCTTGAGCCAGGTTTCGTACCCCTTCGCCCGGCCACCGAGGTACTGGTAGGTGTCAAAAACATCGCCGTGCCCAAGCGCCCGCGGGTCCCATTCCTCGCGCAGCAGCTTCATCATTCTCGAGCGCATCTCCTCCAGCGTGGACGCAAAGGCGAGATCGTGCGCGAGATTGCGCACGCACTCGGGGTCATCGGTCAGCCGATACAGCGCATCGGGCGGCCGCTTGCCGAGGGTCAGATCGTAGTAGTAACCGCCGAGGCGCTTGACGATCTCCTTGGTCGGGCTGGGATCGACGTTGCCGAAATCGGTCTCCGGGTTGCCGGCCGGCCAGCGGTCGGGGAAGAAATTGTGCACATAGAGAAACTCCTTTGTCCGCAGGGCGCGCACCGGATAACCCATGTCATTCGGCCGCCCGATGTCGTGCCGCTCCTTGCCGATCAGCATCACGTCGCGGTTCTCGATCCAGCCTGACTTTTCCGAACGCAGAATGTTCATCAGGCTCCGGCCGGTCATCTGCGGGTGCGGCTTGAGGCCCGCGAGTTCCATGTAGGTGGGCGCCAGGTCGCGCACGTTGACGAAATCCTGCACCACGCGGCCCGGCTTGATCGCCCCGCCCCAGCGCATCGCCAGCGGGAGGTGAAACGCGTCCTCGAAAATCTGCCCCTTTACATAGGGGAATGGCATCCCGTGGTCGGACGTCACGACCACGAGCGTGTTTTCGAGCTCGCCGGCGTCCTCAAGGATCTTAAGCGCCCGGCCCAGCTGGGTGTCCCCCCACTCCACCTCGACCGCGTAATCGAGCAGATCGCCGCGGACGACTTCGTTGTCCGGCAGGTAGGCCGGCACCTTCACGTCTTCCAGTTTTTTCCCGAGGCGAAGGCCGGAGCCGCGTTCGTAACCGCGGTGCGGTTCGTTGAAACCCATCCAGAAGCAGAACGGCTTGTCCGCCGGCCGCTGGCTGAGGAACGCCTGGAAATTCGCGGGGTAGTCGTTGCGACCGATGCCGGAGGCAATGGGCACCTGCGTCTTCGTGTCGAAGCCCGGCCCGGCGGGGTTGCGCGTGCGCATGGCCTGGGTCTTGAAGTCGCCCGGCCCCCAGCCCTTGCCCGTGAGTCCGATGACATAGCCCGCCTGCTCCAGCAAATCGGGATAGACCTCAAAGCCCGCCGGGAACAAACCACCGTGCGAGACCGCTTCCTTGAGCTGCCACGTGTTGCGCCCCGTAAGGATGCTCGCGCGGCACGGGCTGCATTTGGGATTCGACGTGAACGCGTTCTTGAACAGCGCGCCCTCACGCGCGACGCGATCGAAGTTTGGTGTCTTGATCCACGTCGAACCGTTGATGCCTGCATGCGTACTCCCGCCCCAATCGTCGAAAATGACAAAAAGCAGGTTCGGCCGGGCAGATGCCTTGGGCGCACTGGCAGCCACCGCCACGGGCGCGAGCGACAGCAAGGCGGCGACAGCGGCGAGGCCGAGAACAAAACGGAGCATGTGTTTCATGGGGAGTGGCAGGGATCGGGGGGATTCATAGCGGCGAGGCTATGGACGCGGCCATGGTGTCGCCACGAGCGGGCCGGCTTCAACGCTTAATGTGCTGTCACGGCGGTGGTGGGTCAGTTTGCAGTCGTAGCCAGCGAATCATGAGGCCGGAGGATTACGAGGGTAAGGTCGGGAGCGTGACGGCGCGTGGCGCGCCCGCAAACTGGCGCTAGATTACAGAGGAAACAAGGCGCGAGGAGGCGGGCGCGATCGAGCGCTCCCATGAAACAGCCCCTGCATCGGCTGAAAGGTAGGAGCCTGCTTGCAGGCGATGGATTGGCGATAGGGGCGCCGCTTCACGGCACCCGCGGGCGTCGGCGAGCGACGCCCCTACAAATCGCCTGCCTGCCTCAGGCTGAAGCGAGCAGGATTTCCGGCTGCCTCTCCGCGATTTGGATTAGGCGTGATTCGACCAAATTAGTTGAACCACAGAGACCCAAAGACACAGAGAAAACCGTTTTTGGATGAATTGTCCTTTGTACCTCTGTGGCTTCGTGGTTCACCCACGGTCGGTCGTTTTTTTCCATCTCATCGACCGCATCGACTACCAAACTACTTGCACGCTGTAAGGCGGGAAAGCTTGGTCGGGAGATATGACGGCGAGGTTGTGCAGCAGGTATCGAGGAGCAAATTCACAACATGCCCGGCTCGCTCATCCCGGTTTCATCCAGCGGCGCAAACGAGGCGGGGTTCCACTTCACCGGAGCCGATGTCGTCTCGCCCACCTTTGGACGCGTCGTCGCGAGTGGAGCCGGGAGCGGAACGATTTTCGCCACCGCCAGCGCGCCGTCGCGCAGGAGGATTCCCTCGCCGTCGTTTACATGGCGCACGAGTTGCGGGAAATGGGTTTCGGCGTAGGCCAGAGTCGCTTCCATGCGGAGACGTTGTCGGTTGGCTTCGCAGGGACAAGGAACGAGGGGCGGCCGCAGTGCGTCAGGCAGAAGCGAACAGGATTTCCGGCTGGTTCTGCGCGATCGGGAGCCGGCGCAAGGCGGGGCCGCCACCGAAGTAATCGACCAAGGCAGTTTTTGACCGCTAATCTTCGCTAATCTCCGCTAATAGAATCCCAGATGATCAATACCGAGGTGTCGGCGACGACGATCACGCCGGATACAACTTCTCGAGGTTGCGGGCGTCGGCCTCGAGCATCTCAAGCGTGTAGCTCTCAATTCCGCGTTCGCCAAGCGCTCCCTGAAAAGTGGTCAAATCGACTCCGGCGAGCTGCGCCCCACCGACCTTGCCGAGCTTGCCGCGGGCGTAAAGCGCGCACGCGAGTTCCAGCCGCAAGAGCTCAGGTGGAAACTCGCGCACCGCCGTCGAGTCGGGCAGTTCCAAGTTCATGGCACGAGACTGCACAGGAATCCGCCACGGGCAAGCGGACAAACGCGACCTTGGCGGGCCGAGCGAACGCGAACCGGCGAAACTGTCCATGATCGCCTGTGGCAC
This sequence comes from Verrucomicrobiota bacterium, assembly GCA_016209255.1. Lineage (GTDB taxonomy): Bacteria > Verrucomicrobiota > Verrucomicrobiia > Opitutales > Opitutaceae > ER46. The sequence continues at coordinate 6,971 of JACQWL010000286.1, forward strand.
CGCTGGAGGCGGGCCAGCTTGCACGCGCTGGATCAATGCGACCTGTCGACAATCAACGCTGTCTGCTGCGAAACCCCCAACCTGACCCACCACCGTCACGGCGTGCTCTTTGCGTGCGTGTGCAACACTTTGCCGCCATCGTCGTGCTGCGTGAATTCGATCCGCGCCGCCTGGCCGGCGGCCGCCGGCTGCACCGCCACCCGCAGAAATCCCCCGCTGGGCGTGGCATCCGTGTAAATCTGCCGGACCAGCGCCCGCGGATCGGTCGATTGCGGATCGCCCGGCGCGCGGCCCATCCGGGAGTTTTCCCGGTTCAACGCGCCGCAGGTCAGCTCTTCATAGCCGGACGGATGCACGGAGTGATATTTCCAGTGGCGATCGCCACAGATGATATAGAAGCGGCCGGGCGCGATGCCATTGTCCTTCAGCCACGCCAAGAAAGCCTCCCCCTCGTGGCGGAAACCGAGCGGATTGACGTGGTTGTCCAGTTTGCTGGCATCATCGGGGCCGACCAGCGGCGTGGGGGAGACGAGGATTTTGAAGGTGGCGTCGCTTTCCTTCAGCGTGCGTTGCAGCCAGGCTTTTTGCGCGGCACCCCAGATCGACTTGGCGGGGCCGTCCGGCATCCGGTTCGGGCTGCGGTAATCGCGGCCTTCGACAAACCACAACTGGAGATCGCGGCCCATGCGGAGGGTGCGGTAGGTGACTGCCTGCGGGTCCGCCGGGTTTACCACCGGCACCTGTTCGCGGAACGTGGCGATCCCAAGCTCGTGCGCGGGCTCGTAGTTGCCGGTGGCGTCGGAGTCGTTTTTGCGGTGGTCGTGGTCGTCCTTCAGCCAATACGTGGGCACGCGGGCGAAGAGTTTCACGAAACGCTCCTGCACATACTGCTCATGCCATTTCTTGCGCAGCTCTGCCTGGGTCTGGGCGCGAGTGGCAACAGGATGATCATAGTAAACGCAGTCGCCGTCGAAGATGCAGAAATCCGGCTGCAGGCGCAGCACCGCGTCGAGGGCCGGATAGCCCAGGTGGCGGTCCTCGCCGCTGTAGGCGGGCTGACCCTTGGTGCCTTCGTGAAAAAACGCGTAGTTCAGGCAACTGGTGAGGATGAAATTCACCGGCGCCGCCGCCCCGGGACCGGGCAAGGTCCGGAAGCGGCCGGCCGGGCCCGGTTTGGTTCGCGCGGCGTCGGGACCGTAAAGCACGCGGTAATGATACTGCGTGTTCGGCCGCAGCCCATCCACGTGGGCTTTCAGAATGAAATCACGCTCCGGCGTCGCCGTGATCCATGGCGTCTGGTGGGCGTTCTCGAGCGACTCGCTGGTGCCGATCTCGAACCGGCCCACGCCTGGCGCCCCGGCGACATCGCGGGCGATCAGTCCCGGGCTCGCGGTCAGCCTCGTCTGGAGAATGGCCGTGGTCGGCGTGATCTCGCCAGCCAGGATTCCCTGGGCGAGGTGGATCTCGGCCGCGGGCGAGGTCAGCGTGGTCAGGCTCAGCGATACAATACACAGCAAGGCTCGTTTCATGGTGAGGCGCAGGTTGGGCGGGAGAAGAATTTCAAGCGAGGCGGCGCCTCAGACCACAGACAACGGACTACTGACCACTGACCTCGAAATGCTTTTTGTTCATCGGTCTGTGGTCAGTGGTCGGTAGTCCGTGGTCCTGCGGTCAGATTCGACGTGGATAAAGTTGACCAGTTCACAACGAGTTTCGGACCTCAAGGACTCTAACGAACACACCGGCTGGCGCCGGCCATCATTTCTTTTGCTCCAGAACCTTGATGACTTCGGCGTTCTTGTACTCGCGGGC
>JACQWL010000287.1 GCA_016209255.1 Verrucomicrobiota bacterium
GGCGGCTGCCCTGCAAAACCGCCCTGCGGTTTTGCTACCGGTTGATCTCGTAGACCTCGATGAGGCCGATGCCGGGCTCGGCCGGTTCGTCGAGACTGGGGATCGAACTCCGCAGCTCGAAGGGCTTCACGACGACGGTGTAGTTGCCGGGCGGCAGATCGGCCATCACACAAGGCTCCCGGCGATTCGCCGGCGCGAAGCCGGTGGCGGAGATTTGTTGCTCGCCGTACTGGCGAACGAACGGCTGGAAATCGTCGCGGGTCCCGCTGACGAACCGCGCGCCCGTGCTCCAGTCGTCGTTTCGAACCAGGAGCTGGCCCGCCGCATCGTAGAGCTCCAGGTGCGGATCCTCCATCACGCCGGCGACGTTGAAGGGCGCGCGGGCGAGGGTCGGGCCGAGGACGCGGATGAGAATCCGTTTCGTGGCGCCCGAGACGCCTTGGACGACGAAGCCCCCGATCATTTCCCTTCCACGGTTGTCGGCGTAGCCACGCGTCGAAAGGTTCACGATCCGGTTTCCGGTGCGGTCGGCGTCGTAGGCTTCGACCAGCCCGAAGCCGGTCGCGCCATTGACGCCCTCGACGATGGCGGTGTAGGCGCCGGGCTCCAGCGTGACGAGCAGCGCGGCGTCCGCGCTGCCGGGCGCGAAGGCAAACGCGCCGATCTGCGCCGCCGCGTTCGCGACGTCGCCCGCGCCGGGCTGGCTGCCCCAGTTGTCGCTGGCCGCGATTTGGCTCTGGCCGGAAAAAATCCGCAGCACCGGATCGTCCAGCGCGTCGATCACGCCGAACGCGGCGAGGGCGGGGCCGGCGGCGCGCAGGAGCAGTTTTTTCCGCTGGGCGCCGTCGACGACGAAGCCGCCGATGAGCACCTGGCTGCCGGTGCCCACAAACGCACGCGTGGCGACGTTGATGAGCGTGCCGGGATTCGGCGCCGCCTGCGTCTGCAAGCGGTAGATCGAAGCCTGGAAGGCATTCTGCTCAATCGTGTAGGCAGTTTCGGATTCGCCGGACAGGCCCCGGGCGATGCCGATTGGCGCGTTGACCGGCGGCGGCGCGATCACGTTGGGATTTGAGAAATAGCCCAGCTCCGTGCCCGGCGGATACGCCATGATGTCGTGGTACTGGCGGCCATCCGCGCCGAAGAACTTGTAGCCGTAGCTGTAGGGATACGCACCGGGGCCGCTGAGCGCGTTGGCGCGGTCGTGCGCGCAGCCGAGGACGTGGCCCAGTTCGTGCGGCACGACGTTGGTGCCGGCGATATTGGAATACTGGACGACGGAGAACGCGAACAGCGGATTCGTGAGGTTCTCCGGCGTGTCGTGAGGCCGATCGATCAGGAAGCTCAGCCCGCTGCTCGCCGAATCGGCGCGGTTCAGCGCCAGGCACACGATGTCGGCGCCGGCGCGGTCGCGGAGCGCATGGATTTCGTCCATCTTCCCGTCGGTTGAATTCTGCAACGCCGTGAGCGCGTCGTCCTGCACGCGGGTCGAGGTGCTCACGCGCTCGTCGTACTGGGTCTCGGCGATGCCCACGAGCTTCACGCGCGCGGTGATCAGGCTGGCCGCAAAGATGTTGTTGACCTTCGCGATCGCGGCATCGAACGCGCTCTGCAGCGCGGCCGTGCGCGCGGCGCCGGTGAGCGTAGGCAGCACCGCCTCCGTGTACACGATCATCACGTGCACCTCGGCCCGCTGCGGATTCTCGGCCGCCGCGGTGGCGGGGGCGACGGGATTCGCACCGGTCGCGCCCGACCCGGCGACCCGCGCCCGGCGGGCGGCCGCCTCGGCAACCACGACCCCATCGATCAGCGGACGACGCGTACCGCCGCACGGGGGGACCAGCGCGGGATCAACCTGGTAATACTGGGAGAGCTCCTCCGTCGCCGTGCGCAGGGCGAAGCGGCCGAGCTCCGGATCCTCGATCGAGGCGTGCAGAAAGCCCTCGTTGTAGGCGAACACGGCGCGGCTCAGCGGCCGGCCCTCGATCCCGCCGGCGCTGGTGAAGCGATCCGCGCCGAGCATCTCGCTGCCTTCGATCACGATCATGACGGCCCCGCCACCGGGCAGCGGCAGCTCGATACGACCGGCGCCGGGTTTTTGCCAGAAGGGCGATTGCTTGCCGGCGATGAGCGCGGCGTTGAGGCGGACGTAAAGGATCTCCCGCGCGGGCGCCGGCAGCGCAGCGTCGAGCGCCGCGGCGTCGGGCGGATGGGCAAACGCAAACAAGCCGCCGCGATCCGGCGCGGCAACGGAGTTTGCAGAGGAAACCGCGGTGCGCTCCGCCGCCCGGGCGGAGGGCTCCGGCGCGTTCGCCACCTGCCCCGGGGAAGCCGGAAGTTGCTGCGCACCAACGTCCTGCCGGCGTCGCATGGAAAAGACGCCCGCGGACAGCGCGAGGACGACGAACAGAAACAGCCAGCGACGGCCTTTGCGGGAATGCACCATGCGCAGAGTAAGACCAAAGACGTCTATCCCGCAAATGCAGTTCCAACAATCCGGAAGTTACCTGCCGGCGCCAAAACCACCCGGTTGCCGCGTAACCCAATAGGTTACTCGAACGCTTTGTTCTCCGCTCTCACGTTTGAGGCAAACTCCAGAGAGTAACCCAATAGGTAACTCCACCCTGAATTTCCTCACGGATCTCGAGGAATACCGAAGCGGGCGATGACCGGCAGGGAGCCGCGCGCGCGCGGACAGAATCTTATGAGTAGAAACTGATCCGCAGATCCTTTGACGTGCGGTAAAAAAACCCTCAACTTGGCAAACGATGAAATCGGTCAAGGTGCCGGCGCTCGAGCTTTTCCTCCACGAGATGATCCCACTTGCGAAAGCAATGGGGGTTGGCGTGGAGGTGAGCGACGCGCGTGCGCTCGTGCTGTGCGCGCCGAAGGAGCAGAACAAGAATTCGCTCAACACCGCCTTTGGCGGCAGCCTGGTGTCGCTCGCCACGCTCGCCGGCTACGGCGTCGTGTGGGAGCTGATGAAGAACGAAAAAGGCGCGGACAAAGCCGAGTGGCGCATCGTGGTGAAGGAGAGCCGCGCCGCGTATCGCCGGCCGGTGCTGGGCGATTTGCGCGCGATTTGCGAGCGGCCAGCACAGGCGGCAATCGCGGAGTTCGAAGAGGCGCTCGCCCGCTACGGCAAGGCGAAGCTCAAGCTCAAGGCTTCGATCGTGGAAAACGGAAACGTCGCGGTCGATGTGACGGCGGCGTTTGTGGTGTCGCGATAAATCGTGGCCCGGGTCTTTGGCCCGTAAAGCATCGGAACACGGGTCAGAGACCCGGGCCACGATTTATCAAATATGCTTCGAGTCGGCCTCGTCCTTCCGGACGTAGCCGGTTTCCTGGCGGGCGTAATTGACGGCGTTTTTCTTCAGGTAGGCCTGATACACATCGTCGGCGGTCATGCCGAGCGTCTGCGCCAGCGAGACGAGGAAGTGAAACAAATCGACGACTTCGACCTTCGCGTTCTGCTCGTCGAACTTCTGGTACTTCGCCCACCACTTCCACGGCACGCTGTCGATCAGCTCGGCCGTCTCCTGCTGCAGCGCGCGCGTGTAGTTGAGGATCCATCTGGCCTTCTCCTCATCGGTCGGCGGTGGAAGATTGACGCCAATCCGCCGGTTCAAGCCATCCTGCATCTGAAAGATCTCCTCGAGTTTGTCCATGGCCGCGAAACTGGCCCGACGAACTCACGCGTGGCAAGTGGGTTTTCTGCTGCATTTGCGCAGTTCGGGCGCACGAGGTGTTGCCTGAAATGCTGGCGGTCTCTCTTGTACTGAGGACCCCATGACGTTGACGCAGAATTTCCCCGTCGTTCGCCGGCTCCTTGCGGCCACCGCCCTCTTGAATGGCGTCATTTCGCTGCCGGCGGCCGAAACTCGCGCCGCCCACCGCAGTTGGCCGATCTACGGCGGCAGCGCCGCGGGCACGAAATTCTCCGCCCTCGATCAGATCGACCGCACGAACATCGCGCAGCTCAAACCCGCGTGGATTTACCGCTGCGACGACATGACGCCGCAACCCGCGTCGACGATCGAGTGCAACCCCATCGTGATCGACGGCGTGGCGTATGTCACGTCGCCGGGGCTCAAGCTGCTCGCGCTCGACGCCGCCACCGGCCAGGAGCGGTGGCGCTTCGACCCGTGGGATGGAGCCCGCGGACGCGGTGTGAATCGCGGCGTGACCTACTGGGCCGACGGCGACGACCGGCGAATCCTGTTTGTCGCCGGCCCGTTTCTCCACGCGCTCAACGCCGCTGACGGCAAGCCGGTGAGGAGCTTTGGGCGCGAGGGGAGGATCGATCTGCGCGAAGGGCTCGACCGCGACGTGTTTTTCATGTCGGTGTCGGCCACGACGCCCGGCATCGTTTACCGCGATCTGCTCATTCTCGGCTCGAACGTCGGGGAAGGGCCCGCCCTCGGCGCGCCGGGGCATCTCCGGGCGTTCGACGTGCGCACGGGTCAGCGGAAGTGGATTTTTCACACCATCCCGCATCCGGGCGAATTCGGCTACGAAACCTGGTCGCCCGATTCGTGGAAGACCGTCGGCGGCGCCAACTGCTGGGGCGGCATGACGCTCGGCGCGGAGCGCGGGCTCGTTTTTGCCGGCACGGGCTCGGCCAACTACGATCACTTCGGCGGAAACCGCATCGGACAGAATCTCTTCGCCAATTGCGTGCTCGCGCTGCGGGCGGAGACCGGCGAGCGCGTCTGGCACTATCAGGTCGTGCATCATGATTTGTGGGACTACGACATCCCGTGCCCGCCGAACCTCGTGACGGTGGAGCACAACGGCCGGCGGATCGATGCCGTCGCACAGGTGACGAAGATGGGGCACCTCTTCGTGCTGAACCGCGACACCGGCGAGCCGCTGTTTCCCGTCGAGGAGCGGCCCGTGCCGAAATCCGACATCCCCGGCGAACAGAGCTGGCCCACGCAACCGTTCCCGGTCGCGCCGCCGCCGTTCGCGCAACAGCGTTTCACCGCCGCGGAGGCCACCGACCTGAATCCGGCCGCGCGCGCCGCCGTGCTGAAGCGGCTCGAGGCGATGCGCACCGGCGACATCTTCCTGCCGCCGGGCCTGCAGCCGGCGGTGACGCTGCCGCAGTTCAACGGCGGCGGCGAGTGGGGCGGCGCGTCGTTCGATCCCACGACGCGCACGCTCTACGTCAACTCGAGCAGCGAGGCGGAATGGATTGCGATGACGGCCGCCCGGCCGCCGCGCGACACCACCGCCGCCGCGCTTGGCGCCACGATCTACGGCGCCACGTGTTCGGCCTGCCACGGCTTCGACCGGCCGGCAAACCCCAACGCGCCCTCGTTCGCCACGTTGAAGAACGTGAAGGAGCGGCTCACGCGCGCGCAGGTGCTGGAACTGCTGGAGAAAGGCCGCGGCCAGATGCCGAGCTTCGCGGCGTTCTCCACGCTCGAGCGGCGCGCGGTGGTGGCGTTTCTTCTGGGCGAAGGCGGCGACGAGCGCATCGCGGCGGCGGAACTGACATCGAACTGGGCGGGCGACATCCCCTTCGTGGCGACAGGGCACCACGAGTTCCGCGATCCCGAGGGCTTTCCCGTGAATAAGCGGCCGTGGGGCACGCTCACGGCGATCGACCTCGATCGGGGCGTGTTCAAGTGGCAGGTGCCGCTCGGCACGTACCCCGAACTGGAAAAACGGGGCGAGCCCCCGACGGGGACGTTCAACATGGGCGGCTCGCTCGTGACGGCGGGCGGGCTCGTGTTCATCGGCGCGGCGATGGACGAACGCTTCCACGCCTACGACAAGGAGACGGGCCGGCTCGTTTGGGAATTCCAGATGGACGCCGGCGGCTACGCGACCCCCGCGACGTACGAAGTCGATGGCCGGCAGTTCGTGCTCATCGCGGCCGGCGGCGGTGGCAAGCCCGAGACCAAAGCGGGCAACGCCTATTACTGTTTCGCGCTGCCGCCAAAGTCCCCGCCGGCCAACAAGGGCGATTAGGGCGTCTCTCCGGTGAACGCCGCGGCTCCAGCCTTCAGAGTGCAAGAGAGATTTATCGTGCCGATGGGCTAGCCCGCATATTTCACACTCTGGTTCGTTTTCACGCTTGGCCGACGATGGA
>JACQWL010000279.1 GCA_016209255.1 Verrucomicrobiota bacterium
ACACAGGCAGGAAGAGGAGATGCGTCCGGCCGGAACATCAACCGACTTTGCAATTGCGCGCCAATGCCTGGCGCGTCAACTTCACCCCGTATCGTGTCTTAACCCCGAAGTCTGACTCCCCGATGAACTCCATGAAGTGCGTTCTGCTGTGATCGTATTCTCCCCTAGTTTCCGTTTCCATCCGGCGGCTCGTGCGCCCGATGGTTCTGCTGTGCGCGATTGCCGTCGCGCTGCTTGCCCCGTCCGCCGGTGCCGCGGAGACTGGGGTCATTACCGGTTCGGTCAGCAACACTGCCACCGGCAATCTGCTTGAAGGCGCGCGGATCGAAGTGCCGTCGCTTCGCCTGACGGCACTCACCGACAATACCGGGCGCTTCGTTCTCGCGGGAGTGCCTGCCGGCACCCACGAAGTGGTCGCGACGTACATCGGACTCGATGCCCAGCGCATCCAGGTGACAATCGCCACGGGCGAGCGGGCCGTCCGGAATTTCGACATGACCTCGGGCATCTACCAGCTCGATGCGTTCAAGGTCACGGGCGAGCGCGAGGGCAATGCCGCGATGATCACGGAAAAGCGCAACGCCGACAATGTGAAGGACGTCATCGCGATGGATTCCTTCGGTTACTTGCCGAACATGAGCGCTGGCGAGGTGGTGATGCGCCTGCCGGGCGTGGCGGGCAGTCCGACGGTCGAAGGGCTGAACTACCAGTTCAACATGCGCGGTATGCCGCCGGATCTAAACAACGTGACCGTCGACGGTATGACGATGACCACCACCGGCGCCGGCAGCCGTGCGTTCGAGTTACAGGGCGTAACCGGTGCGATGTTCGAAGGCCTGGAACTCATCAAGGGCCACACGCCCGACAAAGGCGCCGACTCCCTCGGCGGCACGATCAATTTCAAGTCGCGCTCAACCTTCAGCATGCGCGAGAATCACCGCACGACCTACAATTTCAGCACGCGGTGGGCGCCGCCGTTCTTCGAGCAGACGCCCATTCGTTCGCAGCACCGCGCGCACCCCATCCTGAACCTGACGCACCAGCAGGTGTTCAGCGTGTTGGGCGACACCCGGAACCTCGGCGTTTCGCTGAACCTCTTCTATAGCGAGAACGCCGTGGGCGGGTTCTACACGTTGTATGATTACGTTAATGTCCCCAGCGGACCCGCGCCGGTCAGGCAATTCGAAACCTACGACAATACGAACAACCGGAAACAGATGAGCGTGAATTTCAAGGCCGACTACCGCTGGTCGGCCACCACGAAGTTCTCGCTCGGCCTGCTCGAGAACGACAATTTCGAGCGGCACCGGCGACGGCCACTCATCCGGGCGTTTACCGGCAGCCAGACGACGCAGCCGGGCGCCGCGACGGCGTATTTGCCGGGGACCTTCAGCGACAAGGTTACGGTGATTCGTCCCATCAGCGGCACCGGAACGAACGGCACGGTCATCGACTCGATCATGGACGGCCCGTTGAACTACAACCTGCGGATGCGCCGGGTGGATTTCAACGGCGAGCACAACTATCGCGATTGGCAGATCGAATACGGCGCGAGTGCGGCCGAGTCGCATCTCAACAACGGGCTGGGGCGCGGCGGCGTCCTCGCCATGCGATTTTTTGATCCAGCGCTGCAAACGCCCGGGCAGCCGGTCGTGTTCGGCAACGCCGCCTGGATCGTCGACCGCACGGCCTCCGATGTCTATCCGCGGTTCCTCCCCAACGGCGGAGCGGATTGGACCGATCCCCGGAACTATCTGCCCCGCGCGACTGACGGGCTGACGCAGACGCGCAACGAGAGCGATCAGGTGCTCTATCAGGCCCGTTTCGACATCCGATACCGGACGCCGCTGTCGGCGCCGACCTTCCTGAAAACCGGAATCTCGTGGCGGGAGGCGACGCGCGACGAGTGGGGCAAGGACCGCCACCGGTATCAGTTTGTCGGTTCGCTCCGCTACGATCCGAATCTGCGATTGCCGAACGATCCGAACTGGATCAGCCACAACCGCGTCAAGACGGGGCTCGCGATTCCGATGTGGCAGGCTTCGATGTTCACCACGGACGGCTGGCCCAAGGATCCGGCGCTGTGGCAGGAAGACCACTATTATCGCGAGCAACAGAAATTCACCGCGACCAACAGCGTCCGCGAAGAAGTGACGGCGTATTACCTGATGGCCAATGGGCGCCTCGGTCGCGACGGGTGGCGCGCACGCACCGGCTACCTGGGTGGTGTGCGCTTCGAGGAAACAGACACCGCGGGCAACGGCTGGGTGCGGGCTCGTCGGGCCAGCACTACGGCTCAGCAGCAGGCGGACCCGGTCGGCGCGGCGGCGCGCGATTACGCCGACACCCGGCGCGAAATCGAGGGTGGCTACAAGGGCACCTATCCGAGCGTGCACGCGTTTCACGACATTACCTCGAACCTGAAAGCCCGGGTGAGCTGGTCGACGAGCTTCGGACGCCCGGCTATCTCGAATATCCGGCCGGGTGAATCGATCGACGAGAACAACCGCCGGCTTACGGTCAACAACCCCGCGCTCAAGCCCCAAACCTCGACAAACTGGGACGCTACGCTCGAGTATTACTTCGAGCCGGTGGGCAGCCTCACCGTCGGCTGGTTCCACAAGTCGATCGAGGATTTCATCGTCACCAACCAGGAGGTTGGCATCATCCCCGGCGGTCTGGACAACGGCTACGACGGCGAATACGAAGGCTGGATCGAGCGCACCTCCATTAATTCTGGAACCGCGATCGCGCAGGGCTGGGAGTTCGCCTACCAGCAGCAACTCACGTTTCTGCCCGGGAAACTCAAGGGCCTCGCCGCCTCCTTCAACTATTCCTGGATCGATACCCATGGCCTCCGGGGCGGAACCCGCTATCTGACGCGGCGCGAGGTCGCGGGCTTCATCCCGCACGCGGCCAATGCTTCACTGCGCTGGAACTACCGCGGCTTCAGTGCGCGCCTGCTCTATAATTTCACGGGCGAATACATCACGTCGTTCAACGCCAACAATCCCGGCCTGAGCATTTATCGCTACTCGATGAAAACCTTGAACGTCGGCCTCGGTTACCAATATCGACCGGGGCTGGGCGTTACTCTTGATATCGCCAACCTGTTCAACGAGCCGCAGCAGTTCTATATGGGCACCAAGGCTCGTTTCCGCCAGAACATCACGAACTTCGTCACCGCGGCGATCGGCGTGAACGGGCGCTTCTGATACCAACGCGCTTTCAGGATGAGGTAAACTCGCCTGCCTGCAGGCCATCTGTGCGACCGTGGCCGCGTTTTCGAGCGCGTTGAAAATCCGATCGCTCCCGTCCGGTTTCCACCCGATTACTTGATGAAGATGAACCTCACCGGCAGGCTACGCTCGTTGCTGTCGCTGCTCGCGGTGCTCGCATCCGCGGCGGTGACGGCAACTGCAGCTGACGCCCCCAAAATAAACGCCACCACACCCGTGCCCACTGCGCTCGATCTCCTCCGCTTGAAGCGCCCGCTCGTTATCGCGCATCGCGGATTCAGCACCGCCGCGCCGGAAAATACCCTGCCGGCCTTCGAACTCGCCCTGACGGCCGGCGCGGACCTGGTGGAACTCGATTACCATCACAGCAGCGACGGCCAGCTCGTGGTCTGCCACGACCCCACCCTCGACCGCACGACGGATGCCGTCGGCCGCTGGGGGCAAAAAGGCGTGCGGATCGCCGACCGGACCTGGGCAGACCTGTCCACCCTCGACGCGGGAAGCTGGTTCAAACCGCACTTCGGCGGGATCCGCCTGCCCCGGTTGACCGAGGCGCTCGACGTCATCCAGCCGCGATCCGTCACGCTCGTCGAACGCAAGGCGGGCGATGCCGCGCCATGCGTCGCGTTGTTGCGCGAGCGAGGCCTGATCAACCGTGTCGTGGTGCACGCGTTCGACTGGACCTACCTGCGCGAATTTCACCGGCTCGCGCCGGAGCAGGTACTGGGCGCGCTCGGGCCGCCGAGCACCCGCGGTGGCCGCAAGCTGGGCGACGACGAGAAGAAACTCAGCGCAGCGTATTTGGACGAGATCCAGGCCGCCGGGGTAAAGCTGGTCGGCTGGAGCAAGATGGTGTCGCGCGAAGTCGTGCAGGAGGCGCACCGGCGCGGGCTGAAGGTGTGGATCTATACCATCGATGAACCCGCCGTGGCGCGGGAGCTGCTGGATTTCGGCGTGGACGGAATCATCACGAACAATCCCGCGCTCATCTGGAAAACGCTGGCGACGTGGCGCGACCGGTAAGGGGGCGTTGGCGGGGCAACGCGCGGTGGTGCCGATCCCCATCATGGATTACCAAGCCCACATCGTTCGCGATCCGCGCATCTGCGGCGGCGAGCCGGTCGTCTGTGGCACGCGCGTGACCATCCGCGCCAGCCTCGCTGAAAATGCGATCGTGGAGGAAATCGTCGCCGACTTTCCGTCCCTTTCACCCGACGCGGTTCGCGCCGTCATCGGCTTTACCGCGAGCAGCGCCTGGCAAAAATTGCGGCGCACGGTGCTCGACCTCAAACCGTCCGCCCCGCTGCTGCGTTGTCCGCGCCACGTAGGTGACGACCGCCTTTTCGTCGTCCTGAAACGGCACACTCAAAATCACCGCCGGTCGCGGCTTGGCCGCGAGACCAAGGTCGATCATCCAGATTTCGCCACGCATCATTCCCCCAGCCATTGCTTGCCGGCGGCTGCGCCTTCCTCGACATCGAGCTGGGCAAACGTATTCTCGGAGGCTTGGATCATCGCGCGATAGTCGTCCAGCCAAGCCGCAACCGACAGCATCTGCTCGGTCGGCAGCTTCGCGATAGCGGATTCGATTTCGGCCACGGTGCTCATGCCGACACCGATAGACAAATCCGTTGCCTTCACAAGGCCGAACACAGAGTAAACGACGACATTCGTGCGGCGCTCAGAGTTTAGACGATGATTCAACCGTGACCGGGTTGCGTGCAGCATCGAATCGGTAGGATGCGAGCAAAAACCGCAGGTCGCGAACTCTGCGTAAATGTGAGAAGTAAAATCCTGCCGCACTGATCGCTATTGCCGCAATGGAGAGAATTAGACTGAGAGTTTGCATGCTCATTTGAATTAGAATCCCGAAATCGCACTCCGAACCCAAGTTCGCCCCTGAATCGCCCGCCACACCGCCTCGCCCGTCGCCGGTGACGCCAGCGGCACCTGTCCGCCCTGGCCTTCGGAGCCTTGGCGGAGTAGACCCGGCGCACCATACGCCGCCACCGCGTCGCGAATCGCCTCGCGCACCGAGATCGCCAGCATTAGCGGCGGCTCGCCGACCGCCTTGCTGCCGTGCACGGCCTTCGCGTTCGCGGCCTCGGGCAGCAACGTGACGTTGAACTCCATCGGCGCGTCGCCGATCGCGGGGATTTGATACGTGCTCGCGCTGTGCGTGAGCAGCCGGCCCTGCGGATCCCATTTCAGCTCCTCACTCGTGAGCCAGCCCATGCCCTGCACGAATCCGCCCTCGATCTGCCCGCGGTCCACACCCGGATTCAGCGAGTCGCCCACGTCGTGCACGATGTCGACCCGAATGACCCGGCTCATGCCCGTATAACCATCGACCTCCACTTCCGCGACCGCCGCCCCGCACGCGTAGTAGGCGAACGGCCGGCCGGAAACCGTCTTCCAATCCCAGTGAATCCCGGGCGTGGCGTAGTAGCCCGTCGCGGAGAGACTCACGCGTTCGACGTACGCCCGCTTGCAGACGACGGCGAAACTCACGCGCGCGTCGGGCTTCGATCGCGCAAAGGCAAATCCGTCACCAAACACGATTTCTTCCGGTTGTAGGAGCGGCTTTACGCCGCGATTCGCAACCGTGTCCGCATTCCCATCGCGGCGTAAAGCCGCTCCTACAGCCTCCGCGAGTAATTTCGCCGCCACCGGCGCAAGCCGGTCGCGCAATGTCTGGCACGCCGCACGCACCGCCGCGCCGTTCAGATCCGCGCTGGCCGAGGCGGCCGTGGCGGATGTGTTCGGCACCTTGTCCGTGCTCGTGCGCATCATCCGGATACTCGACGCCGGCAGGCCGAGCTCGCGCATCGCGACGCCGAGAATCTTGGTCTGCAAGCCCTGTCCCATCTCGGTGCCGCCATGGTTCACCTGCACCGTGCCGTCCTGGTAAATGTTCAAAAACGCGCCGGCCTGGTTGTAATGGGACAGCGTGAACGAAATTCCAAACTTCACCGGCGTCACCGCGAGCCCGCGCTTCACGCGCGGATGCGTCCGGTTCCACTCCGCCACGACCGCCCGCCGCTCCGCGAACCGCGCCTGCTCCATCACCATCCGCCACATCGTCTGCCCGCGATTGTCGCCGACGTCCGCGCCGTAGTGGGTCGTGTTGGTCTCGCCGGTGCCGTGGTAGAGATTGCGCTCCCGCACGATCTCCGGCGGCACCCCGAGAGTGCGCGCGACGCGGTCCATGATCTCCTCGATGACGAGCATGCCCTGCGGACCGCCGAAGCCGCGGAATGCGGTGTTGGACGCGAGATTCGTCTTCGCCACCCGCCCCGTCAGCCGCACCGCCGGAAGATAATAGGCGTTGTCGACGTGAAAGAGCGCGCGATCGATGATCGGTTGCGAAAGATCGAGCGA
>JACQWL010000280.1 GCA_016209255.1 Verrucomicrobiota bacterium
AGGCTCCGGCGCGCCGCTTGACCACAGCCACGTCGTAGCCCGAAGGGCGAAGACGGGAGGTCGCCGTCCACCTTTCAGTTCTCGTCGTTACGAATGAAAAGTGCGTTCGACTGAATTGTTACGGCCGCTTAGACGATAGGGCGTCGGTTGCCGACGCCCACCACATCGTGTTTGCCACCGCTTCTGCGTTTGGCGTTTCCTCGCGGCCGGGCGTCGCGCCACGCTCCCTTCTTTCTTCCAGCCATGCCTCCCGTTAACCCCCCATCCGCACCCCTGCCCCGCGTCCTCCGTCCGATTCACGGGCTGCGCTGGTGGATCGGCGGCATGCTCTTCGCGTCGACGGTCATCAACTACATCGACCGGCAGACGCTCTCGGCCCTCGCGCCGTTCCTGAAAAAAGAATACGAGTGGACGAACTCCGACTACGCGCTGCTCGTGATTTCGTTCCGCGTCGCCTACTCCATCGGCCAGACCGTCCTGGGCCGCGTGGTGGATCGCATCGGCACGCGTCTCGGGCTGACGCTCACGGTGGCCGCTTATTCGGCGGTGGCGATGCTGACCACCCTGGCCGTCGGCCTGCGCAGCTTTGCCTTCTTTCGTTTTCTCCTCGGCCTGGGCGAGTCGGCCAACTGGCCGGCGGCGACCAAGGCGGTGTCCGAGTGGTTTCCCAAGCACGAGCGGGGTTGGGCCGTGGCGCTCTTCGACAGCGGCTCTTCGATCGGCGCGGCGATTGCGCCGGCGTTCGTCATCTGGTTGTATTCCTATTTCGGCGGCTGGCGGCCGGCCTTTCTGCTCACCGGGGCGCTGGGCTTTGTCTGGCTCATTGTCTGGCGATGGATGTATCATCCGCCGGAAACTCATCCGCGGCTCAGCGACGCCGAGCGCGAAATGATTCTTGCCGACCGGCGCACCGAACTCGCCTCCAATCCGGTCGACGGCGGCCCGCCGCCACGGATGTTTGCACTCCTGAGTTTGCGGCAGACGTGGGGCACGATCATTGCCCGGGCCTTCACCGACCCGGTGTGGTTCTTCATCGCGGACTGGTTCATGATTTTTCTGGTGTCGAAGGGCTTCAAGCCCGAGGGCACGCTCATGGCCTTCTGGATTCCCTTCGTCGCGGCCGACCTCGGCAACTTCGCTGGGGGCGGCGTCTCCAGCTGGCTCATCCGCCGCGGCTGGCCGGTGGGTCGGGCGCGAAAGGCCGTGGTGGTGTTCGGCGGACTCGGGATGCTGGCGCTGATCCCCGCGGTCTACATGTCGAGCCTGTTCGCCATTGCGGGGTGCTTCGCGCTGGCCACGTTTGCCTACGCGGCGTTTTCGACCATGGCGCTCGTGCTGCCGGCGGATCTCTATGAGAGCCGCACCGTCGCCACCGTCAGCGGGCTTTGCGGGACGGCGGCGGGCATTCTCACCATCGGCTCGACGTATCTCATCGGCTGGGTTTCCGATCGGTATTCGTTCGCGCCGATCCTCATCGCCTCGAGTCTCGTGCCGTTGGTGGGCGCCGGGCTGGTGCTTTTGCTCGTCCGCAACACCGCCGAGACCGGCCGGGGCGTGCTGAGAAGAATTTGATGGAGGTTTAGATGTCTGAGGTGGACGGCGACCTCCGGGCGCCGCATGCTTCGTATTTTGGTTCCACACGGTTCATACGATCTCAAGCCACCGGCGCCCGGAGGCCGCCGTCCACCTCAAGCCCTTGGCCAAACCCACGGCCAGTCCTCGGGACGCGCACACAGCCCCTTCGCAACCGGATTTTTCCGAATGTAGTCCGCCTTCAGCTGAAGTTCATCATCGTTGCGGATTCGATGGTCGAAGTAGCCCTCCTGCCAGACAATGCCGTGTTGCTTTTCTTGAAAGCGTTTCCAATCGCCGATCACCTTGCCCATCTCTTCCCCTTGCGGAAATGAAACCAAAGCGTGCCAATGATCTGGCATCAGGAGAAAAAGGCCAACCCACCAACGACTGCGTGTGTGATAGAACTCCACCGACTTCAGCAATGCCGGCCCGATCTTCGGGTCGATAGGTGAGCTGACATTCTGCGGCTGGCATCGCACTCGAATGTGAAATACGCTCCCCGCCTTCACCCAAGGCGGAGTCGCATGAAAAAGCCGTCCGGGATACTGCTTCGACTCGGCACTGCCAAGGGTGGACGGCGACCTCCGGGCGCCGTCTTCTTCGGGATTTGGCTCCTCACCACTCATTCGAACCCACGCAACCGGCGCCCGGAGGTCGCCGTCCACCTTCAAGAGTTCCCCCCGGGCGTTCACCCCTCCGCCCGCGTCCTCGCGTCGGCTTCGATGAGTTTGACGAGCCCGTCGAGCGTCACCTTTACGCTGGCTTTTACCGCGGGCAGTTCGGGGGCGCCCGCCACCTTCGCGCTCGCGAAGAGATAAAACTTCATCTTCGGCTCCGTCCCGCTGCCGCGCGCGGCAAAGGAATATCCGTTGGCCAGCGTCACCAGGTAAAGATCCTGCGCCGGGATCCGTTCGCCGTCGCCATCGAGCACCGTCTCGCGGCCGAAGTCCTGAAACTTCGCCACGCGCACGTCGCCGAACGCCTGGGGCGGAGTCGTGCGATAGGTCTCGAGGACGCGCTTGATCTTGGCGCTGCCGCTTGCGCCTTCGTAGTAGATGTTGATCACACCCTCGAGGTAGAAGCCGTAGCGAAGGTAAAGCTCGTCGAGATACTCGGGCACGGTGAGACCGCGGCTCTTCACCCACGCGCACACCTCCGCGAACATCAGGCACGCCGAATTCCCGTCCTTGTCGCGGACGAAATCGTTTGGCAGGTAGCCATAGCTTTCCTCGCAGCCAAACGCGTAGAACGTGCTGTGCTGCTGGAGCAGTTTCGCGCGCTGCTCGAAGGGCGTGGCATCGTAGTCGAACCCCGGCCCCATCGCGGCGCACAGTGCGTCCTCGTACCGGCGCATCTTCGCGGCGATCCACTTGAAGCCGGTCAGAGTGTTGATGACCTTCACGCCGTGGCCGCGCCCGATGGCGTCCTGCAGCTGCGTGGTCACGAAAGTCTTGACGATGCACACGCTCTGCGAGCCCTCGCGCGGGATCCAGCCGAGGTCCTTGTACTTGCTGAGCCGGTATTCGGCGAGCAGGGCGCCAATCTGGTTGCCCGTCAGCAGTTCCATCCCACCCGCGCGATTGCGGACCGCGCAGCCCATGCGATCCGCGTCGGGGTCGGTCGCCACGACGACGTCGCAATTTTCCCGTTCGGCCAGCGCGACCGCCCGCGACAGCGCCTCGGCATTTTCCGGATTCGGCGACTTCACGGTCGGAAAGCGCGCATCGAATTCGAGCTGCTCGCACACCGGCCGCACGTCGCAGCCCGCGTGGAGCAACAGCGGCAGCGAGTGCACCGCTCCCGTGCCATGGATGTTCGTGAACGCCACCTTGAGCTTCGCCTGGCGAAACACGGCCGGGTCGAGTGCCGCCTTGGCGGCGACCGCGAGATAGGCATCGTCGGCGTCGCGCCCGAGCGTTGTCACCCCCTCGAGCTGCGCGTCGAGAAACCGGCCGAGCTCGCCGAGCGGCACCGCGTTGACCTCGGCGACGATGCCCGTGTCGTGCGGCGGCACGACCTGCGCGCCATCCTCGAAGTAGGCCTTGAAGCCGTTGTCGTGCGGCGGATTGTGGCTCGCGGTAATCACCACGCCCGCGTGCGCCTTGAGCCAGCGCACGGAAAAGCTCAGCTGCGGCGTCGGTCGCGGGCCGTCGAAGATGAACGCCTCCCCGCCAAGCTGCGTCCAGGCCGACGCCGCCAGCTCGCAAAAATGCCGGGAGAAGTGCCGCACGTCGTACGCGATCACGAGCCGCGGTTTCGCGCGAATGGCCTTCTGCGCCAGATACGCGCTCGTGTAGCGAAAGAGCCCGATGACCGCGCGAATCAGCGTGAAATCGTTCAGCAGGTTGGTGCCGATGGCGGCGTGCTCCGGGGCGCCGCTGACACTGAGCGTCCCGGTCTCGGCCGCCGCCGCGACCGCGCCGATCGTGCGGCCCCGCATGCCGCCGGTGCCGAACTCGAGGAATCGGTAGAAGCGATCGTTGAGCTCGCTCCACGCCTGTTGCGCGACGAGCTGGTCGAGGCTCGACCCGGCCCACGCCGGCAGCTTGGCGGCGAAAAACGCCGTGAGATTCTCAGCCGCACCGGGCAGGAGCTGCCCGGCCTGCGCAGCGGCCTG
>JACQWL010000254.1 GCA_016209255.1 Verrucomicrobiota bacterium
CTCCAAGAAGGACGCCTCGTAAACGATCGCGAAGGACAGGTTGGCGCAGTTACTGCAACCGGCCCCGGGCCGCCGCCGGCGAAAGCTGGTGCGCTGGCACCGGGGCCGTTTGCTTGCCGCGAAATGGTCGTGTCGCCTGTTCCATCATTCCGAGCGCGACGAGGAATCCGCGCCGGCAAAAGCGGAACAACTGAAAGGCTGAAAAGCTGAAACAATGTATTCTCACCGCCCTTCCATTCGCTCAACCCTTCCATTCTTCCACTTTCAGCCTTCAGTCTTTCAGCCTTTCAGCCTTTCTAGTCCCCATGCGCGTGCTCGTCGTTGA
The DNA here is from genome assembly GCA_016209255.1 of Verrucomicrobiota bacterium. Taxonomy (GTDB): domain Bacteria; phylum Verrucomicrobiota; class Verrucomicrobiia; order Opitutales; family Opitutaceae; genus ER46. The sequence goes on from JACQWL010000254.1 coordinate 326, forward strand.
AGATGATGCGAAGATCGCCTCGTTCCTCGTCCGTGGCCTCAAGCAGGCCGGCTACGCGGTCGACCACGCGCCCGACGGCGAGACCGGCCTCGCGCTCGCCGAGTCGACCGACTACGACACCGCCATCGTCGACGTGATGCTCCCGCAGCTCGACGGCATCAGCCTGGTCCGACGCCTCCGCGCCGCCCGCCGGCCGATTCCCGTGCTTTTCCTCAGCGCGAAAAGCTCGGTCGACGACCGCGTGCGCGGACTGCAGAGCGGCGGCGACGACTACCTCACGAAGCCGTTCGCGTTCTCCGAGCTGCTCGCCCGCGTGCAGGCCCTCATCCGCCGCGCCACGCAATCGCCCGAAGCGACCCGCCTCGTCTCCGGCGATGTCACCCTCGATCTCGTGACGCGCGAAGTCACCTGCGCCGGGAAACCGGTCGAACTGCAACCGCGGGAATTTTCCCTGCTCGCCTTTCTTCTGCGGCATGCGGGCCGGCCCGTGAGCAAGACGATGATTCTCGAACACGTCTGGGACTACAGCTTCGACCCGCAGACCAACGTCGTCGACGTGGTGGTCTCGCGGTTGCGCGGCAAGATCGACCCGGATCGCAAGCGCCTCGAGACGGTGCGCAACGTCGGCTATATTTTCCGCCCGCATGTCTGACCTGCGCCAGTCCCTCGCGCTGCGGCTCGCGGTGCAGTACGCCCTGGTGTTCGCGCTGGGCGCCGCCGTGTTGTTTTCCGTGCTCTACTGGCTTCTCGCCAACGCCCTGGACGCCCGCGAGCGCGCCGCGCTGGAGAGCCGGGCGGAGGATATCGCGGCCGCCTACGAGCGCGGCGGCCCCGCCGGCATGAGCGCTCGCCTCGACAGCGACTCCTCCCCCGACATCCGCTCCTATTTCGTCCGGCTGCTTGGCCCGGGCGACACCGCCGTGTTCGTCAAGGTGCCCCCGGATTGGATCGAGACGCAGGTCCAGTTCCTGCCCGTTCCAAGGGCCTTTGGCATCATGGCGACCCGCGAAGTCCGCACGGTGCGGATCCCGCAAAATGCCGACCGCGACTACGCCATCGCCTCCCGTGAACTGCCCGGCGGCTGGCTGCTTCAAGTTGGACGCCTGATGGACAGCCGCGCCGTGCTCCTTGCGCCGCTGCGCCGCGCGTTTGCCGGGGTCGGCGCCGGCGCCTTGTTTCTATCGGTGGCGGTCGGCACCATCCTTGCCTGGCGCGCGACGCGACCGCTGCGCGAGGTCTCCCGCACGGCGCGCCGCATCATCGAAACCGGCGATCTGGCCGCGCGCGTCCCGTCCCCCGGCGGCACCGGGGAACTCGCCGTCCTCGTCCACCAGCTCAACGCCCTGTTCGACAAGAACGCGGCGCATGTCCGCGTTCTGCGCGAGACCCTCGACAATCTCGCGCACGATCTGCGCACCCCGCTCACGCGGCTCCGCGGCACGGCCGAGCTGGCGTTGCAGGACGGCGGCGATCCCGCCGAGGCCCGGGGTGCGCTCGCGGGCTGCGTCAACGAATCGGACCGCGTCCTCCACCTGCTCGAAACCCTGCTCGACATCTCCGCCGCCGAAGCCGGCGCGCTCAAGCTCAACCGCGATCCGCTCGATCTCCGCGCCCTCGTCGAGCGCGCCGCCGATCTCTACCGCGAAGTCGCCGAGGAAAAGAACATCACTCTGGCCGTCGAGCAGCCCGCCGCGGCCGAACTTCACGCCGATGCGATCCGGCTCGGCCAGGCGATCAACAATCTCGTCGACAACGCTCTCAAGTACACCCCGGCCGGCGGCCGCGTCACTCTCGCCACGGCCGTCGAGCCCGGCGCCGTGGTCTTCACTGTCAGCGACACCGGCCCGGGCGTGCCGGCCGCGGAACGCAACGCCATTTTCCGGCGGCTCTATCGCGGCGACGCCAGCCGCTCGCAGCGCGGACTCGGACTCGGCCTCAGCCTCGTGAAAGCCATCGTCGAGGCCCACGGCGGCACTGTGGCGGTCGGCGATGCGCCGGGCGGCGGCGCCCGATTCGTGACCCGCCTGCCGCGCGGGTGAGGAAAATCAGGGTCTGGTCTGGGGCGCATCGGACGCATCTCCCGGTGGGCGGTGAGTCGAACCCTGTTGGCCTGACCAATTTGGTTTTGGGTCTCCCCCAACTGAGAACATCCACGCTCCAACCTCCAAGCTCCAATGAAGCTCCAACCGTCCAATTTTCCGCCGGTAGCCTGCTTGGAGTTTTCCTCTATTGCAGTTTCAATGGAGGTTGGAGCTTGGAATTTGGAGCTTTTGCCCTCCGTCGGCACCGACAACTCTCAGTTGCGCCCCGGCGCCTGTCCTGCGTCGGGACGGGCTCGACAAGAGTGGCGCCCTCAGCCTGACTCGACCGGTGACGGCCGCCGGCGAAAACCGCGGAACCCCCGGCAACACGGCGCGGACATAATGCTGTCACCGTTGATCCCATGCATCCGATCGCAAACCGCCTTGCCCACCGTGTCACCGGCTGCATCGCCTCGTGCCTTGCCGGGGTTGGTCTGGTTGCAGGGCAGACGAGCGTCAGCCCCGATCGCGTCACGTTTTACACCGAGCCGAATTTCCGCGGTGACGCGCTTACCGTCGAGGCCGGCGCAAGCATTGCGACACTCGACAGTGTAAAGCGGCCCGACCGGCGGCCGTGGACCTTCGGCATTTCGTCGGTGCGCGTCGAAGGCGCCGCCCGGGCCACCGTTTACAGCGCGCCGGGTTTTCGGGGCGACCGGATCGAAATCGGCGCGAGCATCGCGGATCTCTACGCCGTGCCACGTTCCGACGATTCCGGCGCAAGCTGGGATCGCTCCATCGTTTCGGTGGTCGTCACCGGGCCGCGGCCCATGGCACCCGCGCCGCCACCGGTGCGTTATGAGCAGCCGCCAACCACGGTTTACGTTGTGCCTTCACCCGGACCGCCGCCGGTCGTCCGCCAGGTGCGCCCGCTCTACAACAGTCGCACCGCCGACCTTGTCATTGACCGTGCCTACCGCGACGTGCTCGGTCGCGGCGCGGATCCCGACGGCCTGCGCCACTACCGCGAAAAACTCCTCCGCGAAGGCTGGACCGAGCGCCTGATGATCGAGGACTTGCAGCAAAGCCGCGAGGCGCGGGCCATCAACCCCGACGAGGCCATCGCGCGCGCCTACCGCGAGGTGCTCGGCCGCGAGCCGGATCCAAACGGGTTGAATCACTACCGGCAGCAGTGGCGCAAAGGCTGGACGCAGGGTCAAATCCGCGAGGATCTGCGCCGCAGCAGCGAGGGACGGGAGGCCAGCATCCGTCCGACGATCGCGCGCGTCTACCGCGAGCTGCTCGGCCGCGAGGTGGACCCCGGCGGCTACGCGACCTATGAAAAATTGATGCGCGAGAAAGGCTGGGGCGAACGCGAACTCCGGCAGGCCATCATGGCCGGCGACGAATACCGCAAGCTCCGCGGCCGGCGTTGACGGCTGCCCGAGCTCAAATACCGCAATCCATTTGGCCACAAAAAGGCACAAAAGGGCTTGAGGACGCGGGCGATGATTTGCGTAGCGCCCATAGGCGGCGGGGGCCCTATCCAGGAGGTACCAATTGCACGGATGGCGACAGACCCCGACGGCGAAAAGGGTATTCGCAGCGCCTATAGGCGCTCGGGGGATTTCCATCTGCGCGCTGAGGCCCTTTGCGCCTTTTTACGGCAATCCTGGCTTGGTCAAGTGGCCTTGATCGAGATCTCAATCGTCCAAACCGCGCTCAGTCCTCCCCCAGCGTCCGCTCCGCCCGGTGCGCGGCGGACGCGTGCCCGCCGCCGCGGCTGCCCCGCGTC
>JACQWL010000255.1 GCA_016209255.1 Verrucomicrobiota bacterium
CGGGCCTGTGGACGCTGCCGCCGCCGCTGGTGCCACGCACGCGCACGTGGTCCACCGCCCCGGCCCGCTTGCCCCAGCGCGTCCCGCCTGCCCGCGGCGTGCCCGCGGCGCTGGAACAGATCACCGCATTGGAGCTGGTCGAAGTGGTGACGCCCGAACACCTGCTCATCTGGAACGAACTGATGATTCGCGAACACCCCTTGCACGACGCCCGGCTGGTCGGCCGCCAGCTGCGCTACCTGCTCCGCTCCGAGCACGGCTGGCTCGGCGGCATCGGCTTTGGCAGTGCGGCGTTGTACCTGGAGAGTCGCGATGCGTGGCTGGGCTGGAGCCCGGCGCAACGCACCGCGCACTTGCCGCGCGTTATTAACATGACCCGTTTTCTCCTCCGGCCCGGCCGGCGTTGTCCCAATCTGGCCTCGCATGTGCTGGGCCTGTGCGCCCGCCGCATCGCCACCGATTTTGAACGCCGCTACGGACTGCGCCCGTGGCTGATGGAGAGCTTCGTGGATCCCTCCGCGTATGCGGGCACCTGCTACCAGGCCCCCAACTGGATCAAGGTCGGTCAGACCAAGGGCCGCGGGCGCAACGGCGACCATGACGCCAGTAAAACCCGCAAGGACGTTTATCTCTATCCGTTGGTCGCCGATGTCCACGCGCAGTTTGGCGTGGAACGTTTCCCTTGGACGGTGCTCGCGCCGCACGACGGCCTCGAGGGCGACGGCTGGGCCGAGCAGGAGTTCGGCACCTGCGAACTTGGCGACGAACGGCTCACCCGCCGGCTGGTCAAAATCGTCACCGCGGAGGCCGCGCAGCCCGGCGCCTCGCATACCGAGGCGGCCGGCGGCGATGCCCACCAAGCGAAGGCGTGTTACCGGTTGCTCCGGAATGGCCGGGCGGAGCTGACGGTCGCCAACTTGCTCCAGACCCACCGCATGCAGACGCTGCGCCGGTGCAAAGCGCACCCCTGGCCGCCACCGTGAAAATCGCCGTGCCGCGCCAGCGCGAACATCTCGGCAAGCCCTCCGCGCCCGGTCGGCCCGGACTGCCCGCCCGCGAAGCCGAGGTGCAACTGCGCTATCAAGAGGTGGCGTTAGCCGCCCCGGAGACGCCGGCGTTGCGCGGGCGACCGGCCCTGCGGGTCTGGGCGATTCTTTTGCAGGAGAAAAATCCCCCGCCGGGTGCCACCGCGGTGCATTGGGTTCTGTTGACCACCCTGCCGGTGGCCTCGCGCAAGCAGGCGCTCAAGTGCCTGCGCTGGTATTGCCGCCGTTGGCGCATCGAGGAGTGGCACCGCGTGCTGAAGAGCGGCTGCAAGATCTTGGAACATCAGCACCACGACGCGGCCACCCTCCTGCGGGCCATCGCGCTCGACGCGGTGATTGCCTGGCGGATCATGCTGCTGGGTCTCTTGGGGCGGGAAGTGCCCGGTCTGCCGGCGGCGCTGGTCTTCGACGCGTGCGAGTGCGAGGTGCTGGCGCTGCTCACAGGAAAAAAAACTCTCGTTGGGTGAAGCCGTGACCAGCATTGCTCAACTCGGCGGTTATCTGAAGCGCAAGTGCGACGGCCCTCCGGGTTTCGAGTGCTTATGGCGGGGATATATAAAATTCGAGACGATGGTATATCACCCGGCTCCGCCATGCCGCAGCGTCGCGATCTTCTTGATGCAATGTGCTATCGCAAATTTGTGGGCAATGTGCAGGGCTAACCAACGAACCGCTCAGTCTCTGATTGTAAGTGGTCCAACAGCGTGAGTCCTGTTAGGTGGTTCACTTTTTTGCGAGCATCATGCGCTGGGCGGCATTGCGCCGACCAAGAGGGTCATGCGCCGGCCAAGAGTGTCAGGCTGCGGATCGCGTATTGAGTCTTCCAGAAGCGTATTGCGCGCTCCGCGCGCCCCGGATCATTTTGCGCCCGCCGAATCCGCGATCCGCGACATGACCTCTTGCTTGGCGCTCTTGCTTGGCGCTTGGAAAACTGCCGCCCGGCGCGCTTACCGCGGCCCTGCGCGAGGAATTTCGCGGCGCTCATGCCCGCTGAGGCGATTCGGATCGTGGTGACCAACACCGCGCCAGTGGTCGCAGGCTGGCTCGGCGGGTTTTTGGCGATTGGCAGGAAACCGGATTCTCATGGGGTCGGGCCAGGGAGGGGTTTTCCGATTGCGACCGCCGTCCGCTTGCTGATCCAAAGTTTCACCAACAAATCGCGCAGTCCGGCAACGCCACGTTCCGGCTCGCCGCGGCCCTGGTACCTGATCGACAACGCGCCGCCAAAGCCGCCCTGCGCCATCGCCGGCAACGCGTAGGCATAGTCAATCGAGTTGTCGTTGCCGAAACGATCAAAGCCCATGCCGGCCACATGCGTGTGAAAAACATGCGGCCGAAGCTTCTCGATTGCGCTCCGCAGCGCCGCCGGATCCTTCCATTGCCCGAAATTGAAACATACCCCAACCCACGCCGGGTCCGTCGACTGAATCATGCGCAGGATCGCATCGGCCGACATGGCCGGACCGGGAGCATTCTCGATCGCCAGACGGAGGCCGAGTTGTTTGGCCAGCGGCACCAATTGACGCAGGGCCACGATCGCGCGCTCGACGCCCTGGCCGGAATCGGCCCGGTCGCCAGCGCCGGTTTTCCCGAGGGCAAGCACCACGGTCGGCGCGCCCAGGTGACGGGCCGCCCACATGAGCCGCCGGCACTCCGCGATCTGGCGCTGGTTCGCCTCGTCGTCCTCGGAAACCAGGTGGGCGGCCACGTCGAGCGCCGTGAGGATTCGCTTTTCGCGCTGCAGCGCACCGACGATGCGGTCGAGCGTCGCGCGGTCCCACGACCGCACATGACGGGCCTCGAGTTCCACCCCGAGCACCCCGAGCTTGCGATACAACGCCGGGACAGACTCGGCGGCGATCTCCCCGGCCGCGAATTTGTCCTGAAAACTGCCGGTCGTGCAGCTGATGAGGCCGGCGCCCTTCAGGTGGTAATCCGTCGTCGCCGGGCGGGCGGCGGCACGATCCCAGCCCGGCTCTCCCGGGCCGCCCATGCCCCGCGGCACTTGGACGGCCAGGAGCCGCTTGGGCCCCAAGCCCACCGGGACGCGCGCCACCTCGCGCCGTTGTTCGGTATCGACCACGGAGACGTCGTTCGAGCCGGCATTGCCGACATAAAGCCATCTGCCGTCGGATGAGAATTCCAGCCAGTCGGACGCATCGCCCGTCTTGACCGTGGCAATCAGGGTGTGCTCGGGCAGCGAGAAACCCTCCGCGTGGCCGCCGTAGACGTCGGTAATCCAGAGTTGCCGTCCGTCAGGACGCAGGGCGATGCCATGGCTGGGCGTGTAACCATAGGTCGAAACCCGGCTGACATCGGCCGGCGGCAATTCCACGCGTGAAACGACCTTGCGCGCGGCGACATCGGCCACCACGAACCCGTGCAGGCCGGTCAATTGGACATACAGCAGGCGTTCGTCGCGCGACATCACGGCAGGCCGCGGCACGCCGCCGACCGGAATCGTGGCGACGACGGCCTGCGTGGCGATGTCGATGATTGCCACGGATGCGCCGCCCATCGAGGTGGCATAGATCCACTTGCCCTGCGGCGCGCGGTAGGCGTTGTGCGGAGAAGGTCCGACCGTGATGGATCCGATCGTACGGCGCAGCTCCGTGTCGATCACCTCCACATAATCTGCGCTGCGGATCGGAACATAGATAAACCGCCCGTCCGCCGTCACCGCGATTTCGTTGGCGCGCCCGCTCACCGGCCGTTCCCAAAGCAAGGTCGCGGTCGTGAGATCGAACGCCAGGATTCGATCCTCGCCCTCGCTGGTGACGTAGAGCCGCGTGCCGTCCGGCGAAGCGCCGAGACCGTGCGGAGCCGCGCCGGTCTCGATGCTGCCAATGACGCGGTTGGTGGCCGTGTCGATCAAACTGACGTCGTTGCCGGCCGAATTGTCGACCACGAGGATGGAGCGCGCACCGGGACTCGCCGTGGCGGCAGCTGCCAACAGGGGCCGGCTCGTGGCCAAACATAGTCCGATGAGTGCGGGGAGCAGCGTTTGCATGAGGGGGGTTCTTGGCTCCAACGATGATCTGAATGCAGCGCGGTGCGCTGTTACCGCGGGGTATTGTCCAGAGATGCCACGTTCCCCCACGAATCTCCAGTCGTTTAGTTCGTGAATCCTCGCGGATCCGCGTAACGTAGGTCCGCTGCGCCGCACGGAGCTTCTCGACACGGATTAAACCCGAGCAATGCGTTTCCATGTCTCGATCGAGACATGGAAACGCATACCAAGGCCCGGGCGGCGGGAGTGGGCCGAGATGATGGCGCACGAGCCGGATGAGCCGGCAGGTGAGCTGGGCGGCGTGGCGGGCCGGTTACAGCCGCGGCCGCCCGCGCGCACGCGAACGCTCCTCAACGCCCGGCGATCAGCGGCACGGCGAGGTTCGAGACGGACGACGCGATGGTGTCGATGATCACTGACGGCATGACGCCGAGCGCGATGATGCCGGCGATGAGCAGCACGCACAGCACGCGCGTGGACCAGTCAAGGGCGATGACGGGTGGCGCCCCGTCGGGGCTGTCGCGGAAGAACGCCTCGCGTACGATCCGCAGATAATAGTAGACCGCGATGGCCGCATTGATGACGGCGATGATCACGAGCGCGAGATGGCCCTTGGACAGCGCCGCCGTGAGCAGGGTGAATTTGCCCATAAAGCCGACGAACGGCGGGATGCCAGCGAGCGCGAACACGCCGATGACCAGCGTGGCGGTGAGCAACGGCGAGCGCTTGTGCAGGCCGGCGAGGTCTTCGAGGGCGACGTTGGCCCCGTCGTGCGAGACGCGGCTGACAACCGTGAAACACGCGAGCACCATGAAAAGGTAACCGATGATGTAATAAAGCGCGGCGGCGTAGCCGAAGGCGTCAAGGGCGACCAGGCCGAGCAAGGTGTAGCCGGCGTGCGCGATGGTCGAAAAGCCGAGCAGGCGTTTCACATCGCGCTGGATGAGCGCCACGAGATTGCCGTAAAACATCGAGGCGATCGCCAAAAACGTCAGCAGTTGCGCAATGGTGTGGCTGTCGGGCTTCGCGGCGGAGACGACACGCACGAGCACGACGACAGCGCCGACCTTCGGCAGCGAGGCGATGATCCCGGCGGTTTCGTTGGAGGAACCCTGGTAGACGTCGGGCGTCCAGAAGTGGAACGGAAAGACCGCGAGCTTGTAGAAGAGTCCGGCCATCGTGAGGCCGAGGCCGGCGATGGCGAGCGGGGTGTCGATGACGGGTTGCAGCTTCTGGATCATCAGCGGCAGCGAGGTCGTCCCGGTGAGACCGAAGAGATAGCTCAGGCCGAAGAGCATGATGCCGTTGGCGCCGACGCCGAACATCATGAACTTCATGGCCGACTCCATCTGGGATTTCTGGCCCTCGCGCTCGCGGCGCATCGCCACGAGCAGGAAGAGCGGGAACGACGACAGTTCGAGCGACACGACGAGCGTGATGATGTCGACGCTGCTCACCAACAGGACGAACCCGATCAAGCTGAGGTTCAGGAACAGGTAGAACTCCGGCCGGATGTCGGCGCGGATGTCGTCGAAATCGCGGCAGAGCAGGACGGTGAAGAGATAGCCGGCGGCGAAGACCAGTTTGAGCAACTGGGAAAACCCGTCGACGCGGTAGGCGTCGTAGAAAAGCTGCGCTTCCGCGCGCAGTGCGACGACACACGCGCCGATGGTCGCGACCGCGATGAGCAGCGACGCGATCCGGGCGGGCCGGGTCCGGGACTCGCCGAGGGTGAGGTAGAATAGAACAAGTCCGCCCGCCAACAGCACCAACTCGGGGAGGAATGCGATGAAAAGGGAGAGGGACATATCAGCCTAGGGTAGCGCAACCGCGGCTGGCGGAATCACCTGGCCGGCCTGCTGCAGGAGATGGAGCACCGTGGCGTGCATGACGCGGACGAACGGTTGCGGATGAAGCCCGATCCAGAAGACGAACACGAGCAACGGCGCGAGGGTGACGACCTCCCGGAATTCCAGATCCTTCAGCCCGGTGTGCGCCGGGTTGTTCGTGCCACCCCAAGCGACCCGTTGCAGCATCCGGAACATATACGCGGCGGCAATGATGACACCGGGCACGACGAACACCGTGAGCGTCTTGGAGTGGGCGAAGCTGCCGGCGAGCACGAGGAATTCGCCGATGAAGCTGTTGGTGCCGGGGAACGCGAGCGACGAGAGGCAGAATACGCCCAGGAAGCCCGAGAAGACCGGCACAAACTTCCCGATGCCGGCCGCCTCGCCGAGTTCGCGCGTGTGGAGGCGCTCATAAATGAGGCCGACGCAGATGAACAACGCTCCGGTGGTGACGCCGTGGTTAATCATCACCAGCACTGCGCCCTCGAGGCCGCTGGCGTTGAGGACAAAGATGCCGAGCGTGGCAAAGCCCATGTGGCCCACACTGGAATACGCGACGAGTTTCTTCAGATCGCTTTGGGCGAGGGCGGTGAAGCCGCCGTAGAGGATGGCAATCACGGAGAGGGCGAGGAGGTACGGCGCGAAAACGTGGGTTGCATGAGGCGTGATCGGCAGGCAGAAGCGGAGGAAACCGTAGGTGCCCATCTTGAGCAGCACACTGGCAAGGAGCACGCTGCCAGCGGTCGGCGCCTCCACGTGCGCGGCGGGCAGCCACGTGTGAAACGGGAACATTGGAACCTTGATGGCAAAGGAGAGGAAGAACGCGGCAAAGACCCAGAGCTGGAACCCGGCGGGGTAGTTCTGCCCCATCATGCCCTCGATGCTGAAACTGCCGGTTTTCAGGCGCAGCGCGATGAGCGCGACGAGCAGGAAGACCGAGCCCGCCATCGTGTAGATGAAAAACTTGATCGCGGCGTAGACCCGGCGCGGCCCGCCCCACACGCCGATCATCAGCGCCATCGGGATCAACATCGCCTCCCAAAAGACGAAGAACAGGATCGCATCCAGGGCGCAGAAGACGCCGATCATCGCCGTTTCCATGACCAGCATGCAGATCATGAATTCCTTCACCCGGCTCGTGATGTAGCGCCACGACGCGAGCACACAGAGCGGCATGATCAGCGTCGTGAGCAGCACGAGCAGCAGGCTGATGCCGTCAATCCCAAGGGAGTAATCGACTTTCAGGAACGGAATCCACGCGACCTGTTCGCGGAACTGGAAGGCGGCCGTGTCCGGATTGAACCGCCACCACAGCGGGAGCGACAGCACCGCGACGACCGTGGTGCTGACAAGCGTCCACCAGCGCAGCAGGCGCTCGTGGCCGATGAGCGTGGCGCCGGCGGCAGCCACGAGCGGGCTGAAAATCACCACACTGAGCAGCGGGAGGCCGGTGTTGATGGTGGAGGGAGCCGTCATCGCGCGATGGCGTCAGAAAGTCAGGACGAAGATGAGTATGAGGACAGCGGCGATGCCGAAGGCCAAGGTGAGGCTTTCCTGCAACGCGCCACGCTGGGCGCCCCGCAGCCGGCTGCCGACCTGCCGGAAGGTGGCGGCGAATCCATCGACGGCGCCGTCGACGATGCGGTTGTCGAAGGCCGCGGACAGCCGCGCGGAGATCATCAACGGGAGGAGCCCGCCGACGCGGTAGATCTCGCCCACGCCATTGTCGATAAACTGGATCGGTTTCTGCGCGAGCCAGAGGAAGGCGCGGCCGCCGATGCGGTAAGGCCAGTCGAGATCGAGGCTGATCCTGGCCTCCGGCTCGAGTTTTTTGAGGAGCAAAAAGAAGCCGAGGCCGGTGAAAAGGAGAATCTGCAGGGTCTCGGAAACGTGATAAGAGGTGTAGGGCTCGAACTGCACCGGGTGAGGCAGCATCCGGTACAGGTACGGCGTGTAACAGCCGATGAAGATGCAGAGGACCGCGGTGATCGCCATGGCGGCGACCATGTTCCACGGCGGCTCGGCGGCGCGGCCCCAGGTTTCCTTCGAACAGTGGTTCTTTCCAAACCAGATGAAGTAGGGAACCTTCAGGCCCGTGTGCAGGAATGTTCCGGCGGAGGCGAGCATGAGCCCGAAGGCTGCCCAGAGTTTGTGGTCATCGAAGCCGGCCTGAACAATCATCGATTTGCTCACGAAGCCGCTGAAGAGCGGGAACGCGGAGATGGAGAGACCTCCGATGAGCGTGAAGACGAAGGTCCACGGCATCTTCTGATAGAGCCCGCCGAGATCGGTGAACTTGCTCTTCCCGGTCATGTGCAGCACCGAGCCGCAGCCCATGAAGAGCAGCCCCTTGTAGAGGATGTGGGCGAAAGCGTGGGCGCAGGCGCCGTTAATCGCGAGTTCGGTGCCAAGGCCGACGCCGGCCACCATGTAGCCGACCTGGCTTACGATGTGATAGGCCAGGAGGCGGCGACTGTCGTTTTCCAGCACGGCGTAAACCACGCCGTAGAGGGCCATGATCACGCCGAGCACGACGAGGATTTCCATGCCGGCGAAGCCACGGCAAAGCGCGTAGACGGCGGTCTTGGTGGTGAAGGCGCAGAGGAAGACGGACCCGTTGAACGTGGCTTCAGCGTAGGCGTCGGGCAGCCACGCGTGCAGCGGCGGCACGGCGGCGTTGAGGATGAAGCCGATCATGATCAGATACGTCGCCGTCGTCGGATGCTTCACATCGAAGGCGGCAAACGCCATGCTGCCGGTCGCGTGGTAGTGCAGCATGATCCCGGCGAGCAAGGCGACGCCGCCCGCCATGTGAACGAGCAGGTAGCGATAGCCCGCGCCGAGCGACTCGCTGCGGCCGCGGAACCAAATCAAGAAGACGGACGAAAGTGCCATCAGTTCCCAGAAGAGGAACAGCGTGACGAGATCTCCCGCGAAGATCGCGCCGAGCGAGCCGGCGACGTAGATCCACGCCGCCATGTGTTCCACGGCGCGCTGTACGTGCATGCCATACAGCGAGCCGAGGAGGCACATCAGGCCCATGATGTAGGCGAAGACGGTGCTCAGGGCATCGACGCGGCCGAAGACCAGCGTGAACTGCAGGAAATGCACCTCGCCAAACGTGCCCTTGGTCATCGCGAAGATCCGGGCGAAGGTGAGGAGGGGCACCAGCAGCAGCCAACCCGGCCGCAGGCGGGCGGGCACCAGCGGCAGCAGCAGTGCGCCGACGAGCAGGATCAGCGCTGGATGGAGCCAGAATCCAGAGGCCAGAGTTTGGGCGTCTGAAGTCAGAGCACCGACGACGGCCGGAAAATCACTCATCGTAGTAATCCTCCCGGTTCACGATTCCGGCGTGACCAAATGCCTTGGAAAAGAGGATGATGAGCACGCAGCCGGCGAATCCGAAGGCCGCCCAGAAACCGGGGATGTGCTCCGCCTTGGTGTGGGCGTGATGCTTGTCGACGAAGAACGGAATGGCGTCGACGAGTACGAGCAAGGCAAGCATGGCGAGGCACATCCGAATCACGGTCTTCAGGTGGCGGCGGAGGAATTCGATGAGGCGAAGGAGTTTCATTTCACGACGGGTGCTACTCGCTCAAGGTTGCAGATAGCCGATCGGGAATTTGATGAAGCGCAGGAGTTTCATTGCACGACGGCCTGGGCGAACTGTATCAAGAAATCGGGGTAGAAACCAAGGAGCGCGGAGATCGCCGCCGTGAGGCAGAGCGGGATCACCATCGCGAGCGGCGCCTCCCGGTGGTGATGATGCGCATCGCCGGCAGAGGGCGGTCCGAAGAAGCCATGGTAAACCACGGGCACGAAGTAGGCCGCGTTCAGCAGCGTGCTGGCCACGAGCACGACGAGGATGCCGATCGCGCCGGCGTCGAGGGCGCCGATCAGGAGGTAGAGTTTCGAGATGAACCCGGCGACGGGCGGCGCGCCGATCATGCTCAACGAGGCGACGGCGAAGGCGCCGAACGTCCACGGCATCGCGCGGCCGAGGCCGCTCAGCTCGGAGATGTTCTTCTTGTGCGTGGCCACGTAAATGGCGCCAGCACAGAAGAACAGCGTGATCTTCGAGAACGCGTGGTTGGCAATGTGGATCAGTCCCCCCTCGATGGCGGTCGGCGTGAGCAGGGCGACGCCGAGGATGATGTACGACAGCTGGCTGACGGTGGAATAGGCGAGCCGCAGCTTCAGGTTGTCCTTGCTCAGCGCGATGATCGACGCGCCGAGGATCGTGATCGAAACGAAATACGCCGTCGGCAGGCCGAGGTGCAGCCGGTCCATGAGGTCCACCCCGAACACGTGAAGCATCACGCGGACGGTCGAGAACACGCCGACCTTCACGACCGCGACGGCATGGAGCAGTGCGCTGACGGGGGTTGGCGCGACCATCGCGCCCGGCAGCCAGTGGTGGAGCGGCATGACGCCGTTCTTGGCGAAACCGAGGATGCAGCAGATGTAGAGGGCGATGATGACGCCGTTGTGCACGCCCACGGGCAGGATGCCGGAGTGGACATTGGTGGCGAAATCGAGCGTCCCGGAGAGCACGTAGATCAGCACCATCGCGGGGAGGATGAGCCCCTTCGCCGTGGTGGTGAGGTAGGTAAGGTACTTCCGGCCGCCTTCATAGCCTTCGTCGTCCTGATGGTGCGCGACGAGCGGATAGGTCGTGACGCTCACGATCTCGTAAAAGAGATAAAGCGTGAGGAGGTTGTCGGAGAACGCGCAGCCGATGGCGCCGAAGAGCGCGAGGGCGAAGCACGTGTTGAAGCGCGTCTGGGCATGTTCCTCGAGGCTGCGCATGTAGCCCGCCGAGTAGAACACGGTCAGGATCCACAGGAACGCCGCCGCGAGGGCGAACATCATCGAGAGCGCGTCGGCCCGCAGCGAGAAGCTCAGGCCCGGCAGGAGCTGAAAAAGGGTGAAGTGCGGCGTGCGTCCCGCGAGAACGTCAGGAACCAGCGACGCCGTGAGGCCGAACATCGTGACCGCGGCGAGGAACGAGCAGGCTTCACGCACGTTGGGTCGCCGGCCCGTGGCCATGACCAGCCCCGCGCCCAGCAGCGGCGTGACGACGGCCCAAAGAAGTCTCGAGTCGGTGACTGTCTCCATGGAGCTATCCACTCAGTTCGGACAGCTCCGCGGATGCGATGGAGCGGTAGTTGCGATAGACCGCGATGATGATGCTCAGCGCGATCGCGACCTCGGCGGCGGCGAGGCCCATGATGAACAGCACGAAGATCTGGCCGACCGACGGGTCGGACACAAAAAACCGGTTCACCGCCATGAGGTTCAACATGGCGGCGGAGAAGATGATCTCGCCTGCGATGAGCATGCCGATCAGCGTGCGGCGCCGGATCATGCCGTAGACACCGAGCGCGAGCATCGACGCGGCGACGACGAGGTAGACGGCGGGGCGTTCCTGCAGGTGCAGCAGGTTCATTCGTGGTGCCTCCCGGAGCGGGCGATGGCGACGGCGCCGAGGATCGCGACCATCAACACGAGCGAGATCACCTCGAAGGCCAGGCTGTAGGTCGTGAGCAACGCCACACCGATGTCGTGCACCGATCCGTCCTTGCGGTCGATGGCCGGCGTGGGCCAGTTGCCCATCAGGCCGAGCCGTGCCACGCTCCAAAAAATCGCGCCGCTCACGACGATCGCGCCGAGCCACCACAGGATCGAACGGCCGGTCGGCTTGTCGGGCCGGGGCTCGTCGGGCTCGGCCAGCATGACCGCAAAGATGATCGTAACGCAGACCGCGCCGATGTAGATGAGGATCTCCATCAGCGCGAGGAACGGGCTGTGCAAAAAATAATAGAGCCCCGCGAGACCGATCGAGGCGAGGGCAAGGCCGCAGACGCTGCGAATAATCCGCGTGGTGAACACCGCGAGCACGGATCCCGCGACGGTCGTGGCGACGAAGAGGAGGAAAATGCCAGCGACCAGCCGATCGGCGGCGGGAAACGCGCTCATGGGTGCTTCGAATCCTCCAGGCGCTTGACCAGGTCCATCACCTTGTACTCCTGCTTGCTTGTGCTCGCGAGATTGTAGGCGCGCGAGTATTCGAGCGCATCGACCGGGCAGACCTCGACACACGCGCCGCACAGGCTGCATTTCGTGTAGTCGAGCTCGAAGAGCGTGACCGACTTGCGCTTTTCCCCCGGCTTCTTCTCGCCTTCCACGAGGATGCAATCGCTCGGGCACGCCTTCACGCAGAGGTCGCACGCCACGCAGGTGGACTTGCCGGTCGTCGGTTCCTTCTTGAGCAGGATGTGGCCGCGGAAGCGCTTCGGCATCGTCAGCGTCTGGTGCGGATATTGGACCGTGACGATCGGGCGGAAGAGCTGCCCGAGCGTGATGCCCATGCCCGTGAGCAGGCTTACGAATCCGCTGATGACTTCATTGAACGGTGCTTTCATCTTCCGAAGATTTTGAGCAAACCGCTGGTCAAGACGAGCGTGAACAGCGACAGGGGGATGAGAATCTTCCACGACAGGTTGAGCAGCCCGTAGAACTGGGTGCGCGGGAACGTCCAGCGCACCCAGATTACCGTGAAAATCAGGAAATACATCTTGAGCAGGAACCACCACACGCCCGGCCACAGCCCGATCGGGCTGTGCCAGCCGCCGAGGAAGAGGATCGTGGCCATGGCGCAGCCCGCGACGATGTTGGCATACTCGGCCATGAAGAACACGCCGAAGCCCATGCCCGCGTATTCGGTGAACACGCCGGCGACCAGTTCGCTCTCCGCCTCGGCCATGTCGAAGGGCGCGCGATTGGTCTCCGCCAGCATGCAGATGAAAAAGATCACAAACGTGACCGGCATCAGCGGATTCGCGGCGAGGTTGAACACGTTCCAATGCCAGAAACCGCCCGCCTGTTTTGCCACGATCTCGGTCAGGTTCATCGTGCGGGAGACCATCAGCACGGTGATCACGACGAGCAGCATCGGGATCTCGTAGGCGACGTTTTGCGAAACGACGCGCGCGGCGGAGATGATCGCGTACTTGTTGCGCGAGGACCAGCCGGCGAGCATCACGGCGATGACGTTGAGCGAGCCGAACGCAAAAACCATCAGCAGGCTGACGTTGATGTCGCGGGGCACGAGCGCCGCGCTGAACGGCAGCACCGCGAAACACATTGCCGCCGGCACCATGATCAACACCGGCGCCAGGCAGAACAGCAGCCGGTCCGTCCCCGGCGGCACGATAATCTGTTTCGACATGAGCTTGATCGCGTCGGCCAGCGGCTGCAGCAGGCCGCCCCAGCCGACCTCCGTCGGGCCGGCGCGGCGCTGGAACCACGCAGCGGCCTTGCGCTCGACCCACACGAGATAGGCGGCATTGGCCCCGATGAAACCCGCCACGGCCAGGAGCGAGGTCAGCAGTCGAAAAGGTTCCGGAATGATCATGGCGGCGCGGCGGGCGGTTCAGCGATCGATGTCGGGGATGACGAGGTCGATGCTGCCCATCAACGCGAGCGCGTCGGCGAGCAGCATGCCGCGGCACGCTTCCTCGAAGACACTGAGATTGCAGAAACACGGCGAGCGCAGCCGCACGCGATGCGGGATTTCCTTGCCCGAACTCACGACCCGCACCTCGAAGCGGCCGCGGGCCGACTCGACGGCGAACACGTAGTCGCCCGCCGGCGGCCGGAGTATGCGCGGCACCTTGGCCATGAACGGGCCGTCGGGCATCTTGTCCAGCGTCTGCTCGATGATGCGCAGGCTCTGTTCCATCTCCGCCATGCGCACGAGATAGCGCGCCATGTTGTCCCCGGCGGGCTGGGTCGGGATGTCGAACTCCAACTCGGGATAAACGGAGTACGGTTCGGCCCGGCGGACGTCGTAGGCGACGCCGGCGCCGCGAATCATCGGGCCGGTGGCGCCGTATTTGCGGCACATCTCGGCCGGCACGTGGCCGAGGTCCTCGAGGCGCTTGCGGACGATGATGTTGTCCGTGACGAGCCGGCGGAAAATCTTCAGGCGCGGGCGGAAGTGCTTCACGAACTTGCGCGTGCCCGTGAGAAAGTCGTCGGTGACGTCATCGCACAGTCCGCCGAAGCGGTAATAGCAGAAGGTCAGCCGCGCGCCCGTGAGCGCCTCGAGGAGGTCAAGGACCATCTCGCGGTCGTCGAACGCGTAGAGCATCGGCGTCAGGCCGCCGAGATCGATCAGGAACGCGCCCCACCACAGCAGGTGGCTGGTGATGCGATTCATCTCCGAGGTGAGCACGCGCACGTATTCGGCGCGCCGCGGCACCTGGATGCCCGCCGCCTTTTCCACGACTGCCACGTAGGCGTGCGTGTACATCATCGCCGAGAGGTAATCGATCCGGCTCGTGTTGGGCAGGAACTGGTCCCACTTGCGGTTCTCGCCCATCTTCTCGTGCTCGCGGTGAATGTAACCGCACACGATCTCGGCGTTGGTGATGAACTCGCCGTCCATCGTCAGCTTCACCCGCAAAACGCCGTGCGTGGCGGGGTGCTGCGGTCCGAGGTTCAGGACAAACGTTTCCTGCGGTCCGGTGCTGTGCGAGGTATCGAGGACCTTAAGCATGGAACTTGAAATCCTTGCGCAGCGGGTAACCCACCATGTCGTCCGGCAGGATCAGGTGGATCAGGTTGGGGTGGCCGATGAACTTGATCCCGTAAAACTCGGCGGTCTCCCGCTCGTGCCAGTTGGCGCCGGAAAACACGGACGAGATTGACGCAATCTCGGGGTGGTCGCGCGGGAGGCGCGTGCGCACGACGACGTGCAGCGGGCCTTCGAAATGGATGAAGTCGTAAACCACCTCGAGCTGGCTCTGCTCCGGCCAGTCCACCCCGGAGAGGTTGTCGATCGCGAAGCCGTGCTGATCGATTATCTCCACCGCCTCGAGTATTCGCTCCGGCGGTACCGTGAGATCGAGGTCGTAGCCTTTGGCCGCGAACGAAACCTGCTTGCAC
>JACQWL010000256.1 GCA_016209255.1 Verrucomicrobiota bacterium
AATGCGAAGCCATCCCGACCGGCACCAGCAGGCGCAAGTCGCTGCCGTCGCGCGCGACCGTGAATACGACGGTCCGCCACGCCGGCTGGCCCTTCGGCCGCGGCCCCGCCGACGGAAAGTTGCGCAACAGCAGTATCAGCCGGCTCGCGGAGGGATTGAAGGTGATGTGATTGATGAGCAGCTTCTGCTCCATCAGCGGCGACATTCCCTTCACCCGCTCGTACAGGGCCGCGAGGCTCAGGACCAGTTTGCTCTTTCCGGTGCGCAAATCGCACACCCACACGCCGTCGTCCGCCGGATGCAAGACGTCGGCCCGCGGGTCGTCGCGCAACGCGTAGCCATACCCCGGCCGGAAGTCGTGCATCCGATCGAAATCGATCGCGATCCCCCAGCGGCCGTCGCGCGAGACGTTGGCCAGCGCGCGATCGGTATGGGCGCGCTTGCCAGTCGCGAGATCGTGGAGCGCGCCGCGGTAGCCCTTGCCGTCGGATCGTACCTCGTTGTAGAAGACCCGGCCGGTGCCGTCGCCGAGCCATTGCAGCATCGATCCCTGCTGGAAGTTCCAGGCCCGCGTCTTCGCAAAAGGCCGGAACGTGCCGTCCCCATCGAGCGTATAGATGCCGAGTTCCGCTTCGTCGGTCGCCGTCGGCAGCCGATCGCGGAAGGCCACCCGATGGGCCAGATGGCGTTTCGACGCGGCGTCGACCGCGGGCACATCGTAGTAGCCGAAAAACACGTGCTCGCTCGCGGGGCTCACGCGCGTCACCGGCATGCCTGGCTCCGCCGCGGTTGCTGCGACGCCGGCCAGCACGAACGAGGAAAGCCCGTACTGCAGCGCCCGTCCGATGGCGCCAATTTTCCCGGTCGTCCGTGCGCCCCGCGGCCGGCCGCCTCCGGGTTTGACTATCCAGCCGCGCGTGGAGCGCACGGCCAGACTTCCGACTGAATCGATGTGTCCCAGACTGGTCGAAGTGTGCATGCCGCCTTTCTCCTACTTCCCCTCCGCCACCGTACGCAACCGTTCGAGTGCTCGCGGCCAGTTGGCTTTCTTGTCACCCACGTACCATCCTTCCCACTGGCCGGTCGCCAAGGGCGCCCGAATTTCCAGCGAACGTTCCAGATGCCGGACGGCCTCCGCCGGGCGATCGCGGGCCATCGCCGCCACCATGCGATAGAGGGCCGCGAGGTAATTTCCCTGCACCATGAAGTAGTCGCGCGTCCAGCCCCGCCAGCGCTCCGGCACTGCGGCCAAATCGCCGGCCGCGGCAACCTGTTCGAGCCGTGTGGCCGCGGCCTCGATCGCGACCGGGTCGTGAATCTTCCTCACTGCCGCCGCCCGCTCCGCCGGTTTCTTCAGCCGCAGGTAAGTGTTCGCTGCATCGACGCAGTCCCCGTCCTGCAGCCAGACTCCATCCGGCCGGCGAACCAGCGCGGCGTGAAACGCGGCCATGAACCGACGTGTCGCCGCCGGGGCAAACTCATCGAGTGTCTGCACCAGCGGTCGTTGTGCGCCGTGCCAGGCAGTGCGAATGAAGGTGTGCGCGCCGAGCACGTGTTCGCGCACATTCGACACGTTCACGATCGCATAGTGGGTGTCGCCGCGGGCCTCGAGTTGCTTGAAGATTCCGACGATTCGCTCCGGCGCGACTCCCTGCACCAAATGCGGCCCCCGCACCCAGTACGCCACATGGTAGTACACGCCGTAACGATAATGGGGCAGCCGCGGGCTGGTATGGAAATCGCGCTGCAATTCCTGCGAAGCCCCAAGATCGGAAAACACGACCGTGATGCCGGGCGGCAGCTTGAGTTTGCCTCCCGCCATCAACTCGGCGCCCTCCGCCCAGAGTGTCGTCGTCGCGGGTGGTTCCGGCCGGGGATCCACCGAGCGCACGATCTGCCATTGGTCGCCCATTGCGCGCGAGATGAAGTCGCCCGCCGTCTCCGGGGTAATCGCCTCGTCGTTGTTCCAAATCGGCCGATCGCCGCGTCCCCGCATCCCGAGCTGCCACACCACTTGATCACCGCCGAGGTCGCGCCACTTCGCCGCATAGGCCCGCCAGACCTCGCGCACTGCGTCGGGCTCCGTGGCATAGCGGAAATCCTTCTTCTGCCCCCGCGCCCGCCAGTAGTTCTCAAAACCGAAATGACTCACGCCCATCGGCTCGACGTGGTGCTGCGTCACATACAGCCCGCGCGCCACGGCCCGGCGCACCAATTCCGCCTCCGGCGGATTCATCACATCCACAAACGAGGCGGGGATGACCAGGGTACCTCCCAGCCGCAGCAGCGCCTCGTAAATCCGCTCCGCCATCGCGAGGTCGATCACGCGCGAATAGAACGGGTAGTCGATGTGCCGCGGCCCGGCACTCGTGCCAAACTCCGTCAGCAGATCCTCGTCGTTGATGAACCAGCCGCGGTAGCGAAACTTCGCCGGCGTCGAGGCCAAGGTCTGCGGCGCGAGTTCGATTCGCGCGCGCCGCTCCGGCGGCATGCCCTTCCAGAACCACAAGGGGTCGACGCCGAGACAGCGTTCGCTGAAGGCGTAGATGCCGTAAACCAGCCCGAGGGGATCGCGGCCGGCAATGCGCACGCCACCCGGAACCACCTCCACGCGCCACGCCTCGGGCCCGCCCGACAGGGTCGGATCCAATGCCAGCGAGATTTCGGCGGGACCGGTTCGAACGACCTGCGCCGGCGTGCCGAGCACGCGGGCGCAGTCGGCCGACAAATCGCCCGCAGCGAGGGCGACGCACGGGGTGTCGCCGGCCCACGCGATGCGTAGAAGTCCGGCAAGGAGGAGAGCGGAGGTGGCGGCCATGGTTAAAGTTCAGAGCAGGATCCAAAGCCGTTCAGGGCCGTCGCTCCCATTCCAGCAGCGACACCGCGTTGCACGGCAACTCCACCGGCAGCTCCGCCGACGCCCCCAGCCGGAGCGACCGCGCCGGTTCGAGTTCCTCGATCCCCATGCGCCGCTTGATCTGCTCGACCTGTGCAGCCGTCGGTTCCTTCGGCCGGCCGAGCGCGGTGAAGACCGCGTACGCATTGCTGTGTGCGCCATCGATCCGCCAGTGGCGCAATGTCGCCGGCGTGCCGGCCGGCCATGGATGCGCCAGGCGCACGTGGACCGTCCGTGCCGGCTCATCGCCCTGCGGCCGGTCCGGACGGAAATGCGCCAGCAGCACCGACACTCGCCGATCCCCGTCGCGCGTGCCGAACGCCACGACGTCGTCGGACGCGGGTTCGACGCCGCACGCGATCCACTCCGCTCCGAGGCGCGCCAGCAACCGGTAGCCGTTCAAGAGCGGCTTGTCGAAACCGCGCAGCGTCTGGACGGTCCGTTTGCCCTCGAAGTCACGCCGGCGCTCCATCTCGTAACCCGAGAGGCAGATGAAGAGATCTTCGACGCGCGGTCGTTCGCGCCGCCGCCATTCGAGTTGCCGCGCAACCAGCGTCGTGAGGAAGGCCGCCGCGTACGGCGTGTTGCGGACCTCGGCAAGGGGCTGCTTGTCCATGCCCGTCGTGCCCGCGGAACTGACTCCCCACTCCTGCACCACGATTGGCACGGCGCGAAGCTGCGGAAATTCATCCCGCATCGCCGCCAGGCGTCGCTGCTGCTCCATCATATACTCGACGCTCGGGAACTTGCTGTACTTGCTCCCGGCGGCGCCGCTGCCGCCATAGGTGTGCACCGCCAGGTAGTCGATCGGACTGCCCGTCTGGCCCGTGGCATGGTTGGTGCTGACGGTAATGTGCCGGAGGAATTCGCGGAAGTTATCCGGTTTGGCGAACGTGTGCGTGCCGGACAGCACCGGGCCGCCGATCGGCACCCGGGTGAACACTGATTTCACGCCGGCGGCGAAGTGATCGTAGAGCTTGCGATACTCGAGCAGGTTGCCCTTCGCCCAAAAACCGCTCAGATCGGGTTCGTTCCAACACGTGAAGCGCCACTGCGCCACGCGGTCCGCGCCATACCGCGCAACCACGTGACGGGTGAAATCAGCGCACGCCTCCTGCCACTGCCGGTAATCCTGCGGCGGGCCGATATAGATCTTCTTTCCGTCGAGAAACGGCCGCTTCCGGTGCGTATCCGGGTTGGCGGCGATTTGCGGCGGCATCGAATAAAACGAAACCAACAGCCGGCACCCCTGGGCCAGAATCAGATCGGCCCGCCGGTCGAAATGGTCCCAGCGATAGCCAACCGTGCCGTCGTCCTTCCGGTACGCCGCGTCCTCCAGTTGATTGTAGATCCGTACGCTGTTGAGCGTCACCCCGGCCGAGCGCAGTAGCGCCAGATGCTCCCGGCCCCACTCGCTGTCGAGATACTCGGTCGGATGAAAGACCGCGTTGGCCCAAAATCGATCGTTGGTGCCGATGGACTGGCGCGCATCGACAGCGATGACCGGCACCGGGGATTCGGCGCGCAGCGACGCCAGGGCGACGCCTCCGATCATCCACAGCGACACACTACACAACGTCATTAGTCCGGATCGATGGGGGCACGGTGCCCTCACCGCGCGGGCTGGCGCGTCGGAGGCAGAATCCCGCGGGGTGAGGGCACCCCGCCTCCACGAAACTGCAATTTTTGAGGTCGTTCTGTAAAGGGACCCTTCGCAGGCGCACCCCTTTGGACCAAACGACCGGCGGGCGTACCTGGCAGCGATGGCAGGGAAGGAGGAGTTCACGGAGCTTGCACGAGTTTTGCGCCAACGGCGGGGAGCACAAGGGTCGGCTCGCCGCTGAGGAAACCTTGACGCACGAGGAAGCGGTCCGCCGCAGCAAGCGTAAGGTCGTGCCAGGGCTGCTCGAGATAGAATCCATGGATGTGGCCCTGGGCGATCCATACTTTGGCCGTCGTGTTTCCCATCGACTTGAGTTTCTGCTGCGCGGCGTCCCATCCGGGCCTCCAGCGATCCTCCGAGCCAAAGAAGACGATGGCGGGGGCAAAGCCGGGATCCAGATGGGCCATCACGTTCACCTCGCGATCAGTGTCCTTCGGCGCAAACGCGTGATTGAAGAGCACGTAGGCCGCGACCGAAGTATCGAACGCCTTCGAGTCGGCGGGATCGTCGAGCCCGGGGTTGATTGTCGCCAGCACCGCGATGTGTCCGCCCGCCGAACCTCCTCCGACAATGAGGCGGCGGGGATCCAGACCCAGTTCCGCGGCATGCTGCTTCATCCAGCGGATGGCACTCTTGGCGTCGGTGACGCACACCCGCTTGTAGGATTCACCCGGCGGCAGGCCGGGGACATCCTCCTTGCGGTGCATGCGATAGTTGGCCGTGGCCGCCACGAGTCCACGGCTGGCGAAGTACGTACACGCCAGCCGAAATTGTTCCGGGCTGCCACGACTCCAACCGCCGCCGTGAAACAGCAACAGACCGGGTGCCCGGCGGTTCGCCGGATCGTGGTTTCGTGGAAAATAGATCTCCAGTTCATGCGGCATGCCGGCGGAGTGTTTGTAGACGTACGTCTTCCCGGGGGCAACGGAGTCTGCGGAATCCGCAGCGCCGAGCGCCGCGGCCAGAAGCCACAGGCCGCCGAAGGCGAGGACTGCACGAACGCGCTTCATCGGGGCCGAGCCGAGCGCCGCCGCCGCGACGCTTGCGGCTCCACTGAAGGCGATGGGCGTGGCGCGAGCGGATTTCATGGCCGGGGTCGTTGGGTTCGCTCCGTAGCGCGCTCCACTGGCGGGACACGTTTCATTTCAGCACCAAGCCCTTTTCCGCAATCAGCACCGGGGCATCGTAGAGGGGGACGTCCTTGAAAATCGTGAAGGCACCTGCGCTGGTGATGCGGTCCGCCGGGATGGCGTAAACCCGCCCCGAAACCAGATCCACCCAGACCGGGTCCTTCATCGCCAAACCCTTCACGACCACCTGCGCCGGTCGCGTCACAAACGCATCGTCCGGCGTGCCGGAGTTGTCCCACAGTACGATCAGAGCCCGGCCCGTCGTCTTGTGGCGGTAGGCATAGCTCGCCGTCCCTTTGCCGTACATCACCGCCACCGCCGGCTCCCGCACCCGCTCCAGCGTGCTGTCGAACACCGCGACGGCGTTCTGCACCGAATAGTAGGCCAGCTTGATCTTCTCCACCGTCTTGTCCGCCGTGGCCCAGAGCAGGCCCTTGCGGTTGATCTCGCGACCGGTGTGGTTGAAATCGCAAATGGTGAAGACGGCCGACTCCACATCGTGGCCGAGGTCCCCCAGCATTCTCCGCAAATCCCACTTGGCCTGGCTGGATTCGGTCCAGGGGTGATTGGAGAGCGCGAACTTCGTCGCCTTCTCCGACGGGCACCCGTTCTCCCCCTGCCGCATCTTTGCCGTCTTCGAGTACTTCGCCAGCGTCGCCTTCAGTTCCTCGACGTTTTGGTACGAGGTGTCGGGGTTAAAGGCATAACCGTGGTAGATGAACCAGTGAAAGAGATCCACCTTCCCTTTTTCTGCCAGGACCTTCAGGCAATCCTCCAAAAGCTTCGGGCTGGAACTTGCCAGGGAGAGTCCCGCGATTCGCGCATCGGGAATCACGCGTTTGATGATCTCCGCCGTGCGGATGTTGAACGCAGCGATGTCGCCCGGCTTGTGCTGCTTGTTAATGTCCGGTTCGTTCCACATCGCCCAGTCGCGGACCTTGCCCTTGTAGCGGAGCGCCATGGCCTCCACCCAACGATCCCAGGCCGCCAGGCCCTCCTCGGAGGTGGGAAAGCCGCCCGCCAAGTCCCAGCCGCCACCGCCTTTGTAGATCGGGTTGCCGTAGTCGGTTTCCAGCAGGATGTTCAGGCCCCGTCCGCGGGCATCATCGATGATCGTATCCAGCCAGGTGAAGTCATAGGTCCCCTTCGCCTTCTCGGTCTTGGCCCAGCCCCCTTGCAGCCGGATGGTCTTGATGCCGAGCGGCACGATATACTCCTTGTATTGCTGAAAGTCCGCGAAGTCGCGATCGAGGGTCTCGCACCCCAGAGTCCAGTTCGACCCTGGAATCTCGTTCGCGCGGCGCGGCTTGATCGTGCCGATTTGCCGGAGCCGCGGATTCAGGGTGGTCTTCGCGCGATCCGGCGCCGTTTCAATCTTCGGTCCAGCCGCGGCTGTGCCCACTGCGGCCCAACCCACGGCAATTGCCATTGCCCACTGGAGCCAATTGCTGGTTTTCATTATTCGAAGTTCCTTGGCATTGCCGAGAGCACACGGCGCTTTGCCACCGGCCCACCCGTGGCGCCGGAGGCAGGCGCGCAGCAGTGCAGACGCGACGTCCATGATCACTTTCCGATCAACGCCGAGAGATCGGCGATGAAGACATTGCGCGTGCAGTCGACAAACCCGTTGAACACCACGAAGCGTCCGGTGCGATCCCACGCCGGATGCGGGTCCACGCGAAACTCCCCCGCCGTCATGGAAACGAAAATCTTCGCGACGGTTTGCTCGGTGCCGCGCACGAGATCGAGCAGGCGGAGCGGGGAGGTGCCATCGTGCGCCGCGACTGGCTCATCCGGATAGGCATCGGTGATGACGAACGGACGCCCGCCAGGATGTTGCGATGGATGACCCGAGCCCGGCTTGAAGATGACTTTGAGATCGGTGCCGTCGGAGCGAACCGAGATGAGTTCCAGGCCGGGTTGACCATCGATGTTCAGGTTCATCGAGAGATGCTTGCCATCGGGCATCCAGTTGATGTGGTGGCCGCCTTTCGCCCATTGCTCGGGCGTGATCGCAGTGCGCAGCTCCGAGCCGTCCGGTCGCATCGTGATCACCGCGCGCCGCCGGCCGCCGCCTGCGGCTGAGCCCGCTGAATTTCGGTTTGCCCGCAGACTCCATTGCACGGTTGCCAGCAGTCGCGTGCCTTGGGGATTCCATTTCACCTGAAAGCAGTAGTATTCGAAATCATCGGGGTTGGGGATTGCGATGCTCGGTTGCGATCGCTCGTAGATTTCGCGGATGGTCACGATGCGACGGCTGACGCCCGTGGCGACATCGGTGAGGTCGACACCGTCGGAGCCCACGGGACCGACGTGGCGCGGCGGCATCGCTTCCTCTGGCACGAGAACACCGTAGCCAACCTGCGCGCGCCGCGAGACAATGAGATTGTAGGAGGCGAGTTGCCTGCCGTCGGGTGACACCATGAAGACGGTGCCGCCAAGCCGCCGGGACGCGCCGGTGAGCGGATTGAGTTGCACCGCGAAAGCGGTCCAGGTCCCGGGGTCGACATCATTGAAATAGAGCTCGGCATCGGTGGCACCCCACTGGACGTTGGCGCCCAGCTGCAGCTCGTAGCCGCGCGATTCGGCCACCACGCGCTCCTCGCCGGAAAGGAGATCGACGAGGATCACTTTGCCCGTTTCGCCCGGTCGCGGTGAACGATCCTCGCGCGGAAAACGAAACAGCGCCAGATAGCGCCCCGACGGGCTGAAGGGCGAGGTGTCGAAAAACCGGTGGAGCGTGCCGCCCGAGCTGATTTTCACGACGCGAACGCCGGCCACGCCGGCCGGCTGCGGGGAAAATTTACTCCAGTCGGGGGTCAGCACGGGTTCGGTGGCGAGGGCGCCTTGAAGCACCAGGATCGACGTCAGCACAAAGCCCAGGGATTTCATGCCGCGATCAGAACGAGAATCTGGTCGTGAGCGTGAACTTCCGCCCCTCGGCGATCGACCAGACCGGGATTGAGCCATCGGGATTGATGACGGTCGGAATGAGCTCGTTGTGGGTGAAGATGTTTTTGACGTTGAGCTGGATCTTCAATCCCACCTTTCCGTTCAGGATTTTTCTCTGATAGGAAACCCACGCATCATAACTCGTTTCCGGCGGGCCGTAGAAGGGATGCCGCACATCCGAAATACGCAGATCGCTCGGCAAGGCCACCGCGCCCGCCGGCACCGGGGTGAGATCGGCCCGGAACGAAGCCACCGGATAACCGATGGCCGACTTGTCGAGCCAGCGGACGCCGGCGCCGGCACCAAAGCCCTTCAACCGTTCCCCTTGAAATTCGTAGTTGCCGACGAAATTCGCCCGCCACCGGCGCAACTCCTGCACGACGGCGCCATCGCCCGCGGCGGCGGTATTGAAGATGTTCAGAACGTTGCGCTGAAAAGTGGACCCCATCATGTTTGGCTCGGTCCGATCGCCGATGCGGGCGATGGAAGCCTGGGAAAAGGGGATATAGTACGTCCAATCGGAGAGCCATTCGGTGGCCAGCGGTTTTCCGGTGGAGGTCGGGGTATCGAACAGCAATTTCCGGGTGGCGGCGCCGGTGTTGGTCCGGACCGAGTTCTGTTCGGAGACGTTCATCATAAACGACAAGCCGCGGGTCGGCCGAAACATGATTTCGAGTTCTTTGCCCTTGGTCACGTAGTCGCTCGTGTCGTTCACGCCGGGGTTGCTGGACGTCGGCGTGCCGTTCTGCACTTTCCAGTTGAACAAATCGAGCAGCGCCTGAGGCGGGGGGATGTAGCCGGCGGGAAACCCGCTGCCGGCATTGGGCACCCAGCCGTTTTGCACGCTATTATATGCTTGGGTTTGGATGCTCACGACGGTGGCCGCAAGTCCGCCCACCGTGCCGTTGAAACTTCCGGTTTGCGTCGTTTCAAAGAAATTCACCCGGGCGGTGAGCCTGCCATTGAACGCTTCGAAATAAATTCCCTTCTCCTTGGTGACTCCGCGCGGCGGCGCGATGGCTACGCCAAACGCATCAATGGTCCGGCCGGCGGGCGGATTGAAATTTTCCGAACTGCCATAGTAGGCGTTCAGCGCGGAAATCACCGGGGCGCGGCGCAGCCACTTCTCAGGCATCTTGGCGACGCCACTCCAGACAAACAACGTCTTGCTGAATTTCTGGGGCACGATCGAGGGGTTGTTCAGGCTGAACGAGGGATTCGCGACCAACGCGTAAGCTTCGCCGCCGGGATCGATCGGCGCATTTACGCCGCGGATGGAGGACTTTTCCTTTCTCCAGCCAACCGTGGAAACAAGGTGGTCCCAGAGCCAGTTGCTCTGCAGCGCAAAGGCCAGCGAGTCCAGGGTTCGTTCGTTGAGAACGGCCGAGCTGGCCGTGTTCGTGACCTTCCGGTCCTCGTGCCTGAGGTCGACCGCCGTGTAGAACGGGTTGTAGGCGGCCTGCGGCGCGACGGCGGCGCTCGGCGGCGGCACCCGGGTGAGCACCACGCCCTTGCCGTTTACCTCGTTCTCGAAATTCATCAGGTTTTGCTGCAAACCGGGCAGGTTGGCTCCGCTGGGCGTCGACAAATTGGCCATCGAGGGGCCGAGATACACCCAGGCCACGGGCTGCTTGCTTTGCGGCGCAAGGCGGCTCTGGTTGTTGCCGTTGGCCCAGAAGTCGGGCGTGTAAAACATTCTTCCTCCGCTGTGAGATTCGGTGGTCAGTTTTTCCCGCTGCGCCAGGAGGGAAAAAACGTGCTTGCCGAGAATCCCGCCGATCCGGTTCGGCAGTTTTTTCCCCAGATCAAGCTCGTAATACATTTTTGCCCGCGAGGTCTCGATTTTCTGCTGATTGTAGCTCGCGTTTCCAGCCGTCGAAATGAAAGGCCGGCCGAAGTTCGGGTTCACCTCGCCGGTCCACATGCGGGTGTTCACGTCAATCGAGATATACGGCGAACTCGCCGTCAGCAGGCTCTGGAGGCTCTCATCCCAGCGTTGCCGGTTGAACGAAACCTCGATGCCGGCCTTCCGGTCCAGGAAGAGTTGCTGCAACGACAGGTCCGCGGACTCCAGGTGGGAAATGGCCACGGAGTTGGGGCCGGCCAGGAGGTGGTCGAAGAAGTTGAAGACCGTCGGGTCGGTCATGTTCTCCGCCGTGTAAAAAGCCTGGTCCGGAAATGCATAGTCCTGCCGGACGCGACTCATCTCCCGGGAATAGGCGGCTTGAACCGTGCCCGTCTGGCCCGTGGCCGGAAAGTAGACGTTGTTCGAAACAAAAGCGCGGCCCAACACCGTCTGGCCGGAGGGAGATAATGGAATATTGTCCCGCGGCGCGGTCGCGTTCACATCCTGAAAGACGAAGGTCGGCGACCGGTTGACGTTGTCGACCGTGCCGATCGTGGCGTTTCTGGCCGCCGCGGTGAAAATGCCAAACGGGGCGGTGGTCGGATTGTAAGTCACCTTGCCCTGGGCCCCCAGGGCCTTGAGCGAAGCGGGCAGGGTCGCATCGAACCACGACGAGAACCGGTCGGATGGGGTCAGCACCCTCGGCCGGTTGGAGGTGATGGCCCCTTTTTCGTAGCCGGCCCGCAGCGTAGTCGAACTCAGCAGACCGCGATCGCGCAGCGGTTTGATGTCCCACGCGCCGGTGACCTGCTTTCGCTCGGTGTCGTTATAGGCGAACTTCTGCTGGAATCGTTCATCACCTTTCACCGCGGCGACTTGGATGGCCAATTGATCCTTCAAGAGCGCATGGTTGTAATCGAGCGTTGCCCGCCACGTGCCGTAGCTTCCGGCCTGAAATTCAACGCGGCCGGATTTTTTGCGCAGGTCCGCCGTCGTGGTGGACGTGTTGACGATGCCCGCGGGACTGCCGACGCCGAAGAGCAGCGCGTTGGCGCCGCGATTGATTTCCACGCGATCGGTGTTGTAGCCGTCCGATGGAATGATGCTCCGGAAGAAATTCCGGGCAAGGGTGGCGTCGGCCAGTCCGCGCACCCGCGTTCCAACCGGACCGTTGGTCAGACTGGGCTCGCCCGTGACGCCAGCCAGAGCAGGCGTCACGCCCGAGAAATTGCCGCCGAATCCCCTTCCCTCCATGTTGGCCTGATAGATCACAACGTCCTTCAGGTTGGTGGAGCCGATGTCTTCGAGAAATTTGGCCGTCACCACGGAAACCGACGCGCCGAGATCGGTGAGTTTGGTGTTCAGCCCCGTGCCCGCCAGGGAACTGCTGGCTTCGTAGCCCACGTCCTTGCTGGTCTGCACGGTGAAGGGCGACAGCACCAGGATTTCTTCATCTTTCGGTTTTTCCGGCGCGGTTTGCGCGCGCAACGGGAGCACGGAGAGCGCCGCGAGGACCGAAAGCAAGCGCCAGATAGTGCCGGGGATGGTCGTGGTATTCATGGGAGCAGGGCTGAAGTTTTGCGGATGCGCTTGCGGAGCTTGATCGCCGGTGGCGGGACCAGAAGTCAGGTGGCACCGGGTCGGAAATGAAGGGGAGCCGCCGCTGATCGGCCAAAGAGTCGTGAACTCGGAAGCGTCCGGTCAATGCCCTTATTGAGGTAATATTTTCTGTATTGAAGTTATGTCGCCCGGCACCCGCGCCCTCGACCTGCTTTTCAGAGCCAAGAACTACGCTGCCGGCGAGCGGTGGCATTTTAATCGATTCAATAGAGAAACAAGGGTCGTGACCCGCGGCCGACTCCAACGCGGGACCGGCGGGCTCCACGGCGACGCGACGGGCAAGCTCCCGCCGACGCGCGCGCGCTGCGCCGTTCTCCCAGTCCGAACGGCGCCGGTGGAAATTGGCGCACGAAGAGAAGGTGGCCGGGACTTCAGTCTCTGTTGGGCGACGTCGGCAAGAAGACGCCAGTTGCACCGAGTTTAGAACGAGAACGAATTTGTCAGGTAGATCCGCTGTTCGGGGGCGAGGCGATAGGATGCGACCTGGCCGGTGGGTTGCACCGTGACGGGAATAAAATCCCCGCCCGACGCGAAGGCGTTGCGGACCTGCAACGACGCTTTCCAATCGATCTTGTTGCTCCAAAGCTTGCGGCCGTAGCTGATGGTCAGGTCGACATTGGTCTCGGCCGGGGCGTAGTAGGGATTGCCGATGCCAAGGTCCACCGAACCGTCGGCCTTGAATTTTGCGGGATAGCCGATGCCGAGCTTGCTCTGCCAGCGGATGCCGGCGGTAACGCTCCAGCCGCCCAGGATGCTTTCCTTGGAGAACTGGTAGTTCGTCACGAGGTTCGCGCGGTATTTGCGTTGTTCCGCCGCGGCCGAACCCTCGGTGGCGAGCATCGTGGCGAACGGAATGTAAACGGTGTTGCTGACGAAGGAGCCGACGGTCTCGACGCTACCGGGGAGCGGCGTGCCGAGAACGAAGCCGGTCGGATAGTTGGTGCGGGGCTTGTTCGCGAGCTCGTCCCAGACCGGGCGCAGCGCGGCGATGACCGCTTTGGCGGTCGGAGCGATATTGGTTTGGATCGTCTCACCCTGGGTGAAGTTGGTCGAGACATTCATGAAGGCGCTGCCGTCGACGCCCTGGGGCAGTCGGAGCAGCTTCTGGGGCCAGCGCCGGACGGCGCTGTAGCTCTTGATCTCCTTGCCGACTTTGACCTCCTGGAAGGAGTAAACATTGTAGTCCTCGAAGCCCTTTACGTAGGAGTCGGCCCGGGCCGTGTCGTAGGCGAAATTGGTGAGCGGCGAAAACCGGTCAGACTCATCGCGGCGGAGGCCGGCAGTCGTGACGAGGAGGTTGTCCAGCCAGTAGCTCTGGAGCACGGCCGCCTTCGACGTGATGGTCTCGCGGAAGCGCGAACCGCCGTTGAAGATTTCCTTCAGGGTCGTCGGCACCGTGACGGAAGCCGCCTGGACCGTGGCGGGTGAGGCCCGCGCGCCGCGCGGACCGTATCCAAATCTTGGTATTCCTCGGTTTTCTTGGGACTTTGCTCCGGAGAGGATCTGCGCCGTGGCGGGATGGAAGGGCGGGAGCAGGCCGGGATGGTCGAGCTTCGTAAGCGCAATTGATGCCCGTCAACGTCCTTAATGGCTTTATTTATTCTGTATTGAAATTCCAGACAAACCGGGCTTGACGTCCCGCGCCAAACGCAAGAGCGATTTCGGGCGGGTTTCAGTTTCAGGCCCGCCGCCCGTTTTCATTACAGAATATGCTCTCCAAGACCCCTGCGGCCAAGACCGCGCATACCGTGCCCGTCCTGCGCAAGGCGATCCGCGTGCTCGAAGCCGTCGCCCACGACAGCGGCACCGCGACCACGAAGGGCCTTGCCACCACGCTGGGCATCTCGCCGACGACCTGCTACCGCATCCTCCAATCCTTCGTGGCGGAGGGCTGGCTGCGATCCGGCGCCGCCGGCACGTTCGAACTCTCCTTCGGCCTCGTGCCGCTACTGCGTCCGCTGCTCCGCCACGAGCTGCTGATCGAAACGATCCGCGATCCGCTCACCCAGCTCGCCCGCACCACCGGACTCACCGCCAAGCTCACCGTGCGGCAGGGCGACGACGCGGTGACGATCCACAGCGCCCATTCGCCGAAGGGTACGGCCATCACCTCCCGCGTGGGATCGGTCGTTTCGCTCGCGATCGGCTCGAGCGGCGCGACGTTCCTCGCCGCGCTCGCCGACGACGAAGTGGCGCGGATCCTCGAGGACGCGCCGGCGGAGGTGTGGCGTTTTCAAAAACGCGAGGACGTCCTCCGCCGCGTGCGCGAAGCCCGGCGGCAGGGCTGCTGCTTCGACAACGGTTCCTATCAGCCACACATCCACACCCTTTCCGCATCGCTTCACGGGCACGAGCGCGAGCTGGTCGGCGCCCTCACCCTGCTGGGTTTTCCCCAGGATTTCGACAGCGCGGTGCGGCCGGCGTTGATGCGCGAACTGAAATTCACCGCTGGCGGCTGCACCCAGCTGATTGCCGGGCAGACCGGCGCCACCGCAGCATAGGAGCCCAACCGGCCGACGCCTGAACCATGACATGAAACCGACTGAACCGCAAAAAAGCGAAGGCACAGGGGAGAACACCGACTCGGACCAATGATCCTCGCCGACTTTCTCCCTTCGAAACGCGACCGCTCGTGGGATTTCGCGCGGCAGGCCGGCGTCACGCACACCATCGCCCGCTGCCATCCGCGCGACACGGACCTCAACCCGCCATGGGACATCGATGCATTGAGCACCGTGCAGCGGCGGTTCGCCGACGCCGGGCTCACGCTCATCGGCCTCGAGGGCGACGAGTTCGAGATGCGCCGGATCAAGCTCGGGCTCGACGGTCGCGACGAGGATCTCGCGCTTTATCAGCGCATGCTCGCCAACATGGGCGAACTCGGCATCGGGCTGCTCTGCTACAATTTCATGGCCACGATCGGCTGGTGCCGCACGGATATGCGGGTGCCGGCGCGGGGCGGGGCGATCACCAACCGCTTCCAGCTTAGCGCGCTCGATCCCGCACCCGTCCCGCCGGAGGACCGCGTCAGCGAGGAGAAACTCTGGGACAACTACGCATACTTCGTCCGTTCCGTGTTGCCTGCGGCGGAACAGGCCGGCGTGGAGCTGGGATTGCACCCCGACGACCCGCCGATCTCGCCGTTGCGCGGCGTGGGCCGGATCTTTACGAGCCCCGATGCGTTTGCGCGCGCGATGGCGTTGAGCCCGTCGCTCTCGCACCGCATCACGTTTTGCCAGGCGAATTTCAAGGCGATGGGTTGCGACGTGGCGGCGACGGTACGCCGTTTCGCAGATCGGATCGCGTTTGTGCATTTCCGCGACGTGGAAGGCACGGCGGAGGATTTCACGGAGACATTCCACGACAACGGCCCGACCGACATGCCGGCGATGCTCCGGTTGTACGCCGAACTCGGCTTCCGCGGGCCGATTCGCGTCGACCACGTCCCGTCGCTCGCCGGCGAGGAAGATCTCCCGCCCGGCTACTCCTACCTCGGCCGGCTCTTCGCCCTCGGCTACATGAAGGGCATCCTCGACACCGCCCGCATCCCCTACACTTGAACCAATTTTGTCCTCCATGACTCCCTCCACCAAACCCGAAAGCCTCCTGCAAAGGGAAGCCAAGATGATGAAACTCGAGAAACTCATCGCCGCGCGCGAGAGCATCTCGACCAAAAAATTCCCGGTGCCGGTGAAGGAACTGCTCACCCGCTTCGAGCAGCTCTACACCGGTGCCGTGTGCGACGTGCTGCGCGAGTTCTGCCTGCTCGATCAGGCATTGCCCGGCTACCTGCGCCCGCTCAACGACGACCACACGGTCGCCGGCGTCGCGTTCACGGTGAAAAGCGCGCCGAACGTCAAAATCACCGGCGAGCTGACCTTCCGCACCGAGATGCTGGACGCCATCGCCGCCGACAGCTTTGTGATGTGGGACACGAGCAATGACGAAAAGGCGACGCTTTGGGGCGGGGTGATGACAGCCACTGCCGTGGGCAAGGGCGTGCGCGCCGCGTGCATCGATGGCGGCATTCGCGACACGCACCAAATCAAGGAGAAGAACTTTCCGGTTTACTACAAATACCGCATCCCGAACGGGAGTCTCGGCCGCTGCCTCATCACCCACTACCAGGTGCCGATTAAGATCGGCGATGTGGTGATCAAGCCGGGCGATGTGATCCTCGCCGACATCGACGGCGTGCTCTGTATTCCGCGCGACATCGCCTACGACGTGCTCGTGCGGGCGGAGGAGATTCACGCCAACGAGAAGAAGATCTTTGGCTGGGTCGCCGAAGGCCAGACCATCCACCAAATCACCGCCAAGGGCGGATATTTTTAGCTCGTCGCCGGCAATCGGACGGGGCCAGTCTGTTACCGGTTACGTTCCGACGGCCCAACGATGGTCAGTTCCTAACATGTAACAGGCAGACCCCGTCCGCCCCCCCGCAGGCCGCCGAGCAGGCCAACGTGCGCACCCACCACGAAACCGGCCGGCTGACACCGACGAGCATGGGATTCTCTTCAAGGTGTGAAATACCGCACCGCCCGCATCACCGAGGCCGTCACCGGCAAGATTGAGGTGCGGAGCGCAGTCAATGGAATGGGGCCGCGAAGGATTGCTGCAAAACGTCCTGCGCAGGGTGCGATTTACGACAATGGGCCTCAAATGCTTGACTGAGTTTGTCGAATATCGTATTTTAGTAATCTGATATGCAACAATCTATCGCGCGCAAGACCTTGTTGGATGCTATCTGGGTGCGGTTGGCGGAGTCGCCGGTGGTGGCGTTGCTAGGGGCGCGGCAGGTCGGAAAGACGACGCTGGCGGAGCAAGTGGCGGCCGCGTGGCCGGAGCCAACGGTGGTGTTTGATCTGGAGAGAGCCACCACCCGCGAGGCGCTGAGCGCCA
>JACQWL010000257.1 GCA_016209255.1 Verrucomicrobiota bacterium
ACGCCCCTACATCTCGACTGCATCGTTACGGCTAAGACCGCCGGGTTTGCAGGATCAGAATCGAAGGTGATGGATCGGGTCATAGACCGCCGCTACAAAAAAACGTCTGCGCATCATCTGGCGTTGGGAGATCTGGCGGTTGGCGTCTCCGCCGTCGCCGGCGGCGGCCCGGGATCGCGTGCAATGAGGGCCCAGAGCGCGTCGACGAAGGGCTGCTCGATTTCGAAGATCGCATTGAGCTCCCGGGAGCCGGCGAATTGTTGCGCGCCGCCGAGCCGTTCGGTCAAAAAGAGGATCAGCGTGCCCGTTTGCTCCACGCCGCCGCCGCCGGGGAGCGAAAGCGTGGCCTCGAGCTGAAATCGCCAGGGGCGCTCGTCGCCCGCGACGGAAACCCGGTCGGCGAATCCGGCCGGAAGAATTCTTTTCGCCCGCAAGGTGCGCAGCTGGGCGAGCACGTCCTGCACGGCTTTCGGATCGCGCGGCGGACTGGCGGGCTCCCCGGCCGCGTTGAAGGTGGTTTCGAATACGAGCTGCCGGGAGTCGACGTCGCTCACCTTGAGCGCCGTGAAGCGCGCGCCCGGGGGGAGCGGTTCGCGCAGCG
The DNA here is from genome assembly GCA_016209255.1 of Verrucomicrobiota bacterium. Classification (GTDB taxonomy): domain Bacteria; phylum Verrucomicrobiota; class Verrucomicrobiia; order Opitutales; family Opitutaceae; genus ER46. Next base: position 602 of record JACQWL010000257.1, read on the forward strand.
AACGGTCGCGCCACTCGCTGGCCTCGATCGGCAGCTCGCGCCGGACGTCGATCTTGACCGCGTAAATGGACGTGCCCGGATCCACCGGGGTGCCAACGCGGGCGTAGACGACGCTGCGGCTCGCGTCGGTGCCGAGCCGCAGGACCACCGGGGTGATGTTGCCCGCGAAAGTGAGGGTGATCTCGCGCTCGGGCCGGTTGAAGCCCCAGCTTTCGAGGTCGGCGCTAGTGGGCGCGTCGCTCGTGAACTTGTCCGCGCTGAGCAGCGTGAGTTGTTCGAACAGCCGCTGCACCGCGGCGCGATCGGCGGGGAGCGTCTGCGGACCCAGCGCGCCCTCCCCGCGCTGGATGATCTGCCAGCGTGGGGCCGCGTCGGCCGTTGCCCCCGCCGTGGCTTCGAGTCGCTGCAGCGTCAGCGGCGCGCCGGGCTGCACGGGGGCGGCGAGAGTAATGGCGGTGACGGCCTGGGTGTCGAAGTCGAGAATCCGTTTCTCGCGGAGGCTTTCCTGCGCATTGCGCAGCGTGTCGACGAGCAGGACCGGCACGACGACGGTGAAGAGCGCGTTGCGGCCGTCGAGCTGCGCGTAGTATTCCACGCTTGCGGCGGGCTGCGCACTTGGATCGCCGCCGCCGGCGGGAGGGACGGCCGCGCCCAGGAAAAGGGTCTCGTAGCGGTTGTTGCCTTCGAGCATGATCCGAAGCGCGGGTGTGGCCGAGGGTGCGGTGGCGGGTGAGGGCGGATTGAAGGTTTTGGCGTGCAGCGCGTTGAGGTCGTTGATCGTGAGCTCGACGGCGGACTTGCCCGCCCGGGCGATGATCGGGGTCTCGAAGGTCCAGCGCGCGCCGTCGCGGCGGATCCGAACCCGCACCCCGGCGGCGCCGCTGCCCCGCGTTTGATCGGGATTGGCGGTCTGCACGCTGAGCGAGCGCGCCTCGAACACCGGGATGGTGAGCAGCGTGTCAGCCCGGAGTTGATCGAGCGGCAGGGACAGGCGGTCGATCAAGGTGCGGCCAACGACATGGACCCGTTCCCCGTTGGGCGAGAGCACATAGACCCGCTTGCCGTCCTTGGTCGTGTCGCCAATCCGCAGCAACGTCTTCGGTCGCGCGGCGTTCGCTCCCGCGGCCGGATCGCCGGAACTAAACGCGACGGTGATCTTCGCTTTGTCGAGGCCGTAATCGGTCAGCGACTGTTTGGTCTGCGCGAGGTCGACCACGCGAAAACTGGTCTCGTGCTCGAGCAGCTGGAGTTCGTTGACAATGCTGCTGACGGCGTGGGGATTGGCGGGCCAGTCGAGCGGCTTGGTGAGGAGCCACGTGTCGCGGGTGCGCACGAGGCCGAAGGAACCGCCCGCGGCAGCGCTGGTGACCTCGAGCGTGCGAATGTCCCCGGCCTCCGTTCCGAGCACGCGCCGGCGCGCCTCGAGCGAGGCCGCCTCGGTGCGCCAGTTGCGCTCGAATTTGAAGATGAAAAAAAACAGCGCGACGTTCAGGAAGATCAGGATGAGCGTGACTTTGGTGCGCATGGGGAGGAAAGGCAGACGACTGAAGGGCTGAAGGCTGAAATCGGAAGAGACGCGCGGGCTAAGGTGAGCGGGCCAAGGGAGTGGATTCAGTCATTCAGTTTTCAGCCTTCAGTTTTTTAACTCCGCCTGGTCCAATGGACGAGCAGTCCGAGCAGAAGCGCGACGCCGGGAAGCCCGAGGAGCAGGGTGTAGCGTAACTTCATGAACTCGCTCGCGCTGAGCGAGAGTTTCAGCCGCTCGATCGGCCGGGGCGGGATGTTGAGCTGGTGATCGCGCTCGACGCTCCAGTTCACCGCGTTGAGAAAAACGGCGAGATTGCTGTTGTCGATCCGGGCGTTGGACACGAGATCTCCGGTCCCGAAGACGACGAGCTTCCCGCCGGGCACGCTGAACGGGAGGTTGTCCCGCACCCCGAGACGCTCCGAGGCGACAATCAGGCCGAGACGATCGGGCGGATCGATTCCCGGCAGGGGCCGCGTATCGATGCCGGGATCGTACCTGGCCGGCACGCCGGGGCGGAAATCCCGCTCGCCCCACGCCGTCTTCGAGGTCGCGGCGATGGTGACCGTGTTGAGCCCGCTGCCGAGTGCCCGGCCGGGATCGGGCATGACGGTACGGGCGAGCCCAATCGTCAGCTTCGCCTGATAGTCGAGCAGGGTCTTGGTGATCGGATGGGGCAGGAACGCCCAGATCTGCAGGTCCTGGTTGTCGGCCAGATTCTCCGGGCCGGTGTCGTGGATGATGTCGTCGTGCACCAGCACGCCCCAGTCGAGCAGCAGGCTTTCGAGGCCAAGGGCGGCGGTGCTGAGGCCGGGGGCGAGGAACAGGATGAGGCGGCCGGCGCGGGCGCCGAGATATTGGCGCAGCAGTTCCTGCTCGGCCGGGGCGTAGCGGTTGCGCGGCGATACGGCGACCAGGAGCGAGGCATCGGCCGGGATCTTGCGCAGCACGCCCAGATCGACCGCCTCGACGTCGAAATTCCGCAGCTTCAATTGATCGCGCAGGGCCGAGAGACCGCGGGCGGCATCGGCATCCTCCGGACGAAGCTCGGAGTGGCCGACGAGAAAATAGATCTTCTGCCGCCCGGGGCTCGAGACGTCGAGCAGCGCCGCCGTGAGTACTTGTTCGCCCTGGAAGGCTTCCCGCTGCTTGTTCTTCACCGTGAAGAGATCGTTAATCAGGACGACGCGGCGTTTGTCGCCCGCCACCAGAGTCAGGATATCGGCCTGATCGACGCCGAGTTCCTCGGCCCGGCGGCGGTTGCGATAGACGTCGAGAAACTCGATCGTGATCTTGCCCGCCGGATTGCCGGCCGTCGCGTAGGCGTATTCGTCGAGGAGACCGTGCACGTCGGGATTGTCGTTGTCCTCCAGGAGGGTGATGACGACATGCACGGGGCGCGGGAGATTCTTGATGTAGGAAAGCGTTTCGGGTGAGAGGGAGAATTTGTGCTGCCGGGTGAGGTCGAAGCGCCACGGGCGATTGCGGGCGACGTAATTGAGCCCGCCAAAGAACGTGAGGAAGAGGATGGCCTGCAGCACGAGGTTGAACGTGCGGAGCCAGCGGGCGGCGCGGAAGCTGTCGATCGTCGCCATGTCAGTTGTGCAGCAGCTTCGCCTCGACGCCGAGGATGCTGAAAATTAGCGCCAGCACGGTGCCGCTCACGTAAAACAACAGCTGGCGCGCGTCGACCACGCCGCGGGCGAAATCGTTGCGGTGCGACAGGACTTGGGCGTAGTCGACCGCGTCTTTCACGGTTTGCAGGCCGTCGCGGCCAAGGAAACCCGCGTCACCGAGAAAACGGGCGCCGATGATCAGGGCGAAGAGCATGGAGAAACAGAGGATGCCCGCGACCGCCTGGTTGCGGGAGAGCGAGCTCGCAAAAACGCCCACCGCGATGAAGAGCAACCCGGAGATGGCGATGAACAGATAACCGCCCACGAGCGGCCCGGGATCGAGGAAACGCATGTCGCCCGAAAAACGTTTCAGGATATAAAAGAAACCGCCCGTCGAGCCCCAGAGCGTCAGATAGAGGAGGTAGGAGGCGCTGTATTTGCCGAGCACGACTTCCGTGGTCGTGACCGGTGTCGTGAGCAGCGTCTCGAGGGTGCCCAGCCGGCGTTCTTCGGCGAGGCACTTCATCGTGAGCAGCGGCACCATGAAAAACACGGGCAGCCAGAACAGTTCGAAAAACACGTGCGCCGGCGAGGTCTCCTGCGGCGCCTTGCTGTACTGATTGAGGATGTCGGTGAAGATGAACCCCATGAACGCGAGAAACGCCGTCGCCGCGATGTACGTGCTCGACGAGACGAGCAGCATCCGCAGTTCGTGGCTGAGCAGGGTGAAGTAATGCTTCATGAGACGGACGACCGGGGACTGGGGATCGAGGACGGAGGACGAAACACGGAGGACAGGGAATTCCGGGCGGAGTTCGGGACGATTTTCTTTACTTCTCGGTTTTCTGACCCCGGCTCTCCGGTCGCGCCGCGGGCTTCGGCGGCGCGACGGCGTCCCAGCTGCGGCGCGTCGCGGCGAGGAACACGTCCTCGAGCGTGGGTTGCGCGCGGCTCAGGGCGCGTACGCGCATGTTCATGGCCAGCAGCGCACGGAGCAGGAGCTCGCCGAGTTCGTCATCCCGATCGGTTCGGAGCGTCACCTGCCGGAAACCGTCGGCATCGGGTTCCCCCTGGGCGGTGATCTGGAGGGTCGGGTCGACGGTCGCAAGCAGCGTCGCGAGCGTTTCGCCATCGCCGGCGAGCTGGAGTTCGTAGGAGGAGTGGCCGAAGATCTCGCGGCGCAAATCCGCGGGTGTGCCCTGCGCGACGACGCGCCCCTGGTTGATGATGAGCACGCGGTCGCACGTGACCTCGATCTCCGGCAGGATGTGCGAGGAGATGATCACGGTCATCCGGCCGCGCAGGCTCGCGATGAGGTCGCGGACGATCAGAATCTGGTGCGGATCGAGGCCAATCGTCGGCTCGTCCATGATGATCACCGGCGGCTCGGCGAGGATCGCCTCGGCGATGCCGACCCGCTGGCGGTAACCTTTCGAGAGCTGGCCGATGATCTTGTGGCGGACCCGCTTCAGGTCGCAGACCTCGAGCACCTCGTCGATGCGCGAGCCCAGCTTGCGGCGCGGAACTTCCTTCAGGCGGCCCCGGAAATACATGTACTCCGAAACGCGCATTTCCTCCGGCAGCGGATTGTTCTCGGGCATATAGCCGATGAAGCGCTTGACCTCCTCGGCCTGCGTCGCCACGGGCACGCCGCAAATCCGGACGCTCCCCGAGGTCGCGGGCAGGTAGCCGGTCAGGATGCGCATCGTCGTCGACTTGCCGGCTCCGTTCGGGCCAAGGAAGCCGATGATCTCGCCGCGCGCGACACTGAAGCTGATGTCCCCGACGGCGGTGACGCCGCCATACGTTTTCACGAGGCGGGAGACTTCAATGGCGATCGGCGGGTCGGACATGAGCTGGGCTACTGTCGGCGCGGGATCTGCCCCGCTCAACCCTCAACTTGCCTTTTCCAGCGTGACCTCGCCGGCCCGGAATCGGTGCACGTGTCCGCGCTCGTCGCGGAGCAGCAGGGCCCCCTCGTCGTCGAGCCCGGTGACGGTGCCGTGGTGGCGGCGTCCACCCTCGAGGAGCGCGACCGCTTTGCCGCGCAAGACATCATACCGGTGCCAGAGATCGGCAAAGGTCTTGAGGTGTTCGCCGTCGGCAAATTTCTGGTAGGCGAGCAACACCCGCCCCACCAGCGCGGTGGTGAGGCGGTTCAGATCGAGCGCCGCGCCCGTGACCTCCGCGAGCGAGATGGCGCGGCGGGCGAGGTCGCCGGGCCAGCCGCCGGCCGGGGCGTTGACGTTGAGCCCAAGGCCAAAAACGAGGTCGCGGATCTGATCCGCATCGACGCGCGCCTCGGTGAGCATCCCGCCCGCCTTGCGGCCGGCGAACAGGATGTCGTTTGGCCACTTGATGCCCGGGGCGACGCCGGTGAAGTTGGCGAGCAGTTCGCAGATATTGATGCCCATCCAGAGCGTGAACGTCTGCATCCGGTCGGGATTCGCCTGCGGGCGAAAGGCGAAGCTCGCGTACAAGTTTTCCGTGGACGCGCTGTGCCAGGTGCGTCCGAAGCGGCCGCGGCCGTGGGTTTGCCGGCGGGCGATGACGGCGAAGGGCGCCGCGCGGCCGGCGGCCAGCTGCCGGGCGGCCTCGTCGTTGGTGCTGTCGGCCTGATCCAGCACGAGCAGGGAGAAGTTCCGCGGCCGCACTTTGAGCTGCGTTTCGATCAGGGTTGCGTGGACCGTGGCAGGACGCGCCACGAGCCGGTAACCGCGGGCGCGCTGCGCCTCGAAGGTGAAACCCTCGGCGCGCAGTTTTTCCATGTGCTGCCAGACCGCGACCCGGCTGACGCCGAGCTTGGCGGCGAGGGCGGAGCCCGACACCCAGTCGGGTTCGCGGGCAAGCAGTTCACGGAGAATGACGTGTTCGGCGGTGGGCATGAGAAACCTGCGCGGAAGTTTTTCGCGCGCCCGCGCGGCCGGACGGCGATTCAGCAGGGCGCCAGATGGATTGCGCCGTCGCCGCCCCCGCCGCAACGAGAATCAGGCGGTCAGTTTTCCGTGGCCTTGACGCGGCCTCCGTGCTCTCTGGTTCGAGTCGTCCCGCTCCATGCCTCCCGCGCGCCCATTGAATCGCCCGTCCGCCCCAGTCAGCGCCGTCGTGGTTTCTTCGACCTATGAGGATCTGCTTCGAAAGGTGCGCTCGGCGCTGTTTACGGGCCGGGCGAATATCGAGTACGCCTGCCCGATGATGTTCCACGACATCGAGCTTCCGCGTTCTGAGATGGTCGAAAAAATGCGGCTGCGCGGCATCGATTGTCCGGAGATGAATACCGCCGAAGGCAAGGCCGCGAAGCGCTTCGTCGCATGGCGATTCCCCCTTTAAACGAAAACGGCTGGCTGCCTGAAGGCATCCACGATTGCACGCGCGAAGAAATCGAAGTGCGGTTCGGAGTGTTTCAAGCCAGCGACCGGCGACTGCAGTTGTGGACGACAGTGAGAATCTGGAACAGGCTGTCGGTTTCTTTCAGCAGATCAGACAACAGCCCGGCGTCAGGAAGGGCATTTTGAGGATACGCTTATGATACAAACAGCAGAGCAACTCTACCAAGCTATCGAACAGATGGGCCGGATGCAGCGCATCCTGGAGTCCTATCGAAACGAGATTCTGGGGAAGAATCCGCGCAACTTTGCCATGCTGGCCGAAGGGCCGCTCGACCAAATCCGCCAGTTGCAGGGGCAGATTGACGAATATATCGCGCGCATCGAGGCAACCGGATCGCCGGCCACAAACTGACGGCTGCCGGCCGCGCTCCACGCCGGAAAGGACTCGGTTTTGGCGCTCACTACCAAGGATTTTTGCAGATGAACCCCGACGTCCACTACAGCACCTGGATGCGCTGGGGCCCATCGCTGACGTGGGACGCGCAGGCCGTTGAACCCTTCTGCTGCCCCGAGGCTGTCCGCCGCCCTCCTGCTAATCCTCTCTCGCTGAAAATCCAGTTTCCGTTCAGTCATTCCACTTGATTGCCTGTCGACCCTGAATCGTCTCATCCGTTATGAAATCCGTCCCCCAATCCCGTCGTCGTTTTCTCCAGCAGAGCTCCATCCTGGCTGCCGCCGCGTGGTCCGGACCGTATCTCGCGCGGGGGAAGGATTCGCCCAACCACAAGTTGAACGTCGGCTTCGTCGGCGTCGCGAACCGCGGCGGCGCGGACCTGCAAGGCGTTTCCGCCGTCACGGAGCACGTCAACGTCGCCGCACTTTGCGACGTGGATGAGAACTATCTCGCCGCCGCCAAGCAGCGGTTTCCGGGCGCGACGACCTACCATGATTTTCGCCGGCTGCTGGAACAAAAGGACTTGGATGCCGTCGTGGTCGGCACACCGGATCACACGCACGCCATTGTGTCGGTGATGGCGATGCGCACGGGCCGCCACGTGTATTGCGAGAAGCCGTTGACGCGCACGGTGTCCGAAACCCGCATCGTGACGGACACGGCGCGCACGTCGAAACGCGTCACCCAGATCGGCACGCAGATTCACGCCGGCGCCAACTACCGGCGCGTCGTGGAGCTGGTGAAGTCCGGTGCGATTGGCGCCGTGCAGGAAGTCCACGTGTGGGTCGGCGGCGGTCGCGGCGGCCTCGAACTGCCGGTCGGCAAGGAGGAGGCGCCGGCGAGTCTGCATTACGATTTGTGGCTTGGTCCCGTGCCCGAGGTTCCGTACCACTCCGCCTTTGTGCCGCGGAACTGGCGCGATTGGTGGATGTTCGCGGGCGGCACGCTCGGCGACTTCGGCTGCCACTACATGGACCTGCCGTATTGGGCGCTGGACCTGAAGTATCCCACCACGGTGGCCTCCGAAGGTCCGCCGCCGCACCGGTATTCGACCGCGCCGTGGCAGGTGGTGCAGTACGAATTTCCCCGGCGCGGCCAGCTCCCGCCGGTAAACCTCACGTGGTATCACGGCGGAAAACATCCCGAACAACTGTCGCCCGAGCACTACCAGAAGTACAAGAGCGGGGTGCTCTTTGTTGGCGCCAAAGGCCGGTTGCTGGCGAGCTACGGCAGCCACGTGCTGTTGCCGGAAGAGGATTTCAGGGACTTCGTCCGCCCCGAGCCGTTCCTTCCCGATTCCATCGGCCACCATCGCGAATGGGTCATGGCCTGTCTGGGCGGGAGCAGGGCGACCTGTGCCTTTGACTACTCCGGACCGCTGACGGAAACCGCGCTGCTCGGCAACGTGGCCCATCGCGTGGGGCAGAAGCTGGTCTGGGACGCGAAAAAATTGAAGGCCACCAACTGTCCCGCCGCGGATGAATTCATCCATCACGTGTACCGCAAGGGCTGGAGGATTTGACACGGTGCGAACGACAGCAGCAAGGGCGTGCAGATCGTTCAGTACAGCGCTGGGGGCAAACTCGTTTGGCAGTGGCATGACTCGGCGCGAGCCGGCAGCATCAACGGCGTCATCATCCTGGACGACCTGGACCCCGCGGTGCTGAACGAGGACACATCGTCCGTTTTGCGGCCGGTGCGACGAGCCGGGTGAAGAAGCCCGCGGCGAGGCCGGAAGCGCGGCGCGCTTCCTCGCCAACTGGGCCGAACACAAGGGGCACTCGGAGCGTTACGCGGGGCGGTAGGTGGACACAGAATCAGTCGTCACTATGGAGATCCCCTTTTCGCGATTGCAGACGCCGGCGGATTCGCCACCATGTCGCAAAATGGCGGCGTCCTTCATCGCCTCGCGCCACGGCCACAAACTTCCAAGAACACACCATGAGCGTCGGTATCACCAACATTCTGAAAACCATTATTGGGGAGCCTATAAACCTCATCCGGGAAAATGCCGGCTGGCGAATTGTCGCCCCCGTGGAAGAGAACTGGGCTCTCGATTCGTGGCGTGCGACATGGCCCAAGATATTAAGAATTCAAGATGACTGCCTTGTCGTCTTGGAAAATTTCAATTCGGGCTCTTCGGCGGAAACCCATATCCCAATCGGCAAGATTACGGCGGTGGAGATGGTCCTGCCCAAACCTTGAAACACGAGCAAACCAGGAAGCCACTTCCTGCAATCGTGAAATGTCTTCATGCGGATTCTGTGATCTAGCCTACAGCGTCGCCGCGGTGGGGACGCCAGCCGGACGAGGTCGGGCTGCAGGTTTCTGAATTTCGCGCTGAATCGTGCGTGTCGCGTAGCCCGACCGGCGCAGTCGACTGGTGCGCGGGCTTACCGCTGCTGGTTGAGGGGGATCCAGCCAGTTTTAATCGTAACCATGCAGTCGGCCATGAATGTCCGCGTGATCTTGAAAATCGAATGGTGAAGCGGTAGGCAGCCCGTTCGCGGGCGCTTTTTCAGGGCGCGTGCAAGTTTACCCGCCTATGGTGGCGCCGGAGGCGACCAGGGCACACTGGTCTACGGCCGACTGCATCGCAACGGCTGTCGTCCGTCATCGAACCACCGGTTGCTCGCTGCCCGCGGAAATCACGACTTGCGCCGGCAAAACGAAAGACCATCCGGACGGGTTTGAAATTTTTCCCGGCCTGTGTACGCTGGCGCCGATGTCGCTGGCCGAATTCCGTCACTCGGTTGCCCGTGATGCGGCGCCACCGCCGGGGCTGGGCACCGCGATCGAGGCGCTGTGGCACGATGCGCAGGGCGAGTGGGAACGGGCCCACGGATGCGCGCAGGAGGATCATGGCCGTGATGGTTCCTGGGTGCACGCGTATCTCCATCGGAAAGAAGGCGACCGCGGCAACGCCGGCTATTGGTATGCCCGCGCCGGCCGTCCCATGCCGGCGGCGACGGTCACGCTGGAGGCGGAATGGGAGGAAATTGCGCGCGAACTGCTCTCGCGTTGAGCGGGGCGCGCCGGGACGGCCGCGACCGGACGCGTCACAGTCCGTCGCGGCGCAGGAGCGTCGGCTGAGACTCTTTTTTTGCGGCGCCACCGGCCTTGGGATCGGTGATGGTCATCAGCCCGACCAGATCGTTGAACTCGGCGTTGCGCTCCAGCCGCTGTTCCTCCTCGAGCATGGCCAGGCCCCAGCCGTCGTTGCGCAAAAACCAGAACGAGCCAAAGCGCAGGCCGGGGTGGCGTTTGAGCGCAAGGTCGAGGCGGCCCTGCGGAGTGAGGAGTTCCCGCTCCTTGAAGATCGGCGGCTTGGACCCCTGCACAACGTACGGCGGCAGCCGGACAATAACATTGCGCGGCTTGTCGGTCTCCCGCCGGTCGGGCTGGGTTTCGACCTTCGCGACGGGACTCGGAGGCTCGTATTTCGGCGCGGACGCGGCAAGCCGGTCGGCGGCATCGGTCGAGACGAGACGCGGGCGCGGTAGCGGGACGGCGGCCGGATCCGGCGGTTTCGCAGCGCGCAAGGGCTCCGCCGCAGCAACCGTGCCGGCAACAAAGACGGCGCTGATGACGAACAGCGGCACACGGGGCAGGCGCGTCATAACGGTGATGATTAGAACGCGAGGCCACTCCGATTCCGAGCTTTTTCGGGACGTGGTTCAGGGCCGCCAATCTCCGATGATAAAATCCCGAAACTCACCCTGCACCTGCGCGCTTCGCCGATTAGGCGAAGCCCCTCGAAAGGCTCGGGGCCTCGAGCCTGCCGAAACGGCACACACGCCGTCGCCCGCCCGTGATGCCGGGCATTAGCGGAGATTAGCTCGCAGCCCATAAGGCTGTTAGTCCAGCCGGTGAAAGTCCGGCGATGGAAAATGACGATAAACCATCCAGTAATCACTGAC
>JACQWL010000248.1 GCA_016209255.1 Verrucomicrobiota bacterium
TGATGCCGCGCCATGCTAAATTCCCTCTGAAAACCGACCCTCGACCCTCGATTGCAACTGGGCTGTATCATGTAAGCCTCGAAAACTCGCCGCTAACTCTTAAACTTCCGCTAGAATGAGCGTGTGGGCGGCGTTGGTGTCGGGCAGAAAGATCATTCCCATTCGCGTCGGAGATTGGCGGCACGGTTCGGTTCGACGTCAGGAAAATCAGGGCAGCTTCCGGCCAGTGTGGCGAACGCCTTGATCCGGCGGGCATGGGCACCTTCGTCACGCTCGCTGAAGCCGTCGGTCACCAGCGCCGAAAAGGCTGGCCGCGTCAGTCTTCGTAAACGGTGGAACGATGGCCGACGGCGACGACAACCACGACAAGTATCTTATTCTCCAGACGGCAGACGATGCGGTAATCCCTCACCCGGTAGCGCCACAGCCCGTGCTTGGACCCGCGCAGGGGCTTGCCAAATTGCCCGGGGTTAGCCGCACCTTGGATGCGCTTTTCCAGCCAGGCGGTAATCTCGGCGCGCGCGGCAGGGCCGAGGTTATCCAGGTGCCGGTCGGCATCTTCGTGAATCTTATACGTCCAGGCCACGGAGAAATTGCTCACGCGTCAGGAGTCGGGATTTCCCCGCTAGGTGCTTTTCCCACGCGGCGTCGCCCAGGCGGGCGTCGCGCTCATCCTCGATCGACTCCAGCATCGAGGCGGCGAGGCGCTCCAAGCGGGCGAGCCTGGCATCGTCGGATTGGCCGGGGCCGGCGAGGGCGGCGCGCTTGATGTAGGCGGCGGGGCTGAGGCCACGCTTGCGGGCCGCAGCGGCGATACGGCGTTTTTCCGCCGGGTTGAGTCGGATGGAAGTGGGAATGGTCGCGGTAGCCATGCACTACAGGTGTAGTGCCCCGTGCCGGGCGTCAAGGCCACGTGCACAGCGGTGGCGTCTGCGAGACCGCGCCAGAGGACGGGCAAGCGCCGACGCCAGCACCCGAGACCCAGCCTTCGCCCAAGGCTACGGCGGGCAGGCTGGGTGCGCTCCCCGAACCGATCGGAGTGGAATCGTGCGTTGCATGGGCTTTGTCGAATGCCTCGGGACGTGCCCCGAGGATCTTTATTCGATCATGTTCAACGCGTGCGGGGCGAAAAATGTCATCTGGGCAAGACCCTTGCCGAAGCTTTCGCCGCTGCCCTTCGGGATCGCCGCGCGGAATCCTTCCCGCAGGATGCGCTGGTGTTCCCGATTGCCGGTGAGCCGCGCTTCGTACGCGATGGCTTCCGCGCTGAGCATGAACAGGGCATAGGGAGTCTTGGCCGAGAGCGGACATGCCGTGTAACGGAACGTCTTCACGTCTTCCTGCCAGCACTCGCGAATCATCTGGTCAATTCCCACCGTGATGGCCTTCAGCACCTCCGGGTCGCCGGTGTGCCGGTGATAACGCGCCAGGGCGCAGAGCGTGAGGCCTTCCATGAACGGCACGTTGCCCTCGCAGCGCTGGTCGCGAAACTTGGTCTCGCGTTCCTGGCGCGTGCTCCCGGCCGGATGCAGGCAATGATCGCTCGCAAGCTTCACCACCCAGCCGCGCTGCGGATCCAGGCTTTGCTTCAGCACCTGCCAGTTTTGGGTGGCAGCCCGGAGATACTTGGTGTCGCCGGTTGCCTCGTAAGCGGCCAGGACGAGAATCGTCGGCCAGCCCAGCGTCCGGATGTGGGTGCCCAATTTGGCCGTCATGGCGGAGGCCATCATGTCGGCCGTCAGCAGCGCCACGTCGCGGGCACGGCGATCGCCGGTCAGGTAATAGTAGTCCAGGTCGCCGGAAATCCAAACGTGGCCGTAGTTGGCGCTGTGTCCCATCTGGTAGGTCAATTCGACGGGCAGCGGCGCGTTCGCGTAGTAACCGCCAGTGTGGTTGAGGCTGTGGAGCCAGATCTCGCCGACCTTGGGCGGCAGGCCAAAGGGATTCTTGAGGTGCGGATTGGTGGCATGCACCACATCCACGTCGATGTGGTGCCGCGCCGCCTGCGCGCCGCGCTGGAAAAAACGCCGGTCGCCGGTGCGAAGATATTGGATGAACATCCCGTGTGCCAAATCGTATTCCAGGTTGCCCCAGTTCACCTGTCGTTCGCCAAACCAGTCGCCGTAGTTGAGCATCCCGTATTCGCGGATCTCGTCGCGGCGTTGCAGGTGGGCGGCCAGGGCGCGGTCGAACCACGCGTCGTAACCGCCAAACTTCCCCGGGTTGGCGGCCGGAAAGTCCCCCGTCGCCCCGGTGGAGCTCACGTAGCCGGGCTCGCACGTGGCCAGCAAAGGCTCTTCTGCAGCCTGAAAAAATTGCGCGAGCTGCTCGAGCTGTGGCTGGCCCGCGAAAAAATTCGCCGAAAACTCATGCGTCTTGCCCACGCCCACCTTGAAAGTATGCACGCCTTTGCGCAGCGCATAGTACAGCTTGTTCTCCTCCGCGAGCGGCTTGCCGTCGTAAAGTCCCGGGGGAAAGTCGGGGCAAAACCCCAACGTGACGGCGCCGTCCCGAGTCTCGATGGACTTCGGCCATTGCTGCCAGAACTCCCGCAGTCCAACGGCAAATCCCGCTTTTGCCCCGGCCCCGGCCGCCCAACCGCGGGCGCGCGCCCCACCGGCCTGGCCGTCCAATTCGTAATGGCTTTCGTCGACCTGGAAAATGCGCCCCGCGCCGCGAGGGTGACCGCCCAAGGCACCGCCCGCGGCCGGTCCAGCCTCTGGAGCGAGGCGCACAGTGACGCCGAGTTCCTCAATGCTGGTCATCACGGCATCCTGATGGTCGTTGATGAACGTATAGAAACACCGGACGAAGGACTGTCCCCGGAAGGCATGCAGCCGGAACACATAGCGAAACATGGCACCGTTGGCCGACGTGTGCCGGCCGGACACGCGCACGCAGGCGCGCAGCGGGCCAGACTCCTCGATCACGATTTCCGCCGGTGCCTGGGCCGCCTCATGGCGTTTCGAATTCGCGTCGCGTACAAACAAACCTCCGCCGGTGCCTGTGACCCGTTCCTCGCCGGTGAAGCGGCCATCGCGGTTCTGGTCGAGCCACACCGCGCCGAGCGGGTCGAAACCGTCCCGGCTCAACTCAACCCGGAGCGGACCCGTTTCAATGGTTGTGCGGCTGCCCTGTGTGGATACGCGCACTGGGGCCGGAATGGGCGGGGCGGACGCGTTTGATGCGTGGCGCAGCTTGAATACTTTCTGCTGCCCGACGGCCAGGTCCACCTGGAAGTCGACCAACAGCCACCGCACCGAGCCATCCGGCCAGCGGGCAAGGACATCGGTCTGCAGTGGCACAGCCGGGCCGTCGCCGGCCACGAGGGTCATGCCCTTCGCGTCGGGCAGGGCCCCCGGGGCGAACGGAACGCCAGACGTCACCGGCCAGCCGATACGCGACACGCCACCGGGCTCCTCGACGAAGAGCGCCACGTCAGGGGCTGCAGCGGCGATTGCCACTGCGCAGAACAGCCAAATGAGGAGCAATGGGATTTTCATTCGCAATGGATCTGAGGTACCGAAACTTGCTTTGGCTTGGTGGGGTCGAAAGGTGGGCCGGGCGCTCCGCGCGCGGCTTTTTGTTGGAGAGAGACGAAGTGCCGACCGACCCGGCCGCGCGCGGAGCGCACGGCCCACCACGAAAGCGCAGCAGGCGGAGTCGGGAGACCCATTGAACAGGACCGATCGTTTTGACCGATGCCCCGGAGCTTGCTCGGGGGATGTTAACTACGACGATTTCCGAGACTGCCGGCTCAGCGTTTCTTGAGGCTCACGCCTACGCCGCCGAGTTCCTTGTTGAGAAACAGGGTTTCCAGGTCCGGATTCGTCGTGATGGCTTCGACAAATCTTGGGTCGGCCTGGCGCGTGTTCATGTTGTGTGCGATAATCAAACCGCCGGGGCGCACCAGCGGCAGGAGCTTGGTCAGGTAATCCAGGTAGCCTTCCTTGTCGGCGTCGAAAAACAGGATGTCGATCGGCCCCTTGAGCTTTGTAACTTCCTTGTGGGCATCGCCCATAATCAGGGTGACCCGGTGTTCCACGCCGGCGCGCTTGAAATTGACCCGCGCCTTGGCGGCGCGACCCTCGTCAATATCGAAGGTGGTGAGATGCCCGCCGGTTTTCTCCAGCGCGAGGCAGAACCAGATGCCCGAGTAGCCAATCGACGTGCCGATCTCGACCACGGTCTTGGCCCCGGTCGATTCCGTCAGCAGGCGCAACAGACGCCCGTCCAAGACGGGCACGCTCATGCTGCCCGCGCGTTGATTCTTGTCCATGTCGTCGAGCACGGCAAGGATGCGTTTTTCCGCTTCGGATTTTGCGAGGGTCGCCCGCTCGACCATGGATTGCGACGGGGCGTTGGCGGCTTGTAACCGGGCGGCATTCGCGCTCAATCCGAGCGCCAAGGTAATCAGGAGGAGTGTTTTCATGGTCTGATCTTCTGTTGTTGCTGAACGTTGCGGATCGGTGAGCGAAAAAGGCCTGATTGCTTCCGGCGTGCGTTTGCGTGTGGCACAGCAATCACGTAGCACATTTCTCCGGCGTACTCCCGCAATTTTCACGTCATGGCACCTTATCCCGCCGTGGCACTCCCTCAAGTCGATACCAAGAGGTAAGGTTTTATCCCTTCGACCCGTTTCAATCGGTGTTGGCGTGCCCTTTGGGAGTCCGTGGTAGCGGTGGTTCTGCTAACGTCCGAACTAACGCAACGAGTTTCCGTCAATCCACCGGCTTTCAACTATTTGGATGCGGGGATCAGCTGGTATCCCGCGTTCGCGATTCATAATAGATGCAACCAGCAAGTCCACAGTTCGGAGGCCAATTAGCCGCCGGTTTTGCTGCAATCCGGAAAAACTGGTGCCGTCCAAACTTTGGGTAAGCACAGCAACTCCAATGTCGACTCCAGGTCGTATTCCTGCGTCGCACAGAACCGCGCTAAATTTTGGCAAGGTCGTATGGTGATGCACGAAGATGACAACATCTGGATGATGCTGGCCGATCCAGTTCACGAGCAGTGTCTTTTCTACCGTATTGAGCGGCAAAATAGGGATTGATCCTGACGTTCCAAAAGTGTGTTGGCACCACCCGAGATAGCCGCTGGAGTAACTGCAGCCACTGCGGACATCCTCGTATTCGGAAACTACGAGTCCAGGGCGTCGATAGCCGCGCCCATGCACTTGATTCATCGCTTTCCAGATGTCGCTAAATGAGGCGGCAATCACGCGGTGCAACGGGGTGCGGATGCTAATGCCATGCGTCACGACTGCGTATCGTTCAAATTCCTCTGGTAACTCGACATCCATCTCCGGACTGCCAAGACAAAGCAGCCCTGAAATCCCTCGCGTATCGAGAATACTGCAAAGTCGACGATAGGTCATTCCGGGCGCCCGCAACCAGAATGGTTCCAATCGGTAGCCGAGGGAATCGGCTCGTTCAGACATCCCTTCGTAAATCCCTGCAAGGTACATCGAGTTTTCCCATGGTCTGGCCGATTGGTAAAACGAAATCACTCCAAGGCAGGCGTCCGCGGGTTGATGTCGACTCAACCGCATTTGGCTCATCAGTTCGGCGAGTTTCGGATTCGGTTTGTAACCGAGGTTTTTGGCGACCTGTCGTACATGTCGTTTCGTCTCTTCCGAAACCCTGTGGCTCCCGTGCAGCGCCAATGAGACCGCGGCCGGGGATACTCCAAGGAGATGTGCAATACCTCGGATGCTCATTCGTTTAACGTCTAAACGTCGGCCGTAGGTGCCCGTTATCGGAGGAGGCGGCGCGCCGAGGAGCATGGTGAGGAGTGAACCGGCGCGCCTCAATGGGCGCGGCTGCCCGGCTCTTGTGTAGCTGCGTCCTTTTCAAAACACTGGGAAAGCCGACAAATCGCTTGTCGTTCTATTGTTGTCGCCACGCGAAAGGCGCGTCGCGCCCCAAGCTTCCCGATACAGCGCCACGATCTCGGTGGCGGTGGGCACGCGGGGGTTGTTGCCCGGACTGCCGGAAGCAAGGGCGTCGGTCGCCATCTTCTCGACGCTCGCCTCAAACACCTCGCGAGTGACGCCGCGGCATTGGGAGAGTCGCGGGAGTTCGAGCGCGCGATTGAGATCTTCCAGCCACGTGATGAGCGTGGCACAGGCGTCGGCGTCCGGCGTCGCCGGCCCGGCGCAGCCGCAGGCGCGGGCGATGGCGGCGTAACGGGCGGGCGCCGCCTGGACCGAGTAGCGGGCGACGGTGGGCAGCAGGATCGCGTTGGACAGGCCGTGCGGCAGGTGAAACACCGCGCCAATGGGCCGGCTCATGCCGTGCACGAGGCAGACGCTGCTGTTGGAAAACGCCATGCCGCCCAGCGTTGCGGCGAGCATCATGCCCTCGCGCGCGCCGCGGTTCGACGGTTCCGTCCAAGCGGCGCGGAGATGGCGGGCGGCGAGCGTCACGCATTGCAGCGCGGGCGGGTCGGCGAGCGCATTGGCCTGGCGCGACACGTAGGCCTCGATGCCGTGAGTGAGCGTGTCCACGCCGACCGCGGCGGTGAGCCCGCGCGGCATCGAGAGGGAAAGTTCGTAATCGACGATAGCGGCGCGGGGCAGCAGCGGCGCGCTCAGCATCATCATTTTCACGTGACGGGCGGTGTCCGTGATGACGGCGACCTTGGTGGCTTCGCTGCCGGTGCCGGCGGTGGTGGGCACGGCGATGAGCGGGAGACCAGCCCGGCGGATTTTGTGCAGGCCCATGAAGTCTGGCAGCGGCGCCGGGTTGGCGGGGCGGATGGCGATGACCTTGGCGACGTCGATCGGCGAGCCGCCGCCGAACGCCACGATCAAGTCCGCGCGTTGCGTCCCCAGCGCGGCGACGCCCGCCGCCACATTTTCATCGGTCGGGTCGGGCTGGACCTGGTCGAAGATCGCGACACTCACGCCGGCCGCCTTGAGCGACTTGACCACCTCAGCTACTGCGCCGAGCTGGACGACGCCGGGGTCGGTGACGAGCAGCACGCGGGAGCCACCCATTTCTCGAACGAGATCGGGCAGCCGGTGGCGCGCGCCGCCGCCACGAAGGATTGTGGTGGGAACGTCGAAGCGCCGGATGCCAGGTTCGGTTTTCATTGGGAATTTCAGAATACGCCCGCGCGCTCCTCGTAGTGCGTGGGCTTGTGGTGGAGCGGGAGACCGCGGCGGAGCCAGTCGGCGTTCCAGCGGATCATGGTGTCGAGATCGATCACGGGATCGCCAAAGAGGCCTTGCGCCTCGGAACAATCGTTGTGCCAGGTCGTCGGCTGCTCCTCACCAGTAAAAACGGGCGCGCGTCCGAACAGTTCGCCGAAGCGGAGCGCGGCCTCCCGGATGTTGGTGGTGCGCGGCGCGCCGATGTTGATCGCGTTCGCGGGCGTTGTGCCGTGGAGCAGGCAGCGCAGAATGTGGGAAATGGCGTCGCCCTGCCAGATGCAATTGGCCACGCCAGTGCGGATGTCGATCGGTTTGCCCTGAAACACCCACGAAGCCACGTCGTGCAACACACCGTAGCGGCAGTCGATCGCGTAGTTCAGCCGCGCGAGTCGGCCCGGGCTGCCGGTTTTTCCGGAGAAGTATTGAAACACCCGTTCGCGGGCCACGCAGGAATTCGCGTATTCGCCGAGCGGCGTCGGCGGTGTGTCGGCGGGCGTCGCGCCGGGGCCGGCCACCCGGGAGAACGGATACACGCACAACGTGGAAAACGCTACGAAGCGAGTGCCGCAAAAACGCTCGCCGACGTAGGCGGGCACGACGGCGTTCATCGCCCAGGTGAAGGGCTCGCCGCCGGCCGTGCCGAATTTCTTCCCGGCCATGAACACGACGTTCGGGAACTGCGGCAGTTGCGCCACCGCCTCGCGGTCGAGCAGATCACACGTGATGGTTTCGACCCCCGCGGCCTCGATCCGGCGCTTCACGCCGGGGTCCGAAAAGCGCGCGACGCCGACGATGCGTTTCGCCGGCGCGGCGCGCTTCGCCATCATCGCGAGCGTCGGCCCGACCTTGCCGGCGACGCCGAGGATCAGCACATCACCTTCGAGGCGGGAGAAGTCCTCGACCAGGCCGCGCGGCGGGGTCGAGAGCACTTCTTCGAGGTGCGCTTCGTCGCGAAAGGACGCGGGCAGCGCGGTGTCTTCGAGAACGGGAATCCGGGTCATGGGGGAAAGGCGGTCAGCCGTTGACCCAGCGGTCGAGGTTGGCGCGGACGAAGTCGTCGTCCGTGAGGTGGGGATATGCGGCGCAGACGCGGTCGATCTCGGCTGCCTGCCCGGCCGAGAGCACTTCGTCGCGCTTGAGCGTCCAGATGCCCTCGAGCAGACCCTGACGGCGGAGGATTTCGTTCACACCGGGGATGCTGCCCGCGTAGTCGTGCGCGGGGTCGAAGAGCGCTGCGTTGGCATCGGTGATCTGCGCGGACAGCGTGAGCAGCTCCGGCGTGACGGGCTCCGCGCCGTCCACAATCCGCAACAGCCGCGCGTGCAGCTCGACCGCGCGGCGCGTCCAGCAACCCCATTGCCCGAGCAGGCCGCCGCGGATGCGCACGGTGCGCGCAGCTTCCGGCGGGCCGAAGCGATACGGCGAAATGAAGTCGTAAACGATGCTGTCGTCGTTGCCCGTGTAGAGCGTGATGTCGCTTTCGCGGCCGGAGTCGGCCACGGCGCGGGCGACATCGACAGTGCCGTAGCGGTCGAAGGGCGCGATCTTGATGCCGACAAGGTTTTCGATCTCCACCACCTCGCGCCAGAACGAGTAAGGCAGCCGGATGCCGCCTACGCCGGTGAGCAGGTAAAAACCGAACACCGGCATCACGTTCGCGAGCTCGCGCATGTGGCGGACCATCTCCTGTTCCAGTGCGCCGCGGAACGCGGCCATCGAGGCGATGCCGAAGTGATAACCGAGGTCGCGCGCGAGTTTCGCCTGCTGCAGCGCGCTCTCGGTGCGGCCGTTGAAGCCGGCCACCTTTGCAATGGGGCGGCCGACCTGCGCGCCATAGCGGTCGATTTCGTCCGCGCAGACGCGCAGCACCGGCTCGAAGAGATCGATGCCGGGCGTGCGAATCTCGAACTGCGTGAAGTGCATCCCGACCGCGATGCCACCAACACCGGCATCGATATAGTAGCGCATCAGGGCGCGCTGGCGGCGCTCGTCGAACTGGCGGCGGCAGTTCAGCGCCAGTGGCGTGGCCGGTATCACCGTACCGCGGCGGATCAGGTCGAGGATGGGACGGGGAAGAGCGGAGCGCTGCATGAGGGAAGAATCGTCAGAGGGGCACATTTTCAAAGCCGTCCATTGGCACCTCGGCGGCGACGCCGAATGGCGCGGCGTTCACGGATCCGACGTTCAGCTCGCCTTGCCTCACATCGAGCCGCGCGATGCCGGTGCCATCGAGTCGCGTGTACAGATCGCCATGCCGGGCAAGCATGGCAGCGCTGATGGCGGCAGGAAACGGTGAGAGCCCGCGGAAGTAATGGTGGCCGTTACGCTCGACGGTCAAGTTGCCAAGCGCAGCCTGCGCGGCCAAATCCTGCAACAGGGCGACCGGCCCGATGTTGACGAGATCCTCGCCACTCATCCGGTGGCGCAGTGTGCGACCGGTGGCATTGCGATGGTTGATCACGCAGCGGTTCGCCACGCCCTTCATGATGCCCTTGCAATTTTTGTGGCTGGTGCCGGCGTACCCCAGCTCCAGCGCTTCCGCGAAGTCGCCGAGGCCGGCATCGGATTCGTCGATGATTACCGGCGGCCCGTCGCGCCATGACGCGATTTTCGCCACCGCTGGATTGAGCGCCACGGATCGGTGCAGCGGCTGCTCGATGAAGAGCAGGTGCTCGAAAAATTTCGCGAGTGCCGCGTCCGCGCGGATGCGCTCCCACAATTCGACGAAGGGCGGGAACTGTTTGTATTGTTCGTTGCCATCGAGCGTAAAGGCGTGGTCGGTGCCGCAGAACCGGGTGATCACTTGTGCGATTGCCCGGAGCCGGGCCAGGTCGGCCGCCACATCGCCGCGCAGCTTCAGTTTGAAATGACGCAGGCCATAAAACGGGATGCAGTCTTCGAGCGTCTGCGGGAGGTCATCGTCGAGCCGTTCTTCCGGCTTCAGATCGGCGGCGGTCAGGGGATCGGAAAGGCCGACCGTGTGCCGCGCGATAATCTTCCCCAGCGGTTGCTTGGGTAGGAAGTCAGCCGGCGAATGACTCGCGAGTTCCGAATGGATCTCCCCCAGATCGATGCCGGGCAGATTTGCGCGCAACAGGGTGGAAAACGTCGTGCGTTGCGAGCGCGCCAGAGCGTCGAGCAGGGTCCGCTCGACCATGCTCACGCCAAAATGCGCGAGCAAGGGGGGCAGGCCCCGCGACGCCGCCCACGGCATCTGCGCAGCATAAAGCTGGTGCCAGAAATCAAAGGCCGTGGTCGCGGCTCCCCCTGCGAACGCCACCGCTTGGCGGATGACCAGCAGCATATCGTGGATCTCCTGTTCCGCGCTCTTGTCCGGCGTCTTATCGAACCATTTCGGCAATAGCCCTTCGGCCGCGATCCCCGTCGCGGTCTTGCCGGCGATCTCGTAGGTGACCTGCAGAAATACGTGTGGCGCTTGCGTCATGACGGCGATGCCGAAACGGAACGGCATCCGGGTGCGCGTGGCACAGCGGTGCAGCGAGGCCGAGACGAGGCGAAGCTTCGGCGCGACAGGGGAAGAGCGACTTGTCATTGCAGTCGGCAATATTACTCTGCGCGCAATGCCGCGTTCTACCCAATTCACGCCAAAAACTGTGCGGAATCCGCACCTGCCGAAGGCCACGTTCGGCTATTCGCCGATCGAACTGGATCCGGCCTTTCCGCTGGACGTTGTGCTGGACGGCGAACGCGACGATGCGCCGATCACGCGGCTCCACCTGCACGACGCTCTCGAAATCGGCTGTTGCCTGCAGGGGAGCGGTACCTTCTACGTCGGTACGAAAATCCTGCTTTTCCGCAAGGGTGACATCACGGTGATCACCGAACGCGAATTTCATCGCTGCCGCAGCAGCCCGGGCACGCGCAGCCGGTGGGCGTGGTTCTTTCTCCAGCCCGCGAAGCTGCTCGTGCCTCACGCCACGCCCGCGCTCCGTTGGGAACCGGAGCGCTTCAGCGGACCCCGTTTTCACAACGTGCTTTCGCCTCACCGGCATCCGCGGATTGCGGCGTTGGTGCACCTGTTGATCACGGAGGCCAGGCAAACGGACGCCAGCCGACACGCCAATCTGCGGGCGCTCTTCGTCTTGATCCTCAACGAACTTCACCGGGCATTTCCACGGCGCAAAGGGCGCATTGCGGCCGATACCAATGCGGATGCGCTTGCGCGCATCGCGCCGGCACTCGAGCACATCGCCGCGAGCTTTCACGAACCCGTCACGATTCCGAACCTCGCTCACCGCTGCGGCATGAGTGTGCGCAATTTTCAGCTCCATTTCACCCGCTTCATGGGCGTTCCGCCGCAGGCGCATGTGCTTCACAGCCGCATCCAGGCCGCTACCGCACTGCTGGCGGAATCCGGCCGTCCGATCAGCGAGATCGCGTTCAGCTGCGGCTTCAACACCCTGTCATCTTTTAACCGCGCCTTTCGTGCGGCGCGTCGCCAAAGCCCGCGGGATTATCGCAAGGAGAACCGGAGGACAGTCTAGCAGTGTCACCGAAATGATTTACGGTGAGCGGGATAAGCACCGACAAACAGGAGCCGCCAGTCGCGCAAGTGAACGGCCGGCGACGATCGCTGGCCGGAGAGCGAGAGAAGATCCTGATGGAATGGGCGGCGAGCGTCCGTTCGGCGGACGGGATGTCGACGGCGGGTGCCGGACCAAAAGCGCAGGCGGACGGTGTGAGGTCGAGTTTCGAGGCGTTGGGCAGCCAGCTGAAGTTTACCTCGCGTCCGTTATGGGTGGAGACGCACCCAAGGATCGGGTGAGCGTGCTCTCCGCGATGCGGTGGTCGTGGTTGAACGGTTTGCCCGAGGGAATTTCCTGGCAAAACTCGGACGATTACTTGGGGCCGACGCGCGGCACGGCGATCATATCGATGACGCAGGCCCGATCGGAGCGGCCCACGCTCGACACGACGACGGCGGTTGCGGCAGGCGGCCGCGCCGGATCGTAGTAAACGGGGCGAATCTCGTTTAGCGTCATGCGAGTAGTTGCGTCAGCTACGTAGTAGGTTGCTTTCACCAACTGACGGTAGCTACTGTCAGCCTCGAAGAGCATGCTGCCCAACTTTTCGAAAACGCGTTTCAACTGCTCTCGCGGTGGGCCGCTGTGACCGGCATCAATGCCGCCCAAAAAGATCAGTGGAGTTCCCGCGGCCACGGTTGCCACGTGGCTATAAACGGGACTGAGCGTTCGGCCCGGAATCGTTGGAAAGGTCAGTGCCGCCTGCGGCTGCGGCTTCAAGGCCCGCCCGGAAAGAACCATTTCAATTTCGGTGTAAGCCGTTGAAAGCCATTCAACCATGACGATCGGCGGCACCGGTCCTCCGCTGAAGATCCTGGCAATCTCGCGCCGTGCGGCCTCGAACTCGGAGAATGGTTGCAGGAAGATTTTCACTTGGACCACGTCGCGTTTCCCGAGTCCCAGATGGCCGCTTATCGCAGACAACTTCTCCATCGTTTCTTGTACACTGGTCGGCAAATCTGAGACCCTTCCTGACACACCCGACAGAAACACTTTTGCTCCGGCAGGCATTACGGCATTCCCCGAGGCGATCTCCACGTCGGTAGGTGCCCGTGAAATCAAGGCAACCGCGTCGAACGCCACGCGCGCATCCTTCACGATAAGGGAAGATCGCACGAGAGTTACCACGGGAGGCGCTCCTGCGAAACGAGCGGCGACTACCGCTTCGATTGCGGGGGTGTCCTTGTCCTCTGCCACGTAAGCATTGAGGCGCAGCACGCGCGAAATATCTCCGCCCGCGCTGTTAAGAACAACTCCCAGCCGATCCAATGCCCGCTCGGCCTGGCCGCGCGCGTCCGAGGCGGCATCAGGCGCCATTATCTGCCCAGTAAACATCAGCGGGGCGTCGGCGGCGCGTACCGCCCAAGAGCTGCCGGGATGATCTATCTTGGCGAGTCGTTTAATCACTTCGGATCGATTCGTCCCACTCTGGGCAAAGCTAATTGAAAACAACCCCAGCACCATGCTGGCGAACTTCGCCGCAGAGCCAAGTTGTCGCGAACCGGGAACAGCACGTGTTGGCTCACGCGTATTCATCGACGTATTCATGCAATCCGGAAGTGAGTGGCAACCTTGCGAATGGCGGCTCCCACCTCATGAATGAACGGGGCGTCCATCGACTCGGTAAGCTTGAAAAACACGCCGGTATCCAGGATGGCTTCCGCCTCAGGGCATTTCACCCGGGTGTAATCCATTTTCGTCAGACCGAGTTCTTTCACGGGCCAACGACCGGCAAAAAAACTGTGCGTCTGAAAATACCGCAGCTTATACAAGGGCATTGGCATCCAGTCCCCAGCGCAGGGTACGCCCTCTGCTCGGAGCGTCTCGACAAACTCTTGTCGGGAGCAGCGGATTTCATCCATACGCAGTCGGAAATAGAACAACGAGAACGAACAGCGGTCGGATTGGCGGACGCTTGGCGGCTGAATACCAGGCAATCCCGAAATTTCCTCAATCAGCATCCGCCCGAGCGGATCCAGTTTGGCTGCGACCTCTTCGATTCGCTCTATCTGCCCCACCGCCAAAGCCGCCTGCAATTCGGTCATCCGGTAGTTGGTGGCCATAACCTTTCCCATCCAATCGTGGGCCAAGCTACCGCGGCGGCTGATCTCCTTAATGGAGGCGGGGTTATCCCGTTCGTATCCTTTATCGGTAAACTTGCGCAACTCGGGCCCGATCTGCGGATCGCTCGAGGCCACCACTCCGCCTTCGCCGGTGTCGATTTGCTTGCCGTTCGCCATCGAGAAACACGCTACGTGACCCCAACAGCCCGCGACACTGCCGCGATACTTTGTGCCCCACGCGATCGCGCAGTCCTCGATCAGGATTAGTCGATGTTTGTCGGCCAAGGCCTTAAGAGGCGCGAGGTCACAAGGGTTTCCCGCCATATGAACCACAATAATTGCTTTTGTGCGGGCGGTGATACACTGCTTGACCGATCTCACGTCCAAGTTGTAGGTAGTCGCTTCGAGGTCGGCGAAAACCGGCACGCCCTGCTGGAAGAGAATACACGAAACGCCGCCCATGTCTTGGATCGGCGTAGTAATGACCTCGTCGCCTACGCCAATTCCCGCCGCCGCCACAGCTACGTGCAAAGCGGCGGTACCCGAAGAACAGGTCGCAACATATTTGAGCGACGAATACTGTTTGAATCGGTCGATCAACAATGCGGTCTGAACGTTTGGGACGGTGCGGCCGCCGAGCCAGAATTGCAGAGACGGCTGGGCCAGCGCTTCCATGACTTGCCGTCTGTCCCGCTCCCCCCATTTCGGCTTCGCTTTTGGCTGGTTCCGAACGGCTTTGGGGCCGCCGTCTCTCGCCAACTTGGGCAAGGCGGTGGACGACGGCGATTCCTGTGCGCGGGCGCTGCCGCGCATCTGGGATGCAAGTGCGGCTGCCGCTCCCGCTTGGATGAAGTTCCGCCGCGTAAAGGTAGATGGTAGTTGCATAAGTATCGATGGTAAACTTCTTTATTTTAGGAGGGGTGAACTTGAGTTGTGGGGAAATGAAGTCCGTTGATTTTGCCGTACAGACTTTGGGGAGCCACGTGCATTTTCAAAATAATTGTTAGTAGACGTTAACGAGCGGCGCTGCCGAAAACCAGAGTTGGCATCAATCAGCAAATGGCCACTTCGTTTAGGCCGGTTCCCGCTGTATCGACTTGAAGCGGGTGCCTGCCCCATGATGCTGGGGAAACTGAAGTCCAGGCAAACGAAAGAACCATGAACACTCTCCTGCGTTTCCCGCGGCCGGCTGCGCGCGGCCCGGCGCTCTGCCTGCTCGGCGTGCTTGTCGTCATCGGTTGTATCCAGAGCCGCCTGCCTGCGGCGGAAACGTTCACTCCGCTCGGCTTGCGCGAGGTTCACGTCGGCGGCGAGATCGGCCGGCGAATCAACATCACCATCGCCAACAATCTGCTCGTGCTGGATGCCGGGCGTGATTTCCTAACGCCGTTCCGGAACAAGACCGGCCAGACTGGTTACATCGGGCTCGGCAAACTGATCGATGCCGCGGTGAAATTTGCCGCCTACACCGGCGACCCGCAGGTGCTGGCTTTGAAGCAACACCTCGTAGCCGAGACGCTCAAGACCCAGGAACTCGACGGCTACATCGGCCTGATGGCGCCGCCGCATCGCGTCCAGGCCCTCTGGGACGTGCATGAACTCGGCTATGTGATCTGGGGCTTGCTGGCCGACCATCAGTACTTCGGCGAAGCGCGTTCCCTCGCGGCCGCGCGCAAGGCCGCCGACTACCTCATCCAGCGCTGGCCCACGCTGCCCCTGGATTGGAGCGCCGGGACGGCCCCGCACGTCGCCGTCACCGGCCTCGAACGCACGGTGTTGGCGCTGCACCGCGCGACCGGCGCCGCTTCCGATCTCGATTTTGTCACGAAGACGCGAGCGCTGCCGGACTGGGACCTGCCGATCGTCGTGGGGCGCCGGCCGGGCATCGAAGGCCATGTATATGCTTTCATGGCGCGCTGTCTGGCGCAGTTGGAACTGCAGCGCACGCAGCCCGACCCGCGGCTGCTGGCCCAAACCGAACGCGCGCTCGATTTCATGCTGCACCACGACGGCTTGCACATCACGGGCGGCACCGGCCAGCGCGAGATCTGGACCGACGATCAGGACGGTCGCGGGCAACTCGGTGAAACCTGTGCCACGGCGTATCAATTGCGGCTGTACGAGAGCTTGCTCCGGTTGAACGGCGATGCCCGGATGGGGGATCTCATCGAGCGCACGGTTTGCAACGCGCTCTTCGCCGCGCAGTCGCCGGATGGCCGGCAACTCCGTTACTATTCGCCGACCGAAGGACCGCGCGTCTACTGGACGAGAGACACCTACTGCTGCCCGTGCAACTACCGCCGCATCGTGGCCGAACTCCCCACGATGATCTTCTATCGCAACCGGGCCGGCCTCGCCGTGAACCTCTTCACACCCGCGCAGGCGAAACTGTCCGTGGCCGGCGATGTGCTCCTCACCATCCGCCAGGAAACCGATTACCCCAATTCGGGTCGCGTCCGCCTTCGGCTCGATCCGGCGCGGGCGGTGAAGTTTCCCCTGCAACTTCGCATCCCGGCGTGGGCGCATGGCGCGACCGTCGCGGTCAACGGCCAGCGGATCGGCAGTGCCGTCAAAGCGGGGACGTTTCTCGAACTGATTCGCGAATGGCAGCCCGGTGACGAAGTTGCGCTCGAGCTCCCCATGGCATGGCGTCTCGTCAAAGGCCGTCAGCGGCAGGCAGGTCGGGTGGCGGTGATGCGCGGGCCGCAGGTCTTCTGCCTCAATCCCGCCGGGAATGCTGAGCTTGCCAAA
>JACQWL010000028.1 GCA_016209255.1 Verrucomicrobiota bacterium
TGAAATGGGGCATGCAGGCGTTCGACACGTTCAAGGTCGTGCCGCCGGGCATCGGCATCGTGCACCAGGTGAACCTCGAGTTTCTCGCCCAAGGCGTGCTTACCGATGCGGCGGGCGTGTGCTATCCCGACACGCTCGTCGGCACCGACTCGCACACGACGATGATCAACGGCCTCGGCATCGTCGGCTGGGGGGTGGGCGGCATCGAGGCCGAGGCGGGCATGCTGGGCCAGCCGGTTTATTTCCTCACGCCCGATGTCGTCGGCGTGCATCTCACGGGGGCGCTGCGCGAAGGCGTGACGGCGACGGATCTCGCGCTCACGGTCACGCAAATGCTCCGCCAGGCCAGGGTCGTCGGCAAATTCGTCGAGTTCTTCGGCCCGGGCGCCCGGGCGCTGCCGGTGGTCGATCGCGCGACGATGGCGAACATGGCGCCGGAATACGGCGCCACGATGGGCTTTTTCCCCATCGATGCCGAGTGCTCGAATTATCTGCGCGCGACCGGCCGCGACGAGCAACACGTCGCGCTCTACGAAGCCTACTACCAGGCGCAGGGCCTGTGGGGCGTGCCGGACCGCGGCAGCATCGATTATTCGCAGGAACTCGACCTCGACCTCGCAACCGTCTTGCCGAGCGTGGCGGGCCCGAAGCGGCCGCAGGACCGGATCGACCTGCCGAAACTGGGCGGGCAGTTCGCCAGCGCGTTTTC
Source organism: Verrucomicrobiota bacterium (assembly GCA_016209255.1). Lineage (GTDB taxonomy): Bacteria > Verrucomicrobiota > Verrucomicrobiia > Opitutales > Opitutaceae > ER46. The sequence continues at coordinate 710 of JACQWL010000028.1, forward strand.
AAGACCGGTGGCCGAAAACGGATTTGGCAAGCCGGCGGCCGAACTGCACCGGACGGTGCACGTCGAGGGCGGCGGCTGGACGAACCCCGTGAGTGGCGGCGGCAGCCAGAAGCCGGTCGCGCCCGAGGTTTCGGCGGCGAAGAACACCAGCGCCACGACGGAGCGCGAGATGGCGCACAATCACCCGGCGCCGAATCCGGTGCCGGTGAAGGCCCGCCGCATCGACGGCGAGGTCGGCCACGGCAGCGTGGTCATCGCGGCGATCACGAGCTGCACGAACACGTCGAACCCGAGCGTGATGCTGGCGGCGGGCCTGCTCGCGAAGAAGGCGGTCGAGCGCGGGCTGCGGGTGAACCCGGTGGTGAAGTCGTCGCTCGCGCCCGGCTCGCGCGTCGTGACCGAGTACCTGGAAAAGACCGGCCTCGCTCCCTATCTCGACCAGCTCGGCTTCCAGACGGTCGGCTACGGTTGCACGACCTGCATCGGCAACTCCGGCCCGCTGCACCCGGCGATCGAGGAGGCGGTCACGAAGAACGACCTCGTGGCGGCCTCGGTGCTCTCGGGCAACCGCAACTTCGAGGCCCGCGTGCACCAGAACATCAAGGCCAACTTCCTGATGTCGCCGCCGCTGGTGGTGGCGTTCGCCCTCGCCGGCCGTGTCGACATCGATCTGACGGCCGAACCGCTCGGTCACGATCGGCACGGCGTGGCGGTTTACCTCAAAGACCTCTGGCCGACGCTGCAGGAGGTCCGCGACCAGATGCAAGCCGCGCTCAAGCCCGAAATTTTTCGCCGGCTCTACGCGGATTTCGCGAAACAAAACCCGAAGTGGAACGAAATCCCTTCGACCGCGGGCAATGTTTACCAGTTCGATCCGGCGTCGACCTACATCCAGGAACCGCCGTTCTTCGCGGGTTTTTCCATGTCAGCCGGCGCCATCACGGAGATCACGGGGGCGCGCGCCCTCGGAATTTTCGGCGATTCGGTGACGACGGATCACATCTCGCCCGCCGGCGCGATCAAGAAGAGTTCGCCCGCCGGCCGCTACCTGATCGCGAACGGCGTGCCGTTCGAGGAGTTCAATTCCTACGGTTCGCGGCGCGGCAACGACCGCGTGATGGTGCGGGGCACCTTTGCAAACGTGCGGATCAAGAACCTCATGCTCGGCGGCGAGGAAGGCGGCAGCACGATCTACTTTGGGCCTGGGGGATCCGCTTCCGGTTCCGCCGGCGCCGGGAGCGCCGCCGCGGCGGGCGAGAAGCTCTCGATTTTCGATGCGGCGGCGCGCTACATCGCCGATCGCGTTCCGCTCATCGTCATCGCCGGCCAGGAATACGGCACCGGCTCCTCGCGCGACTGGGCGGCGAAGGGCACCAACCTCCTCGGCGTCAAGGCCGTCGTCGCGCAGAGCTTCGAACGCATTCACCGCTCCAATCTGGTCGGCATGGGCGTGCTCCCGCTGCAGTTCAAGGAGGGCACGACCGCGCAAACGCTCCAGCTCGACGGCAACGAGACGTACGACGTCATCGGGCTCGGGGCGGCGCTGAAGCCCCAGCAGGATGTCACGCTGCGCATCACGCGGCAGGACGGCCGCGTGGCGACGGTTCCGGTGCGCTGCCGGATCGATACGCCGATCGAAATCGATTACTACCAGCACGGCGGCATCCTGCCCTACGTGCTGCGGCAGATCGTCGCGCGAACCTGATGGATGCCGGCGCTGGCGGGGGACGGCGTCCGTTGGGCGCCGTCGGCCCGGTGGCGTCCGCCGGCGAGGCGCGGCTGCGAATGCCGGCGGACCCAACCCAAGAGCAAAACTTAATCCCGGACCGTTTCGCTTGCTGAAGTGACCAAAACGACAACCTTTCGGTGCCTCACTCCGTGGCCGGCGCCCTTTTGCCCACATGTCTGAAACCGCCAGCAATCCCGTCTTTCTCGTCGACGCCTACTCCGATCCGGTCGTCGTGCGGATCCAGGGGCGTGCGAGTTTCCAGAACAGCGGCTGCCTGCGCGATTTCATCGCGGACATGCTGCAGCGTGGGAAGACGCGTTTTGTGCTCGATTTCCAGCATTGTGCGAGCATGGACAGCACGTTTCTCGGCGTGCTGGCCGGCGCGGCGATAGAGCTGAAGAAATCGACGGCCGGTGGCAGCCTCGTGGCGGCCCGGGTGGGCCAGCGAAATCTCGAGCTGATGCGCAACCTCGGGCTCCACCGGTTGCTGACGGTGGATGCGGGCGATTTCGACCTGAGCTTTGGCCAGGGCAGCGCGCCGCTCGATTGCCAGAAGCGTTCCGACATCGACACGGCCCGCCTCGTGCTCGAGGCGCACGAAAATCTCGTGAACGCGGCCGAGGCCAACCGCACGAAGTTTCAGGATGTTCTCGCGTTTCTGCGCAACCGTGTTGAGCAGAAGTGAACTCCGGGCGGTGTCCTTCCATGTCACCGGCAGGCGGGAGATGCGGCGCCCCTGAGCCACCTCACGCCACTCCGCGATTGCCGGTCGCCCGGGTGGCTGCCACAAGGAACCCGTCATGCTGCTCTACCTGCTTCTTGGCCTTGTAGCCGGCATGGTTCTGGCGATCGTGCCGTTGCTGCGTGCCCGGCGCGAAGCCGATGATTTGGTGGAGCAGAATCAGAAGCTCGCGCAGGACCGGCAGCGGCTGTTCGACTTCATGCACCTGATGACCGAGGCGCTGGGCGAGGGCCTGTCGCGCCAGGAGCTGCACCAGCGCATCGTGCACGCCGCGATCCTCTGCACCGGGGCGCTGAGCGCGTGCATCTTCGAAAAATCGGAGCGCAACACCATGCGCGGCATTGCCGTCGAGGGACTGTTTCCGCCGCACCGGCCGATGAGCGAAGCGATGAAGGACCAGGCCACCACCCGGGCGAAATTCATCGAGCAGGTGCTGAAATCGGAGGAGTTTCCGGTCGGCGAGGGCATCGTCGGCCGGGTGGCGCAAAGCCGGCGGGGCGAACTGCTGGCCGACGCCGCCGCGGATGCGCATATCGTCAAGCATGACGATCCGGCGCTGGCGGTGCGCTCGGTCATCGTCGTGCCGCTGGTTTTTCGGGATCGCTTTTTCGGGGTGCTCGCGGTGACGAATCCCGCCGGCGAACAGCTGTTCACGGAAACGGATTTCACGCTCATGCAGTCATTGGCGGAACAGGCCGCGCTGGCCCTGCACAATGCCGAGTTTCTCCACCTGCAGATCGAGAAGAAACAGCTGGACATCGATCTCTCGATCGCGAGCGGCATCCAGCAGATGCTGCTGCCGCGCGAAACCACCGAGATCGTGGGGCTGGAAATCGCGGCGCGCTACACGCCGGCGCAGCGCATCGGAGGCGATCTCTACGATATCTTCGCCCTCTCGGCCACGCGGCTCGGGATCGTGATGGCCGACGTTTCCGGCAAGGGCATCGCCGGGGCGCTGCTGATGGCGATCTGCCGCACCAACCTGCGGCAGATTGCGCCGCGCCATGACTCGCCCGCCCGGGCCCTTGCCGAGCTGAATCGCACGCTCGCCCCGGAAATCCCGTTCGACCTCTATGTGACGATGCTCTACGCGGTCATCGACGTCGCGACCAGTGCGGTCACGCTCGCGCGCGCCGGCCATGAACTCCCGCTTTTTGTGCGGCACGACGTGGCGGCGGGCGGGCTCCGCCTCGATTTCGTCGGTTCGGAGGGCATGGCGCTGGGCCTCGCGCCCGACGACGTGTTCTCCGCCGTGCTCGTCGATCACACCGAGCCCTTTGTGGCCGGCGACCTGCTCGTGCTGTACACGGACGGCATCACGGAGGCGCCCAACGAGGAGGGCAAGGAGTTCTCCGGCGCGCGGCTGGCCGACGCAGCCCGCACCCTGCGCCATCGGACGGCGCGCGAGATCAACGCCGGGATCCTGGAACACGTGCAGGAGTTCACCGGCGACGCGCCGCAACGCGACGATTTCACGCTGGTCACGGTGAAACGCCGGGCCGGAGCCTGATGGGATGGCTCGTAGCCGGGAGATTTCGCACCGCGGATTGCGCCGATGCCGCGGATAAAGGCAGGAAAACCTCCGACCATCCGCGCGATCCCGCCAGAGGCGGGCAAAGCCGCGAAACTTGTGCGCCTTCGGCGCATCCGCGGTAAAATGCCTTGGCTGTTTTTTCCAAATCGTCGCGGCGCTTTTCGCAAGGACAAGGATGGAATGGGGCACAATAAGGAGTGTGTGACGTGTACGTCGGAGCGTGAAATATTCGCCCTCGGGAACTGGCCGCCGGAAAACAGATTTGCGTTCGGCCAATCGCGTTTTACGCGTAGACGGATGTCCGCCCTCGTTGCCGCCGAAACCATGGACCGTTTCACCGTGCCCGACCTGGGCGGGCACTTCGGGCGTTACGGCGGTGTGTTTGTGCCGGAGACGTTGATGACGGCGCTCCAGGAACTCGGGGCCGCCTACGCAACGGCCCGCCAGGACCCGGGATTTCGGGCCGAGTTGCGGCATCATCTGAAGGAGTTCGCCGGCCGGCCGACCGAGCTGTATTTCGCGGAGCGCCTGACGCAGCACTGCGGGGGCGCGAAGATCTATCTCAAACGCGAGGACCTGCTCCACACCGGCGCCCACAAGATCAACAATGCGCTGGGCCAGGCGCTGCTGGCGCGGCGGATGGGCAAGCGGCGGATCATCGCCGAGACCGGAGCGGGCCAGCACGGCGTGGCGACGGCGGCGGTGAGCGCGAAGTTTGGGCTGGAATGCGTCGTCTACATGGGCGCGGTCGACATGGAGCGGCAGGCGCTGAACGTTTTCCGGATGCGGCTCATGGGCGCCGAGGTGCGCAGCGTGGAGGCCGGCCAGAAGACCCTCAAGGAGGCGATCAACGAGGCGATGCGCGACTGGGTGACCAACGTGCGGGGCACGCACTACATCCTCGGGTCCGCCCTCGGGTCGCACCCCTATCCGATGATGGTGCGCGATTTTCACCGCGTGATCGGGCAGGAGGTGCGCGAACAAATCCTCGCGCGCGAGGGCCGGCTGCCGGACGAGATGATCGCGTGCGTCGGCGGCGGTTCGAATGCCAGCGGGTTGTTCTTCGATTTTCTCGAGGATGCGCCGGTGCGGCTCGTGGGTGTGGAGGCGGGGGGGCGGGGCATCCGGCGGGGCGAGCACGCGGCGCGTTTCGAGGGGGGCAAACTGGGCGTGCTCCAGGGCTGCAAGACATATATTCTGCAGGATCCCGACGGGCAGATTGAGCTGACGCATTCCGTGAGCGCGGGGCTCGACTATGCCGCGATCGGGCCGGAGCACGCGTTTTACCGCGAGCGGAAACGGATCGATTACGCCTATGCGTGCGACGACGAGGTGCTCGAGGTGTTTCAGCTTTGCTCGCGGCTCGAGGGCATCATTCCCGCGCTCGAGAGCACCCACGCGCTTGTCCACGGCCTGAAGCGGGCGAAGCAGATGAAGCGCGATGAGATCTTGGTGATCAACCTCAGCGGGCGGGGGGATAAGGATGTGCAACAGGTGGAGGCGCTGCTGCGCGTCAAAGGGGGATGAAAATCCCAAACGCCAAAGGTCCAAACGCCAAAAAACTTCAATGGGTGAAAAGCCAAAAGACCTCGAGGAGCGGACAGCCGTCTTTGCGGAAGACGTCAGATCATTCATTCGCTGCTTGCCCCGGACGCTCTCGAATATCGAGGATGTCAAACAGCTTGTGCGAGCGTCAGGATCGGTTGCGGCGAACTGCATCGAAGGCAACGAAGCGTTGGGTAACAAGGATCGCGTAATGAAGTTTCGCATTTGCCGCAAAGAGGCGAAGGAGAGCCAACTTTGGCTGCGGCTCCTCCACACTGGCGAGGCGGCGCAAATGAGGCAGTCACAAGATGCGTTGCGGCAGGAGGCGCACGAGTTGAAGCTCATCTTTTCTGCCATCGTGAAAAAACTCGAGTGAATGAATCGGACCGGGATTTACCGCTTTTTTGGCGTTTGGATGATTGGCGTTTGAGATTTCCGGCAGCGGTGCCGGTTTTATTTGGCGTTTGGACGTTTGCCGTTTGAGATTCGAGGCATGCGAAGCATGACCGGATATGGGCGCGCGACGGCGGCGATGGATAACCTCAGCCTGACGGTGCAGGTGAGCTCGGTGAATCGAAAGACGCTCGATATCACGATCGCCCTGCCCGAGGAGTGGGAGAGCCTCGAGCCGGCCGTGGCGGAGCTGGTGCGGAAATTTGCCGCCCGCGGAAAGGTGCACGTCGACATCGAGCTCACGGGCGAAAAGTCCGCGGCCGAGGCGACGTGGGACGAGAGCGCCGCCGCGGAGGCGCTCAGCCGGCTCAAGGCATTCGCGCTCCGGCAGGGGGTGGAGTTCAAGCCGGGCGCCGAGCTGCTCTGGCAGGTCGCGAACTCGCAGCGGCGGGCGGGCGGTTTTCCGACTGCCGACGCGGCGCACGCCCGGGTGAGCAGCACGCTGACCTCGGCGTTGCGCAGCTTTGCGGCCATGCGGGCGAAGGAAGGCGAGGCGCTGCTCGTGGATTTCATCAAGCGCGCCGAGCAATTGCACCGGCTGGTCGAGGCGATCGCCGTGCGTGCGCCACAGGTGCCCGCCAACTACCGCGGGCAGCTGACCAAGCGGCTCCGCGATGCCGGGCTCGAACTCGATCTGAACGACGAGCGCGTCCTGCGCGAAATCGCGCTCTTCGCCGACCGCTGCGATGTGTCCGAGGAAATCACGCGCCTGCGCAGCCATTTCGAACAGTTCTCCGCGTTGTTGAAATCCGACGCCGAAATCGGCCGGAAGGCCGACTTTATTTTGCAGGAGATCGGCCGCGAGGTGAACACGATCGGGAGCAAGGCCAATGACCTGGCCATCGCGCGGGCCGTCATCGAGCTGAAGAACGAGCTCGAGCGCGTGCGCGAGCAGATGGCCAATGTCGAGTGATTGCGCGCGGCGCAATCACTTCGGCTGCCGAAGCGATTGAAGGAGGTAGAGAATCACGCCGACGCAGATGCCGCAGTCCGCGACGTTGAACGTGGGGTAGATGTAGCTCCCAAAATGAAGGTCGATGAAGTCGATCACATGGCCGTGCAGCAGCCGGTCCACGAGATTGCCGACGATCCCGCCGCAGAGGAGGCCGAAGCACACCTGGGCGATCCGCTCCCGGAGCCCGAGCGCGCGGCGCCAGAAGTAGATGGCCGCGAGCGTCGCGGCGGCGAGCAGGGCGAGCAACACGCTGCGGCCGGAAAAAATGCTCCAGGCGGCTCCGGTGTTGCCCACGTGGATGAGATAGGCAAATCCGCGCACGAGCAGGATGTCGTTTCCTCCGCCATGGGCGTGCAGCGGGTTGAACGGCACCCGGGCGGCAATCCAGAGCTTGGTGGCCTGGTCGGCGGCGAAGACCGCGAGCGCCAGGCCGAGCAGCGGCCGATACGCCTGAATCCGCGCCGCCAGCGGCTGGCGCGTCGCGTCCGGCGGTGCGGGATTGGCAGTCGGAGCGGCGGAGGCCGCGCCTGGTTCGGGCGGAAGGGGGCCGGCGTTGGGGGGCATGCCGCGGAAATCTCGCTCGCCACTCGGCCGCCGGCGTCACTCGTCGCCGCCCGCTTCCTCGTCCGCGATCTTCCCGCCCTCTTCGCCGAGTTCGCCGAAGAGGCCGGCCTGCGTGCGGGAGCGGTGCCGGTTGCGCTCGAGACCTTTCTGGGCCTCGGCGGTGTAGCGCGTGAAGGGCACGACGAGCAGCCGCTCCTTGGCAATCGGCTTCTGCGTGATTTCGCAGATCCCGTAGGTGCCGTCGTTGACCCGTTTGATCGCCGCGTCGATTTCGGCGAGAGCCTCCTGCTCGCTTGCAACCATGCTCAGCGCGAAGTCGCGGTCGAACGTATCGGTGCCGGCATCGGCCATGTGCTGGCCGTAGGAGGAGAGATCGCCGGTGTCGTCCTTGGCGGAGCGCTTGAGCGTTTCCTCGGAGTGGCGTTCGATGCCCTCGGTGAGGTGGGCGCGGAGATCGAGGAGCAGCTTGTAGTAGCGCCGGTATTTCTCCGGGACGTCCTTGTCGGCGGCGAGTTGCGGCTTCTTGCCCCGCTTGGGGTTGAAGCCCAGGATGTCGGCCAGCGAGGCGGCCTTGATGTGCTGCGGCTTCGCGGTTTTCTCCAGCGCCGTCGCGGCCTGCTTCGCCGAAGTGGCATTCGCCGTCTTGGGCGGAAACGGCGCAGCAGACTTGCTCTTGACGGTTTTCGCGATGGCGCGAACTTCGTCGAGACTGAAGGCGATGGGCTTGGTCGCCGCTTTGCGTTTCAGAATGCTGTCCCGCAGGGCGTTTTTCTTGGAGGGTTTTTCCATGGGAGGAGAAATGGCGATGCGCGTGCCGTTGGCCCGGGCCTTCGCCGCGGCCGTCTTGCCGGGCGCGGGCGGCGCGCTTTTCGTGACCGGCTTGCGGGCGGTTGAGTGGGCAGGGGATTTCTTTTTCGTGGCCATAGGGAGTATTGGGTAAAGATAACTTAAGGATTCAACGCCTCAGTGCAACGTGGACATACCTCGCCGTGCAAACTGGCACTCAACGCCGGCACCCAGCGCCAGCAACGCGGGCAGCGCGCGAAGTTCAGCTCGCTGCACGGCTGGACCTGGACGTGAAGCGCGGGCGCCGGCTTCGCCGGGGCTTCCGCCGCCGCCAGAGCTTTGGCGGACGCGTCGGCGGGCAGGGCCCTGGCCCCATCCAAGGCCACATGGGAAACGATGAAAAGTTCGGGCAGAAAATCCCGATGCTTTTCGACCATGCGGAACGTGGCTTCCCCGGCGGCGCCCTTGAGCGTGACCGCCGCGTCCAGCGATTTTCCGAGCCTGCCGGCGGCGCGCAACGGTTCGATCGCTTCGTTGACCTGCGCACGCACCCGGAGCAGCGCGGCGACGTCCGAGTCGATTTCTGCGTTGGTCCACGCGGCGGGCGCAACCGGCCAGTCCTGCAGGTGGATGGAGTCGCCGGCATATTCCGCGCGGGTCTTGAAATAGGCCCACGCCTCGTCGCAGGTGAAACTCAGGATGGGCGCGAGCAGCCGGACGAGGGCGTTGAAGATGTGGTGGAGGGCGCTTTGCGACGAGCGGCGGAGCGGCGAATTCGTGCCGAGCGTGTAGAGCCGGTCCTTGAGCACATCGTGATACGTCGCGGACAGCGTCACCGAGCAGAAATGATTGCAGAGCTGGTAAACCCGGTGGAACTCGAAGGCGTCGTAGGCTGCGGTGCACTCGCGGATCAGCGTGGCGGTCTGGTGCAGCGCCCAGCGGTCAAGCGTGTCCATCTGTTCCACCGGCACGGTGTCGTGCGCCGGGTCGAAATCGAAGAGGTTCGAGAGCTGGTAGCGGAGCGTGTTGCGGACCAGCCGGTAGGTTTCGCCGACGTGCGAGAGGATTTCCTTCGAGATCGGGATGTCGTCGCGAAAATCCTGCGAGGCGATCCAGAGGCGGATGACATCGGCCCCGTAGTCGGCCGCGTAGGCGTCGCTGGTCTGCGGCTTCTCGTAGGCGCTGCTCTTGGAGATTTTGTTGCGCTCGTGGTCGACGATGAAGCCGTGGGTCAGCACGGCCTTGAAGGGCGCGCCGTCGAACGCGATCACGCTCGTCCAGAGCGAGGACTGAAACCAGCCGCGATGCTGGTCGCTGCCCTCGAGGTAGAGATCGGCGGGCCAGTGCGTGTCGCCCTGGGTGCGGCGGAGCACGGCGGCGTGGGTCGAGCCCGAATCGATCCACACGTCGAGCGTGTCACGGCCGCCGGTGAGGGCGGATGGCGCGGGCCAGCCGGCGGGGAGCGTCACACCTTGGAGGATCTGCGCGGGCGTGGTGTCATACCAGAGATTCGTGCCGTGCTGCGCAAACTTGTCGGCGAGGGCACGGGCGACGCCGGCATCCAGGTACGCATTCTTCTTTTCGTCGAAGAACGCGGGGATCGGCACCCCCCACGCCCGCTGGCGGCTGATGCACCAGTCCGGACGCGACTCGACCGCGCCGCGGATGCGCGCCTCGCCCCAGGCGGGGATCCAGCCATGGTGGGCGGAGATCTTTTCGATCGCGCGGAGCGCGATGGCGCGATGGCCGTGTTTGTCGAGCGCGACGAACCACTGGTCGACGGCGCGGAAAATGATCGGGGTCTTCGAGCGCCAGCAATGCGGGTAGCTGTGCGTCACTTTTTGCTTCGCAAAAAGGGCATTGGCCGCGGCCAATCTCTTCAGGACGCCAACGTTGGCCGCGGAGGTCTTCCTGGCGGCCAGGTCCTCGACGGTTTCGAGGGTCGAAAGCCCGACCAGGTCGGCGGGCAGGCGGCCGTCGTCGAGGTAGCGGCCGTCGTCGCCCACCGGGCAGTAGATCTCGAGTTTGTATTTGAGGCCGGTCTGGTAGTCCTCGGCGCCATGGCCCGGCGCCGTGTGGACGCAGCCCGTGCCGCTTTCGGTCGTGACGTAGTCGGCGAGCACCACCGGCGAGGCGCGGTCGAGAAACGGATGCCGCGCGGCGAGATGCTCGAGCGCGGCGCCCTTGAGCGTCTTCGCGATCGCGGGCTGGACTTCGATTTTGGCTGCATTCAGCACCGCCCCGAGCCGCGCCTCCGCGACCACGATCCGCTCCGCGCCGAGGTCGGCGATCACATAGTCGACCCCGGGATGCACCGCGATCGCCAAGTTTGCGGGAATCGTCCACGGCGTCGTGGTCCAGATGACGAAGAAAAGCGGCTTGTCGTCCGGCAGCCCGAACTTCTTCGCTTCTTCGGCGGGCACGGCAAACTTCACCCAGATCGAGGGCGAGACGTGGTCCTTGTATTCGATTTCGGCTTCGGCGAGCGCGGTCTCGAACGGGATGCTCCAGTAAACGGGTTTCTTGCTCCGGTAGACGAGGCCCTGATCGATGAAGGCCGCGAACGTGCGCACGATGTCCGCTTCGAACGCCGGCGCCTTGGTCTTGTACTCGTTCTTCCAGTCGGCGAGGACACCGAGGCGCTTGAACTGCGCGGTTTGGATCGCGATCCAGCTCTCGGAAAACGCATCGCACCGCGCCCGCAGCTGGGCGGTCGTGAGCGTGAGGTTCTTCTCCTGAATCTCGCGCGAGACCTTTTGCTCGATCGGCAGCCCATGGCAGTCCCAGCCCGGGACAAAGGGCGTGCGGAAACCGCGCATCGACTTGTAGCGGTTGACGGTGTCCTTGAGCACCTTGTTCAGCGCCGTGCCGATGTGGACGTCGCCGTTGGTGAACGGCGGGCCGTCGTGGAGCACGTAGGCCGGCGCGCCGGCGCGCTTTCTTTGAATGGCCTCGTAGAGCCCGATCTTGTCCCAGTGCGCGACGCGGCCCGGTTCGCGTTGCGCGAGTCCGGCGCGCATCGGGAAATCCGTTCTTGGAAGCTGCAGCGTGTCTTTGAGTTCTTGGGCCATGCCGACGAAAAGTGCGCGAGGCTAGGGCGGCTCAGAGGAGAGTCAAGGGGAAGCGCCCGGCGGGAGTGGTTCCGGCCAGGTCTTTTGTTTTGGTTGCGCAACTCCGTGAATGGTAGGCAGCGACCCGCCGAAGGACGGGCAGGGCCTTGTCCGCCTCTGGCGGATTGCTCGCGCTCAATCAGCGCCAGCGAGCTGGCGGCCTACAACTGACACACCCAGAACAAAAGACCGTGGTGGTTCAGGGGCGCACCCCACTTTCTGGACCCTGGGGATGCGACGCCCCCGTCGCGTCGGTTGAAACCGCGACGGGGGCGTCGCGGTTCCAATATCCTCACGGCTGTAATTGGCGGCATTTCCGGCGGGTCCAGAAACTGGGATGCGCCTGTGGGTCAGCTGCCAGGAGCTGCGTTTGGGCAGCGCCGGTTTGGCTCAGGCGAGGACGCGGGCGGCCAGTTTCTCGCCCGCGGCGAGGCACGCGGGCAAAGCGATGCCGTCGCGCGCCTGCCCGCCGATGAAGAATCCGGGGTGCGTGCGCTCGACCGCGGCCATGGTGTCGAGGTGGGCCTCATGGCCGAGGTTGTATTGCGGGATCGCGCGCGGCCAGAACGTGTGGCGCTGAAAGACGGGTGCGCCGTTCACGCCGAGGAGCTGGCGGAGGTCGGGCTCGACCGCGGAAAAGAATTTGTCGGCGGGCAGCCGGGCGATCTCCGGCTGGCGCGCGCCGCCCGCCATCACCGTGAGGGCAACATGGCCTTCGGGCGCGCGACCGGGGAAAAGCGACGACGAGAACAGGATCCCGAGGACCGAGCGTTTCTCGATCTCGGGCACGAGCACGCCAAAGCCGTCGAGCGGATGCGCGACTTGATCGCGCCGGTAGCCGAGAAACAGCGACGTGACCGGGGGATGCTCGATTCCGTCGAGCGAGGCGAGCGGCTTTTCCCCCAAGGTGCCGAAGCGCAGTTGGGCCAGCGCGGGCGCCGGGAGCGCGGCAACCACGGCGTCGAACGTCTCGTTGTGCGTCGCCGTGCCGTCATGCCAGACGACGTTCCACGGTTTGCCCGGAACCAGCGCCTCGATCTGGGCGAGGCGGGACAGGGCGCCAGCGGGAAGGCGCGCGGCGAGGGCGGCCGGCAGGGTCTGCAGTCCGCGGCGGAAGCTGACGATGCCGCCGGCCGCGCGCGGTTTGCCACTGGCCTTGCGGGCCTTGGCTTCGGCGATCTGGCCGCGGATGATCGAGCCATGGGTTTGCTCGAGTTCCCAGAGCTTCGGAAAGGAATGGCGGGCGGACAGTTTTTTGGGATTGCCCGCGTAGACCCCGCTGACGAACGGGTTGAGACCGTAATCGACGAGTTCCTGGCCGAAGTGGTCGCGGACGAATTCCTCGAGGCTAACGTCCGCCTTCCGCACGCGGCGGCGGGAGAAGATTTCCGAAAGCAGCCGCACCTTCGCGCCGAACGAGAACAAGGGTGAACCGAAGAGCGCCGGCGGCGAAGCCGGGGCCGCGACCGGACGGCCGCCACGCACGATGTAGCGGTTTTTCGCCGCGGGACTTGCGGCGATCAATTCGGGGGCCAGCCCGAGTTCCTCGACCAGCGCGGCGAGGGCCGGTTCGCCGGCGAGCATCGAATTGGGACCGCCTTCAATCAACCAGCCGTCGACGCTCTCCGTGCGGACCGCGCCCCCGACGCGATCGGAGACCTCGAACACCCGCACCTGATGCCCGCGTTGGGCGAGGCGATACGCCGCGGTCAGGCCGGTAGCGCCGGCGCCGAGCACGGCAATTGATTTTGCACCAGGGGACGCGGGTTGGGCGGGAGAGCTCACGAGGGCGAAAGGATAGGTTGAAACGGCGGCGCCGGCTGCGCAAACGTTGTCGAAGGCTGGCGGATTCTTGCACGGTTTCCATCTCCAAGATGAACGGGGCAAGCCACTCTCGAATACGCGCCATGACTCAGGACTGAGTCTGTTTTCGCGTCGCCGTGATCTTCTTCAGATCGTCTCGACGTGCTGCAGCTCGACCGCATCGTCGCTCCGCAAGACGAAGTAGATCCAAAGCCGAATGAACGAGGGTTCGGGCTTTCGGCATCGGGCTATTGGGCAAGACCCAAAGCCTTTGCGCGACGAACGGCCTCGGCCAATGTCTCGCCTTTCGGGATGTTATCTTCCGGTGGCGGCAGCGGAACCCACTCGCCCCGCCGCGCCTGTTTTTCGGCGCGACCGACGAGCTCGTTGACTGAACGTGGTGGAAATTGAGCCAGCAACCACGCGGTGAGTTTCCTGCGCTCA
>JACQWL010000261.1 GCA_016209255.1 Verrucomicrobiota bacterium
CTCATCGCCTGATCGAGCAGCGCGAGCGCCTGCTCCGCGGCCCGTTCCGCCCGCGCGAAGAATCGTTGCGCGTGGAGGCACTGCACCCAAGTCAGCGCGATGTCCGAGTTGCGCGGGTTCACCGCGAAAGCACGCTCGGCAATGGCCGTTGCTTCCGCCCAGCGGCCCTGGCGGCGTTGCGTCGTCGCGAGACCGAAGAGGACGTCGGCATCGCCGGGCATGGCAGCAAGGGCAATCGCGTACTCCTCGGTCGCGCGCGCGAAGTCGAGAAAGCCCAAATAGTGGTAAGTTCCGAGGGCCAGGTGAGCCACGGGTAGCGCGGGCTCGAGCCGCAACGCCGTGTCGACGGCCTCCTTCGCTTTCGCCAGCCGCGCGGGCGTCGGATCCAATTGCGGCCACCAATAGATCTCCCCGTGAACCCGACCGAGCTCGGCGTAGGCGGCGGCAAATTTCGGGTCGAGCGCGACCGACTGCTCGAGGGGACGGACCACAACTTCCTCCCATTTGGCCGTGGTGTTGAGCTCCGTGCCACGGTTCATTTCCCGCCAACGGCGCGCGCGGAGATAGAGGTCGTAGGCCGCCGGGTTGCTGGTGAGTTTGTGTGCGAGCGCCAGCTTCTGCTCGGGCGAAAGCGTCGCCGCCAGCGACCGCGCAATCAGCGCCGAGATGTCGGCCTGCACCTGGAAGACATCGGTCACGTCTTTGTTGTAGGTCTCAGCCCAGAGGTGGTGGTCGGTCGCGGCGTCGATCAATTGCACGATGATGCGCACCCGGCTGCCCGCGCGGCTTACGCTGCCTTCGAGGACGTGGGCCACGCCGAGCTCGGTGGCGATCTGCTTGAGGTTGCGCTTCGCCGGATCGCGGTAGGCGAGCACGGAGGTGCGGGAGATGACCTTGAGGTCGCCGATCTTCGACAGGGCGGTGAGCAACTCGTCGTGCATGCCGTCGGCGAAGAATTCGTTTTCCTTGTCCGCGCTGAGGTTGGCAAACGGGAGGACGGCGATGGATTTGGCTGCTGCCAAATCCAGAGGTTTGGAGGGTTGGGTCGCGGGTTTGGGGGCGGGGGTTGAAGCAACGGTTTCTTTTCTGGCCGGTCGCAGGGCGAAAAACGCGGCGGCACCGGCCACGAGGACAAGCGCCGCGATGGTTGCCCAAATCCAGCCGGGCAGGCGGGGTTTGCGTAGGGGCGTCGCTGGTCGGCGCAGCGGAGCCGCTTCGGCTCCGCTGTCGGAAGGGAAACGGGAAGCCGTTCCGCTACGGGCGCCGTCGAGCGGCGCCCCTACCGCGGAGGCCGGCGCCGCGGTGCGCGGGGCGGCGAGCAGCCGCTTGATCTGCTCGACGAACTGCGGCGTCGGCATCCCGCCGGACAACCGCGTCCACTGCACGCGCAGGAACTCCGCCGGCACCGCGGCGGCCGAGTCGGGTGTATCATCGACCACGACCGGCGCGAGAAACGGCACGCCCTCGGCCATGAGGTGCGTGCGCTCTGCGGCGAGTTTCCACTCGAGCCGGAAATACCCTTCGCCGCGCGCCTGCGTGTGTTGCGAGATGACGGGAAGGAAGAGCGCGCAGGACTTGATCTGCCCACGTATCTTCTGATCCCACGTGTCGCCGCCGCGCAGTTCGCTCTGGTCGAACCACACCTCGACGCCAAAGCCTCGCAGTGCGTCGGCGATGCGGCGGGCGGCGTTGGTATCCTTACGGGCGTAGCTGAGGAAGATGGCGGAGGAAAGCGTGGGCATGTGTGGCCGCAGGCGGCAACGGGGTAGCTGCCGCGCAACCGTGTGAGGTTCTGTCACAACTTCCCCAGCAATCCACTCAATTTATCGGCTAGCCGCGGGGTGAGGGCACCCCGCCTCAAACGGCTAAATCATGAATACTCGTTCCGAATCCTTGAACCGCCTCGAATCCGTGGGCTCTCAATCCATCCATCCCTCACAACGGCTTCGCCGCGCGCAGGATTTCCTTGAACCGCGGGTCGGTCTTCAATCGCGACAGGAAGGGATCGACGCGTAGCTCGCTCTGGTCGAACCACACCTCGACGCAGGCGGCATGGAGCGACTCGCAGACGCGCCGCTCGGCTTCCGTGTCTTGGGACGCGTAGCTCAAAAACACCGCTTTTGGAGATTCAGTCACGCGTTCCTCCTGTAGGGCCGGCGCTTGCCGCCGGGCCGCATATGCCATTCGGCCTGCCCCATTCGACTCCGCTCAGGGCAGGCTTCAGCGGCAGACCTACATCAACTCAGACCTGAACGCCCAACGCTCAAGGATCTACCCTTCGATCTGTGGTCCGTGATCTGCTCATTGAGCGTTGAGCGTTAAATGTTGAGCGTTGAGCGTTTGCCCGATGGCGCATCTCCGCGGCTCAGTTGCCGGGCTTCGCGCGCTCGGCGGCGATCCAACCGGAGTAAAGACGCGCTTCGTCGAGTTGCTTCGCTTCTGTTGGTGTTCAGTGTTGGCAAATCGCATTCGGAGGTTAGTTTGTATCCCATGCGAACGGCAGAAATCCCAAATTTCGAGCGCATGAGCGACACCGAACGACTGGCGTTGGCGGAAGAGATTCTGGGCTCGTTGCAGCACCCGGAATCGTTGCCACCGCCCGCAGCCCACCGGGTAGAACTCGACCGGCGCTGGGCCGCATACCAGGCCAACCCGGGGATCGCGCTGACGAAAGAGCAGTTTCGCGCCCAGGTGACGGCCTTGCGGAAATGACCCGACGGCTGGTTTACCTGCCGGAGGTCACCCGCGACTTTGCCGACGCAGTCGCCTACTACGAGACCCTGTCACCCGCGACAGCGCTGCGTTTCGATGCTGCGTTCAGCCGGGCCGAGACGGAGGTCGAAACCGGTATGGTCACTCATCCGCCGGCGTTCGAGCACTATCATCGTGTTTTCGTCGGGAACTATCCTTACAATCTATATTATCGGCTCGACGGGACGACAGCGGTAATCGTGGGAGTGCTCTATGCGCGGCTCCCGCCGGAACAGCTTGCCGAGACTTTACAGCGGCGCGGCTGACAGGTCGTGGGCTCGCCTGAAACGAGCTGAACCACAGAGATACGAAGGCCCGGAGACCCGGGCCAACGCTCAACGTTCAACGCTTAACTCTTAACGCCCAAGTCCAAACCAAAGGGCCGATGTACTGCCGAACTTAAGCGTAAAACCCACCAAAGGCGGGTAAAAGCGTGCCCGCCTCCGGCAGGTTAAGCGTTGAGCGTTTGTCCCCGCGCAGGCTCACCCAAGCGGACGCGGTTCAGTTCCCTCACTTCGCGCGCTCGGCGGCGATCCAGCCGATCAGCTCGCGCTGATCGTGCAACTGCTTCGCTTCGTCCGTGAGTCCCTCGAGCAACTTTGCGGCCTCGTCAAGCGCCGCGCGCCGCTGCGCGCGGCCGTCGGCATCGTCCCCGCAAGCCATCGCCTGCGCGTAGAGCGCGAAGGCAAAGTCGTGCCGGAAGTCCACGCCGTCGGCATTTTGCTTCTGCAGATCGCGATAGACGGCGACCGCAGGCTCGATAATCGCCAGCGCCTCGCCACCGCGATTCCGCCGCGCGAGCGTGAGCGCCAGGAGCGATTGCGCGAACGCGCGGTTCGCCGCGAGATTCGCAAAGGTCCCGTTGCCCTGCGGACCGACCGCCGCGGCGCGCGCGGATTTTTCGGCGTCGGACACGTGCCCCAGCCGCAGCGCCGCCTGCGCCGAATCGATTAGCGCGGCGCGCCGAAGAAAGTCGTTGATTTCCTTGAGTGCGACCGTCACCTCGGGCCGCTTCGTCAACTGGTCGATGCGCGCAAGCGCCCCTCTCGCGTTCTGCTCGACGTCTGAGAATTCCTGCAAAGCGAGACGGACGCTGCGGGCGAATTGTTCAATGAACTCCCGACCAAGCAACCGCCCGAACTCTTCCGTTTTCAATTCCCGGTCGATCGCATCCTGCGTGCGCGTGGCTTCCGCGAGGGCTTGCTCGGCCGCCGCACGCTCACCGCGCTGTGCCGCGAGCATTGCAAGCTCGAACCAGCAGCTTGGAACCGTCCCAAGCACCGCCGCGCCGCCCGGCGCCTCGCGCCCGAGCGCGATCACGGCACGATACTTTTCCGCGGCTTCGGCCGCGCGGCCCTGCGCCAGCAACGCCTGCGCCGACTGCTGACGCGAGCCGATCCGCATTCTCCAGCCCTCGGCGTGGGAAGGATCGAACCGTACATAATGGTCGGCTGCGCGTTCGAATTTGCCGGCCCAATCGAGTGCCGCCGCCGGATGAAACCGCCGCGCCTCCACCAGGCCGATCACGTTCGGCGACCAGGCGCGATCGAGCATCGCCCGCAGGTCGCCGGGCCGCTTGATCAGAATTTTTTCCGCGAGCGCATCCGTTTCCAATTCGAGCCGCTCGGCGTCGTCGAGCCGGCCGATCGCGAGCGCATGCCGCGCCTCGGAATCGGAAATGTCGCCGTAAGCCGAGGCCGCCGCGAGATCCGACAAATCCAACGCGCCAAGCCCCGCGAGAATCCCTCGCGCTTCTTCGCAACTGGCGATGCCGTCTTCCTTCGCCTGCTGATGGCTCCAAGTATTCAGCAGGTTCGCGAACTCCTGCCGCGCGCGGCGCGAACTGCCGGGCGCCGTCGCCACCGGCCGCAATAACGTGACGGCGCGGCTCAGGTCGGCGACACCCGCCTCCGGCCGACCGACGTTGACGCCGATGCGCCCGCGATAGCCGAGCGCCAGCGAGAGGCCAATCGTCGCTTCTTCGCTCGTGTCTCCCCCGGCACGTAGTTTCTCGAAATCCGCAATCGCGCCCTTCAAGATTGACTCGGCCTGCGCGTTGTCGCCTTGCAAACCCAAGACGCCTGCCTGCCGCACCAGCGCCATCGCGCGATTGCGCTCCGTCTCGGGCGTGCGCAACGCCGCGGGCAGGCCGTCGTAGTAAGCGACCGCTTGCTGCGCGAGTCGGCCGACGATTTCGAGCCGGCCGGTTGGCGCGAGCTCGTCGTAGAAATCCGCGAGCAAGAATCCGACAAGTTTTTCCGCCTCGCCGCGGGAGCTTTCTGCCAGCCGGCGTGTTTCCTGCGCACGCCGCTGGCCGATGTAGCCGTAGATCGCGCTGATCACGGCCACGAGGGCCAGCGCCGCGCAGACCGCCGTAAAAAAGCGCGCCCGCAGCAAAGCCCGGCGCGAGGCTTCCGCCTTCGCCCGCGTTTCTTCCAGCAAACGCACCGCCGCCTCCTTGGCCTCGCGCTCGTGACGCAAGGAGCGGCTCGCCATCGCGACGGAGCAGAGCACATCGTGCGTCAGTTCCACGCGGCGCACGTCGAGGCGTTCCTCGACGCGCAGCAGCCGGCGGTCGACGAGCGTGCCCAATGCCGGCGGCGGCGCGCCGGCGGCGGCGAAGCCTTTCTTCACGCGCTCCTCCGCGATGCTCTCGCGGTAGCCGGAGTCGGTGAGCAACTCGTCCTCGATGAAGCGGCGCACCCCGGGCGGCTCGTCGGCGAGGGTGCGTTCGTAGAATTCGGAGAGGATGGTGTCGCGCGAGCCGGCGAGGAGGTCGGCGGAGATGGTGGCGTGGTCGCGCGCGCGGCGGGTTTCGTTGAGTTCGCGGCAGACGAGGCTGAGCAGCGACGGCTCGACTTCCGCGTGCGCGAGATCGGTCGCGCCCGAAACGAAGAGCACGATCGAGCGCGCCACGTCCTCCGTGACAAGGCCGGCGCCGGGCTTGAGCACGGCGTCGAGCGCCTCCGCGCCGGTCATGCGCGCGAGGCGGACGCGGTTCTGCGTGACGGAGGGCATCAGGTTTTTCAAACCCTCGAGGTGGGCGAGGTAATCCTCGCGCAGCGTGACGAGGATCCGGTAGTCGGCCCGCGTGAAGTCGAAGCGGGCGGCGTCGGCCTCGTCGCTTTCGATGCGGGCCTCGAGCGCGGCGGGCGGGCGGTTTTCGACGAGGTCGGCGAGGTCGGTGAGAAACGCCTGTGCGCGGGCGCGGCCGGTGGCGTCGGTCTGCGCGAGCGTGAAGATCTCCTCGAACTGGTCGAAGATGAGCAGCGGGGTGAGCGTGCGGCCGGCGGCGTTCTTGAGCACGTCGTCGCGATGGTGGAGGAATTCCCAGAGCGATTCGCCGGGCACGGACGCGCCGACCTTGGTCCAGGTGCCGGCCTCGGCGGTGCCGCGGAAGACGGCCTGCTTGATTTGCTCGGTGGGCGGCGGCGAGCTGGGCGCGTAGTCGAGCCGCACGTAAACGGGGCAAAAGCCCTCGGGCCGCAGCCGTGGCACGAGGCCCGCGCGGAGGAGCGAGGTCTTGCCGTGGCCCGACTGGCCGAAGAGCACGGTAAGGAGCTTCCGCTGCACGCGGCGCGAAAGCTCGGCGACTTCCTCGTCGCGGCCGTGGAAGAAGCTGCGCGTCTCCTCGGTGAACGAAGCGAGGCCGAGCCAGGGATTGGCCGCGTCGACCGCGGCGGTCGACGCGGAACGCTCAACTCGCCCGAGGCGAGCAAGCACTTGCCCGCCCTCCGGCGGGTTTAACGCTGAACGCTTAACGCTTAAGTCGGAAGGCGCGGTGCTCATTGAGTTTCCTCTTGCGGTAGTTGTTGGGATTTCCGTGCCACTGCGGTGCTCGCGCTTCCACTTGGGCGTTGAGCGTTGCCCCTGCCCCCCCGGTTCACCCGATTGGCTTCGGCCGTGCGAATGCTCGCCGCAAAAATCCGGACAAGTTCGTCAGCTTCGGTGAGAATCTCGTCCAACAACTCCGGCTTCGCCACGAGCGGCGTGCGCTGCACGAGCCGCAACCAGCGACGCGCCTCGCGCAGCTCCTTGTAACACACCTTCAGCTTGTGAATGAAATCGTCGCGCGACTCCGCGCCCTCCGCCTCGCCGTGATGGCCGTAAGGAGAGGTTCCCGAACGCAGCAGTTGATCCGCGATATAGATTCCGGCGGGCGATCGCTTCATCGACTCCGTCACGTGGATCACGCGCACCGCAAACTCCAGCAATCGTTCCTCGAGATCGAACTTGGTTTGGTCCATTGAGCGTTAAGCGTTAAAAGTTAAGCGTTGAGCGTTCGCGCGGTCTCCGCGCGTCGCCGTTCATCGAGATCGAACTTGGCTTGGTCCATTGAGCGTTAAGCGTTAAAAGTTAAGCGTTGAGCGTTATCGCGGCTTGGCCGCGAACAGCTCCTGCAGCCGCCGCGCGAACTCCGGCGAGATCTCGCCGCCAGGCAGCCGGGTGAAATGCAGCGCCTTGAACTTTTCCGGCACCAGCGCGTCGGCCTCCGTCGTGCCGTCGATGCAGACGGGCAGGATGAAAACCGCCCCCTCGGCGATGTTGCGCGCGCGGTCGACCGCGTAGCTCCATTCCCGGCGGAAATACGCCTCCTGCCGGCGCTGCGTGCTCGCGGAGACCACCGGCACGAAGAAGGAGCACCGTCCGATGTTCTGGTGAATCTTGCGGTCGTAGTCATCACCGCTCTCGAGCCGGTCCAGATCGAACCACGTCGTGATCCCGGCGGCATCGAGGCCCGCCTTCAGCCGCTGCACCGCCGCTAGATCCTCACGGGAATAGCTGATGAAGATCGCATTGTCCGGCATTTCGCGCTGCGGCGGCAGGAAGCGTTGCGGCGCCAGTGCCGGCGCCGCGGCCAACTCTTGTTCGCGCCGCCGCGTCCACCGTTCGTGCAGCTCGGCCACAAATTTTTCCGCCCCGGAATATATCCGCGTGCGCACGCTCACCTGCTGCAGAAACGCCATCAACCGCCGGTCCTGCGGCGACTGGCTGTCCGCCACAACTTCGCCGACGTCGCGCGGGTCGGAGAGCCGGCGGCGTTTCGCCATGCGCAGGAAGAGCCGGGCGAGCCAGTTCGAGAAATTGCTGCCGATCAGGAGCAGGTGGTTGTGTTCCAGCTCGTGGAAGAGCTTTTCCGGCGTGAGGTGTTCGCTCTGCAACGCGCAGATGAACTCGAGCGTGTCCTCGTCGGAAATCACATAGGTCGGCGAGGCCGACAGCCGGCCGAGCAGGTGATACACCACCGGCCGTTGCTGCTGGTCGCGACTGACCGACAGATCGGCCACGCGATTCGGCGAGTAGGCGAGCACTTCCGCGGAGGGCGCACCGCCGAAGCGCTCGGCATTGATCGCCTGCTCCAGCAGCGGATCGAACGTGGTGGTGACAAACAAGTCGAAGTCCACGATCTGCGCAAGCTGCCGAAGGGCGGGTGGCGTGCCAAACGTCGTCTCGCGGAGAATCGTGCGCAGCCGGGTGTAGGCCTCCTCGCGACGGCCGCGCGCGGCGAGGAACCAGCACACGACGTCATTGAGGGTGAACGGCTGCGGCAGCGCGCGCGTGTCGGCGTTGAGCCGGGCGGCGAGTTTCTCCGCCAGCCAGTCGTAGAGCAGCCGCGGACCGGCGTCGGTTTCCACGCGCAGCAGCTCGGGCCCGACAATAGGGATGACGCGTTTTTCCTCGATGTAGTTGAGCAGATCTTCCCAGGCGTCGTCGTCGAAGGACGGCACGGGAGCAGTGGTCGCGCTGCCGAGCGCGTCGGATTGGGGGTGAATCATGGGCGGGGGAGAGAATCGGGGAACGCTCAACGTTTAACGTTTAACGCTGAACGCTCAATTCCGGAGCACGTCGGTTTCATCACTTGAGCGTTAAAGGTTAAGCGTTAAGCGTTGAGCGTTGACGGTTGAGCGTTGCCCGCTGGGCAGCTGGATCCATGAGTGTGGGAAGCGGGGAACGGAACGAAAAGAAGCACTCAACGCTGAACGTTCAACGCTGAACGCTCAAGTTTCGGACTTCGAGTCTCTGTAGTGAAAGGTCTCTTCCCCTCTTGCCTCGGTCCCACGCTGCGGCAGCCACGGGCACCGGATGAGGCTGCTTGACGAAACCAGCTGTTGTGGGATAATCCCACCATGATTCTCACGCTCGATGCCAAACGCCGCCTCACGCTCCCCGCCTCGCTGGCGCCCACCCGGCCGGGCGACCATTTCAAGGCGGAATTCGATCCCGCCGAAGACACCCTCGTTTTCCGCCGGGTGGCGGCCAAGGGCGACTGGCTGGAAGTCCTCAAGGCCTGTCCGGTCGATTTGGATGACCTGCCGGCCCGCAGTCGCGAACTTTCCAAACGCCGCTAACCATGAGCTGGTTGCTCGACGCCGATGTCCTGAGCCAGCCGGCGAAGAAACACGGCGACGCGCGCATCGTCGCCTGGCTCGAAGCGGAGCAGGACGAGTGCTACACCAGTTCGATCGTGATCGCGCAACTGGCGTACTGGGTCCGGACCAAGGAAGGCAGGCAGCGCGAGGCGTTGCAGACGTGGCTGGCCCGGCTGGTCGAGGCCCTGCATGGGCGCGTGCTCGGGTTCAACGTTGCCGTCGCGCACGTGTGGGCGGAACAGCAGCACCTGCTGAAAGTCGCGGGGCAACGGATGCCGGTCGAAGACAGCTACATCGCCGCCACCGCGCGCCGCCACAACCTCACCATCGCCACCGGCAACGAAAAAGATTTTCGCCGGCCGGGACTGAAGGTTTTCAATCCGTTCCGGGAACTCTCGTAACCGAGTCCCAATCGGGCGGCCGCTCTTCATGACTGATTGATCCGCGCCGCGGGGCGCGGAACCCGCCGGAGGCGGGCAAGCGCTTGCTCGCCTCGGGCGAGTTGAGCGTTCTTCCCCGTTCATTTCCTCGGCTCCTTGATCAGCGCGTCGAATTCCGCCTGCCCGCGGAGCTTGTCCCACCACGGGTCGAGCCGGAGGGCAGGCGCCGTGGTGAACACGCCCGAGTTGAGAGCGCGCCGCAGAAACGGCGCCGCTTTGGCCGCATCGCCGACGGCGCCGTAATACCAGGCCAGCGCGCGCGCGCGGGGCGGATTGAGTTCCTCACGCCACGCCGCCTCGATGGGCGCGACCTCCCGCGCCGCCTCCTCCAGCCGGCCGAGCCAGGCCAGCGTGGCGGCCAGCTCGACCGGGTAGGTTTGACTGTTGGGGTCGTCCCGCTGCCGTTGCCGCAGCACGGATTCGGCCTTCTGCCAGTCGAGCCGGGCCAGATTGTCCTTGCCGTCGAGCCGGTGCGCGAGGGCCAGCGCCCAGTCCTTGGGCCGGCGCGGCACGACCGTGTCCTCGAAATAACTCTTCGCCGTCAACGTGCCCGCCGCCACGACGCGCCCGGGTTTCCGTTCCAGCAGCGCGCCCCACATGGCGATGAAGACGGCACGATCCTCCGTGCGCTCGGAGAGCGGCAGCCTTTCCAACTGGTCGAGCTGGGCGCGCATCGCCGGCAGATCCCCGCGCCAGCCCGCCGCGAGCACCGCCTTCAACAGCAACAGACTGCCCAAGGGTTGCACGGCGATGCCGGCGTCGAGTTGTTCGATCGCCGCCGTTACATCGGCCGGGGCGGCGGCGTTGGTACCGTAGTTCGCAAAGGTCATCGCGAGGTCGTAGTGCACGAGCGGATCCCGCGGGTCGCGTTTCAAGGCGTCGCGCAGGACAACGCGCTCCTCGTCGACCCGTCCGCTCCGGCCGAGGAAAATGCCCAGTGCCCGCACGAAGCGGTTGTCCTCCGGGTGGGCGGCCAGCGCGCGACGCAGGGCCGCTTCGGCCTGCGGCCGCGCCCCCTGTAACGTGAGCAGGTGGCCGAGGGCCAGCAGCGCCTCCGGCTCGTCGGGATTCAGCCCGAGCGCACGCGACGCGGCGTTTTGGGTGTCGAGCCGGCGCTTTTCGCTCACGTCCCAGTTGCGATAAAGGTAGGTCGCATGCACGCCGGCGCGCGCGCCCCACGCGGCGGCGGAATCGGCCTCGAGCTCGGTGGCCTTGCGGGCGAGCTCCTCGGCGACGGCGAGGTCCTCGCGGGTGTAGTTGAGTTTCGTGTACAACGCCTTCGCCCGCGCGAGGAGTTTCGCCGCCTCGCTGAGCGGCGCGGACTTGCCCGCGGCCGGGGCTGTGTCCGGCTTCTTCGCCGGCGAGCGGTGGGTTACCCACCACCCGAATCCGCCGAGGACCAGCAGCACTGCCGCCGCCATGAAGGCGTAGCGGCGCGCGCTTACCTGGGACGCGATGCCTCCACCGCGCGTTGCGGGATGAGCTTCCTCCGCCATGGTTGCGGCGCCCCGGGAGTGTCCTGGCTCCATATCCAGCTTGTCCATTTCGTGCGACGCCACACCAGCGCGGTGCGACCAGAGTTTCACCAGGCGGCCCAGGACGTCGGGCGCGAGCACGCCGCCGGGCACGCGCGTCCACTGCACCTTGCGGAAACGATCCGGCACCAGCGCCTCGGGCTCGCGGGTGTCGTCGGTCACGATCGGCAGGATGAACGCGACGCCCGCCGCGATGCCCATGGCGCGCTCAGCGGCGAGTTCCCACTCGATGCGGAAATAACCTTCCTCCCGCGCCTGGGTGTTCGCCGAAATCAAGGGCAGGAAGAGGACGCACTCCTTGATTTGCCGGCGGATCTTTTGATCCCACTCGTCGCCGTGCTCGAGCCCGCCCTCCTGGTCAAACCACACCTCCACGCCCGCGGCGCGCAGCGCGTCGCAGATTCTCTTGGCCGCTTCTGCATCTTGCGACGCATAGCTCAAGAACACTGCCTTGATTGTGGGTTCAGGCATTCGCAGGGGGGGAAGCGGCGCCCACACCGGAGTGCGGACGCGGCACCGAAATTGCTACGCAGCGCCAGCCCGCAGGCGAGTCCAATGTTCCTCATCGTTCACCGCGGTTTGACCGTCGATTGGCTTCCGCCCCCGAAAATGCCATCGGCATTTTCGCTTAGCAGCCTGTCGACAAGGCCGGCCCTGCCACCGGGCCTCGTGTTCTCCGCGAAAAAGGCGTTGTTTCCAAATCCGACCGGCTGCTACCGCAACCAGTGCGGCAGGACCAGGGTGATCCACGGCACGTAGGTGATGAGCAGCACGCCGATGAACCGCACCCCGAGCAGCGGCAGCACGGCGCGCGTCACCGCGAACATCGGCTTGTTCAGCCGGTAGGAGGCGAGCAGCAGGTTCAGCCCGACCGGCGGGCAAAGGAAGCCGAGTTCCATGTTCGCCAGGAAGATGATGCCGAGATGCAGCGGGTCGATCCCCAACTGCGCCCCGATTGGGAGCAGCAGCGGCACGATCACCACGATGGCGGCGTAGATTTCGACCACGCTGCCGACGAACAACAGCGCCACGTTCAAGCCGAGCAGGAACACCCAGCGGGATTGCACGTGGATCGACGCCCATTCGGCGAGTCGGTCCGGGATCTGGGCATCGACCATGTAGTTCGTCAGCCCCAGCGCCACGCCGAGGATTAGGAGGATCCCGCCGACGAGCACGCCTGCCTCGGTCATCACGCGCGGGCAGTCCCGCAGGACCCCGAGCTCGCGGTGAATCATGACGGCGACCGTGAAGGCATAGAACGCCGTCACCGCCGCCGCCTCGACTGGCGTGGCCCACCCGCCGAACAGCGCCACGATCGACACGACCGGCAGCATCAGCTCCCATTTCGCGTCCCACAGGGCGCGGCCGGCCTCGCCGAGGTTGAACGGCTGCTGACCTTCCGTCGCCTTGCGGCCGGCCCACACGCCCCACGCCCCCGTCATCCCGATCAAGAGCACCGCCGGCACCAACCCGGCGATGAACATCTCCTTGATGTCCACCTTGGCGAGAATGGCGTAGAGGATCACCGGCAGGCACGGCGGCAGCAGGATGCCGAGTGAGCCGGCCCCGGTCACGAGCCCGAGCGCGTCGCGCTCCGAAAACCGCGCCGCGATGAGCACGGGCATGAGCAGCGCGCCCAGCGCGAGAATCGTGACCCCGGAACCGCCGGTAAACGACGTGAAGAACGCACATATCAGCGCCGTGGCGATCGCGGGGCCGCCGCGAAACCAGCCGACGAGGGCCTGAAACACGCGGACCAGCCGTTGCGACGCCCCGCTCTCCGCCATGAAGTAGCCCGCGAGCGTGAAAAGGGGAATCGAAGGCAGCGCCGGATTTGTCACGAGCCCGTAATGCTCGACCGACACCGCGGTGATCGGCACATCGCGGCCCCAGAAGAGGATCATCGCGGCGCCGCCGAGCGCGACGAAGATCGGGGCGCCCAGGGCGGTGGCCGCGAGCAACGCCGCCAGCGCGGGCGCGGTCAGGCTCGGAACCGCAACCGGCGGGAAAATCGCGGCGAGAATGAACGCGGCCGCGAGCGCGAGGCTGAAGGCGCGGCGCGTCCACGTTTCCGCCGCCCGCCAGATCAAGCGCAGGCAGACGATGCCGAAGCCGGCGGGCATCGCGACCTGGACGATCCAGAGGGGAATGCCATAGGCCAGGACGCCCCCGGCCTCCCGCTCCTGGAGTACGAATTGCAGGCTCGCGACACACAGAAAGGCGGTGACGGCCGCCCCCACACCGGTGCTGAAAACCAGAGCGAAGCCTTTCCAGCGCCCGCGCAGCAACGCGGGCGCCGTGGCGAGCGCGAGCAAGCGGCCGTCCCGCGCGGCGACCACGCCGCCGACCATGCCGACCAGCAGCGTGAGGTGGCGGAGAAAATCCGGTGCGCTGGGAATCCCGGTGGAAAATTTCCGCAACACGATCTCCGCGAGCGGCAGCGCGACCATGATGGCGAGCAGCAACGCGAGCGCGAGGTCCTCGCCGAAGTGCCACCACCGGCGCGGGGCCGCCTCGCCGGTGGGCAAAGCGGCGATGACGGCAGAGTTCTTGCCCCCGGGGTTCATGCGCGTTGGGTCGAGTGTGCTTCGCACGGGGTGCAGGGCCGGTTTAGCCTGGCTATCTCCTAACGCGGCTAATGCCGCAACCAAAGGTGACAGCGGGATCCATCAAGTAGCGCGATGCTTCAGCCCGCGCCGGGAAAAAGAGACTGCGCAGCCACGAACCAACCCCAAAAACCTTGAAACGCGGAGCGCGCGGAGAACGCGGAGGACCAAGCGACACTCCGCGACCTCCGCGTCCTCCGCGTCTAAAATCTGTCCGGGTCATTACGACAATCATGTTGGTGTTAGTTCGTGAATAGTCAGACATCCCTTTTTATCATCGCGAAATCGATGGAGGAGGGCCCATCCGCCAAGCCCCTCGCAATGACAGGCAGTAGGTGACCCGTCCTACAGGATGGGTAGCATTCGCGACGGGGTGGGAAACGGTCGATCCAAATCGTCTCATGCTGCGACGATTCTGAAACCGCAACTGGCGCGTGGTTCATTCGTGCTCCTAATCGTGCTCTTGCTCGTGCTCGACCGATGCGATTACGAGCCCGATTACGAGCAAGAGCACGAGGGATCCTTTGGTAGCGGTCGCATGCCGCGGGGTGAAATATGCGGCTCAGGGCGGGCCGCCGCCATGCGCGGCGCGAAACTCGGCGAGAACCCCCTGCACCCGGTCGAAGATCTCCGGGGGCACGATCGGCCCGCGGATCATGGGATAGGACCGCGCCGCGAGCGCACGCCAGGCGGCCAGCACCGGCGGCGTGACGGATTGGACCACGAGGCCGTTCTTCTTCATCGCGACGATGGCATCGTCGTCCTCGGCGCGCGTTTGCGTCCGGATTTTTTCCGAGGCGGCGGCGGCGATGGCCTGCAGTTGCGCGCGCAGCGCCGGCGGAATTTTCTGCCAGACGTCACTCCGCACGATGGCCGCGCCGACGATCGGGGCCCAGTTCAGATCGAGCATGTATTTCGCCTGCCGGTTGAATTGGAGGGCGTTGGCGAGAAACGGCGGCACCGGCACCACGCTGACCATGCCCGTGGTCAGGGCGGGAAGAATCTGCTCGGTCTCCAGGCTGACCGGCTGGTAGCCGAGCTCGCGCATGATCTCCATCTGCCGCGGCACGCCCGCCAGGACGAACAGCTTCATTTTCTTGTAGTCGTCCGGGTAGGCGCCCGGTTCCTTCGAGAAGTAGCGCACCCAGCCGGCGTCGCCCCAGAACAGCACCTCGAAACCCTTGGCGCGCAGGCGCGCCTCGAGTTCGGGGCGGACTTTTTCGCGCACGTGGTCCACCTCGCGCCAGTCGCGAAACATCATCGGCATCAATTGCAGGCTCGAGACCGAGCGGTCGATTTCCGAGAGCCCGACGGCCGTCAGCAGGGCGGCGTTGATTTGCCGCGCGCGCATTTTCTTCACGAGCAGCGGCTCGCCTTCGGCCATGCCGGCGTAGATGGTCAGCTTCACCGCCGGGCCCGCGGCCTTTTGCCAGGCAGCGCGCATCTCCATCAGGTTTTGGTGGCCGGAGGTGCCGACCGGCAGGATCGTGGCGAGTTTGATTTCGACGGTGTCGGCCGGAAAGGCGGCGGGCGCGACACCCAGGATCAGGGCCAGCGCCAGCCCGGCGGGCAGGAAGCTACGTTTCATGGCGTTTCTTTCGGAACAGGGAGAGTGGCATCGGGCAGGATCAGCTCGTCGGTGCGCGAAAGCAACCAGCGAGCGCGGCGCTGCATGACGAGATTGGCCAGCCGCCATTCCGGACGCGCATCGGGATCAATGGCGAGCGCCCGCTTTAGCAGCGACTGAAATTCCGCGCGGTCCTGCTTCGCCACGGCCACGGCCTCGGCGAGGTTGACCAGGGGCCCGGCCTGCCCGCCGGCATTCAGCTCCATCGCGCGTTCGAAATGCCTTCGCGCCCGCGCCGCCGGCTCGCCGGCCGCGCCCTGCCGC
>JACQWL010000262.1 GCA_016209255.1 Verrucomicrobiota bacterium
GGACTGAGGTGGGTTGGTTGAGGGAGGATTAACGTAACCACTCAGGTTCACGGTTCAAGGGTTCACGGTTCAGCGGTTGGAAAAGCATGAAGGTCGAGCGTTCTCGCTTCCAACCCTTGAACCGTTGAACCGTGAACCTGACAACCTGAGCAGCTACGGATTGACCCCGAAACACACGAACCACACGAAAACCAACGCGGCGGAAAGCGATCTGGCTTGGATCGACCCCACCGTTCAGCCTAGAATCGTCAATTGAACCGCAAAGAATCCAGGGCGGCGCACGCCGCAACCAAAGCCGCGGGAATTAATCGCAAAAAATCTGACGCGGCGCAGCTGCAACCCGCCGGAGGCGGGCGAGCCGAATGAAATGCCCCAGCCTTTTGACCGCGGACCACGCGGAAAAATGACAGAAATCCTTTTCCCCGGTTTTTCTGCTTCTGCGTATTCCGTGTGTTCCGTGGGCAATGATCTCTCCGTTCCTTCGGTTACGGCTACGCCGCGCTGCGTATTTCGTGGTTCACTCCGGTTGTTTGAGTCGTTTTGCTGGAATCCAGCATGAGTTCGTCGCCGCCCAGCCTGGATGATCTGCGCATCACGCGAAACTCGAAACCGGACGCGCCCCGGCGAATGCTGCCCGGGGTTGTCGCGGTCATCGCCCTCCTCGCCGTGGCAATGGCGGTTTGGTGGCTGACACGGCCGAAGCCCATCGCGGTACGCACCGCGGTCGCGCGCGAGGTGGCGGCGGGCACGGGCGCCGAGCGCACCGTGTTGAACGCCTCCGGCTACATCACGGCCCGCCGCGAGGCCACGGTTTCGTCCAAGTTTACCGGCAAGGTCATGGAGGTGCTGATCGAGGAGGGCGTGCGGGTGAAGGAAGGGCAGATCCTGGCCCGGCTCGACGACACGAATGTCCAGGCGAGCCTGCATCTGGCGCGCGCGCAGCTGGACCTGACCCGGACTGCGCAGGAGGAAACGCGCGTCCGGATCAAGGAGGCCGAACAGGATTGGCAGCGCCAGAAGTCGCTCCGCCAGACGGATGCCGCGCCGCGCGCCGACTATGACCGCGCCGAGGCGACGGCACTCGCCTACCGGGCGCGACTGGCGCAGCAGCAGAACGAAGTCACCGTGGCGGAACGCACCGTCGCCATCTGGCAGCAGCAACTGGACGACACGATCATCCGCGCGCCGTTCGCCGGCATTGTCACCTCGAAGAATGCGCAACCGGGCGAGATGATTTCCCCAATGTCCGCCGGCGGCTTCACCCGCACGGGCATCTGCACGATCGTCGACATGGAATCGCTGGAAATCGAGATTGATGTCAACGAGAGCTACATCAATCGCGTCGAGCCGGGCCAGCCGGTCGAGGCGACGCTCGATGCCTATCCCGAGTGGAAAATTCCCTGCAAGGTCATCGCCATCATCCCGACCGCCGACCGGCAGAAATCCACCGTCAAAGTGCGGGTGGGCTTCGACAAACTCGACCCGCGCATCCTGCCGCAGATGGCGGTGAAGGTGGCGTTTCGCGAGACCGGCGCCGTGACGCTGCGCGCAACTGGCCGGGCCGTGATCATTCCCAAGAACGCCGTGCGGAACCACAACGGCCGGGACGTGGCGTTTGTTATCCAGAATGGCCGGGCGGAGCGCCGCGCGGTCACGATCACCCGCACTCAGGATGGCGACGTTTCGATCAGCGCGGGGGTGTCCGCCGGGGAACGGGTGGCGGTGGATGCGCCCGCCGGACTGACGGACGGAATGGCGGTGGAGGAGACGAAGCCGTAACGAATCAGCAAGGACTGCCCACCGAACACACAGAACACACGGAAAACGCGATTTATGAATATTTCTGAGGAAGAAATTTGCTCACCGAATGGTGCGCCTGTCCGAGCGCGCTTGAGCAGGCAGATGCGGTTTCACTTCCGTGTATTCTGTGTGTTCCGTGGGCAGAACCGGTTTGGCGATTGAATGAACGCAAAGCTATGAGCGAAAACCCAGCAAACAACGGCATGTTGGTACGCGTCGAGGGCGTGGGAAAGACTTTCCACCGCGGGTCGGAAGACATCCCGGTTCTGGCGGATTTGAATCTGCAGATTCCGGGCGGCGAATTCCTCGCGCTGATGGGGCCGTCGGGCTCCGGCAAAAGCACGCTGTTGAACCTGATCGGGGGCATCGATCATCCCACTGCGGGCTCGATCATCGTGGCCGGCGAGCGGATCGATCAGCTCTCCGATCGCCGGCTGGCGGCGTGGCGCGCGCGGCACATCGGTTTTGTGTTTCAACTGTACAACTTGATGCCGATGCTGACCGCGGAGCGCAACGTGGAGCTGCCGCTGCTGCTGACGCCTCTTTCCCGGGCCGAGCGAAAGAAGCATGTCGAGACCGCGCTCGCCGTGGTCGGGCTGTCGCATCGCGCGAAGCATTATCCGCGGACACTCTCCGGCGGCGAACAGCAACGCGTGGGCATCGCGCGCGGCATCGTCACCGACCCGACGCTGCTGCTCTGCGACGAACCGACGGGCGATCTGGACCGCAAGTCCGGCGACGAAATCCTGAGCCTGCTGCAGGCGCTGAACCGCGAACACGGCAAGACCATCGTCATGGTCACGCACGACCCGCACGCCTCGGCCCGCGCCTCGCGGACCGTCTACCTCGACAAGGGCCAGCTCAGCAACGAGCCGGTGAAATGAAACTTCTGCCGCCGGTAGGAGCCTGCTTGCAGGCGATGTGGGAGGGGCTTTATGCCCCGATTCGTCGCGGGATAAACCCGCTCCCACAGTGAATCGCCTGCCAGCAGGCTCCTACAAGTACTCCGCGAAATGAAATTTGCCCACCTCATCTGGAGCAATTTGAAGCGCCGGAAGCTCCGGACGTCGCTGACGCTGCTGTCCATCGTGGCGGCGTTTGTGCTGTTCGGGTTCTTGTCCGCCATCAAGCAGGCGCTCATCGGGGGCGTGGAACTGGCGGGGGTCGATCGCTTGATCGTGCGCCACAAGGTATCCATCATCCAATTGCTGCCCGAGAGCTACCAGGCGCGGATGGAGCGGATCCCGGGCGTGGCGCGGGCCGTGCACCAGACGTGGTTCGGCGGCATCTATCAGGACCCGAAGAATTTCTTCATGCAGTGTCCGGTGGTCCCGGAAGAGTTCATGGCGATGTTCCCCGAGTTCATCCTTCCGCCGGAGCAGATGAAGGCGTGGCTGCAAACCCGCACGGGCGCGATCGTCGGCCGCAACACCGCGGAGCGCTTCAAATGGAAAATCGGCGACCGGGTGCCGATTCAGTCGCCGATTTGGGGCCGCCGCACGTGGGAATTCGACCTTGTCGGGATCTTCGACGGCCGGAAAAAGGGGACCGACACCACCGCGCTGTTTTTCCGTTACGACTATTTCGACGAATTCCGCCAGACGCAGAACTGGGGCAAGGGACTGGTCGGCTGGTATTCGATCCGCGTGAAGGATCCCGCACAGGCGGCCGAGGTCGCCAGGCGGGTCGACGAGGAATTCGAAAACTCGCCCGCCGAGACCAAGACGGAGCCGGAGGGCGCGTTTGTGCAGGGGTGGGCGAAACAAATCGGCAACGTCGCTTTGATCGTCGCGGTCATTTCGGGCGCGGTGTTCTTCACCATCCTGCTGGTGGCGGGCAACACGATGTCCCAGGCGGTGCGCGAGCGGACGGGGGAGTTGGGCGTCTTGAAGGCGATCGGCTTCACCAACGCGCAGGTCCTCTCGCTCGTGCTCGCCGAGTCGTGCCTGCTGACCGTGGGCGGCGGAACGCTTGGCCTGGGTCTTGCCTGGATGTTCATCGCGCGCGGGGATCCCACGGGCGGCCTCCTGCCGCTCTTCCTGTTTCCAACGCGGGATCTGCTCGTCGGACTGGGCATCAGCATCGCGCTCGGTCTGGTCACGGGAATTTTTCCCGCGCGCGTGGCGGTGCGCCTGCGCGTGGCGGACGCGTTGAGGCGGATGTGATCCCGGATATTTCACCACCCGACGTGAATGCGATTCACCTTATAGCCGTGGCCATGCAGTCGAGGTGTAGGGGCGTCGCTTGCCGACGCCCGCCATACGAC
>JACQWL010000260.1 GCA_016209255.1 Verrucomicrobiota bacterium
CACCACCACCACCACCTCCTCCTCCTCCGCCACCACCTCCACCTCCACCACCACCTCCTCCGCCGCCGCCGCCGCCAAAGATCGATGATCCCGCACTGCCGGCGTTTGCCGCGAAGCTGGCCGCCCTGCGTGCCGCCATCGATCGAAATGAGACGAAACGATCGCTGCTCACCGGATTGCTCGCCGAGGCGCGCGGCGTCGCCTCAGTGTTGCGCGACGAGGCCGACCGCCAGCAAGCCTCCGCGCAATTGGAGGACCTCGCCCGTCTCGTGGAAAGCCTGACGGCGGCCGCGCGCGAAACGCGCCCGCCCATCCCAGATCCGACCGAAAAAATCATCGCCGAAAAAATCAAGTCACTGCGGATCGCGGTGGAGAAAAAGGACCGCTCGCGCGCGCCCTTCCTGCTCGATTCCGCGCGCGACCTGGCGTCGGTGCTTAGAGTGCCGGCCGCCCGCGAGCGGGCGGAATCCGAATTGGCCGAGCTGGCCGCCAGCGTCGAAAAACTGCTGGCCCCGCCGCCGCCCAATCCCGCAGAAAAGAAATTTGCCGAAAAACTCACCGCCCTGCGCGCTGCCCTCGCCGCCAATGATCTCCCCGGCGCTGCGACGCTGCTGGCGGAAGCGCGCATCATCGCCGCCGCCATCCAATCGCCGGAGGTGCGCGTTCCTCGCGAGGGCGAGGTCGCCGACGCCGCCTTACAGTTGTCGGTTCTCGAAGCCGGGGCCCGGGTCCGCGCGCAAGCGGCGGCACTGGCGGAAAAAATCGGCGCCGCCCGGGCGGCCGTCGGGCGAGGCGACCTGCCCGCCGCCCAGAAATGCCTCGCGGAAGCGCGCGCGCTTGCGGCCGATTTGCCGGTGCGCGGCGCGCGCGACACAGCGCTCGCAGAAATCGCCAGCCTTGCCGCCGATGCTGCGGTCCTTGCCAGCAAGCGCCGTCCCAAGCCCGCGCCCGGTCTCGTGCTCCGGTTGCTCCCGAAGGCCGGCACGGCCTTCACCGGGACGGTTCCGCCGCCCCTGCGCTTCGTGGCCCGGCCGCGGTTTCTGCTCGGCCGGGAGGAAACCGAGCGCGTCTCGCGGGCCGATTTTCTCGCACCTAAGAGCTTCGGCAAAGTCGGGCGCGTCAACGTCACGCTCACCCGCAAGGACGACGAGATCTTCATCCAGGACGGCGACGGCGAGCGCAAGAGCACCAACGGTTCGAAGCTCGACGATGAAGCACTGACGCCATCGCCCGTGCCCGCCAGCTTCAGCCGCGAGCGCACGATCTTGCTCAGCACCGTGTTTTCCCTGACCGCCCAACACCTGCCCGGCGATGCGCCCGGCGGCCCGCCGCTCGGCGATGCGGTGCAAGCCTCGATCAACCGCACCCTCGTCATCAGCACCGTCACCGGCGCGATGCGCTTCCTTGCCACGGGCGACCTGCCCCTGCCGGTCGTCGCCATCTGGCTCTTTACCGATGCGACGATCGGCACCGCCCCCGCCTGCGCCGTCCCCCTGCCGGGCTCCGGTCTCGCCGACATGCACGCGCGGGTGCATCACTGGCAGGATGTTTTCTGGATCGAGAATCTGCGCTCCGGCCCCGCGATCCGGCTGGGTGACCACACGCTCGCCAAGGGTGAAGCGCTCCCGCTCCGGGACGGCGACGTGTTGAAGCTCGGCAACATCAGCTACGATGCGCACGTGGAGAATTGAGGGAACCCCTGTCCTGTCTTGGCGTCCATGACCCTGATGCTCGCACCCATGATTAACCCTCCCACTCCGTCCGATTCTCCCGTGCCCGACTGGGAGGCATTCCTGCGCAAACATCAAGCGGAGGGGCTGCCCGAGATCGAGCTCCCCTCCCTCAAGCCGGGCGATCGTCTGCTCGTCGTCACCGAGCACACCGCCTACACCCTCGTGATGCGCGAAAACGGCGAGGCCGACATGACGTCCAACCGCACCGACCGCCCGTCGGGCCGCGTGCTGATTCACGGCTGCACCTTCGGCGCCTCGTCCTCCATCAAACCCAACCATCTTTTTTGCGGCGGCAATCTCGAGTTTGCCCACGGCGAAAAGGGCGAGGTCACCACGACCACGACGATCCGCGCGCTCCAGCTCACGCAGGCGGAGGGAAGCTGAGATGCCTCCGCCGGGCGCGGTGGCCGGGGCGCTGGCCGCGGTTGACGACGGGGCGGGCGCGGCTGCGGCGGGCGCGACTGGCGAACCCACGGCGACGCTGAATTCGCGTGCGAGTGCCGCGGTTCCTGCGAGACCCAGCGGTCGCCGGCCCGACGTAGCGCAGGCTCCAGCCCGCGCTCTTTCGGCTCGATGTTGCGGCACTTGACGAGCTGTGAAGCGTGGCCATCGTACACTCCAGTGAGTGTCCTCGAAATCAAGCAGACTCTGTCTCGTCTGTCCGCTCGTGAGCGACGGGAGATTCAGATTTACCTCCACCAACTTAGGCGGACGACGCCAGCCTGGAAAAAATCCACGGCGAAGAAGATAGAGGACGTCCGAGCCGGAAAGTTTACGACCATCGAAGAGTTGGAGGAGCGTCACCGCCGTGGCTAGTCGACTGGACTACGAGGCAGTCTTCGCTGCGTCGGCGGTCGAGTTCTTCGTAGGCTTGAGCAAGCGACGCCAAAGAAGATTGTTGGACCGTGCTCGCGAGTTGGCTGCAGATCCTTTTCTCGTTCCGGATTTCCGCACGGAGGACGCGTCCGGGCGGGAGATTTCCCATCTCATGGCAGACGGTTTCATTTTTGATTTCTGGGTAGATCATGCCGTTAAGCAGGTCATCATCACCGAAATCGACAACGTCGAATGAGTCAAAAAAGGGCTTGAAGTGTGCGAGGGGAGCGCGCGCTGGTGGGGGCCTGCCAAAATGTTTCGCGGGACACTCAAACCGAGTCCGTCAAACTCCTACGGTACCTCGTAAACCTCGACCAGCGCAACGCCGGTGCCGCCGTCGGCGCTGGATACCTGCGCGGTGTAGGCCCCGGGCGCAAGGGTCACTTCCAGCGCCGCATCGCGCGTGCCGCTCGCCAGGGTGAAGGCGCCCGCGGCCCTGAAGAGCTCAGCGAGAACCTGTGCGCCGCCCCCGCGCCACCAGTCGTCGTTCGTCGCCACCACCTCGTTGCCTCGATACAGCGCCAGTTGCGGATCGGTCAGCGTCCCCGTCAGCCCCAGCGCTCCCAGCGTCGGCCCAATTCCGCGCAGCAGCATCCGCTTCGGAACATTGCCCTCGATAAAAAAGCCGACAATCAGCACGCCCGCCCCGGGGGCCACCGAGGATCGCGCCGAAACGTTCACCAGCTGCGACGGCGCCGCCACGTCGGCATCGTAGAGCTCGAGGAGCGCGACGCCGTTGTTTCCCCGCGCCACCACTTGGGCCGTGTAGCTGCCCGGCTGCAACGCCACCGCCAGAGCCGCATCCAGACTCCGGGTTCCAATATCAAAGGCTCCCGTGGTCCGTGCCGCCGCTACAATCTGATCGAACGCCAGCGAGTCTCCCCAGTTGTTGTTGTTGAAAATCTGAATCGAATCGCGATATAGCGCCAGCTCCGGATCCGCGAGCACGCCGGTCACCCCGAAGACCGTCAGGGACGGGCCAATCGCGCGCACCAGCAACGGCTTTGCCCCGCCTGCCGCGCCCGCCACCGCGAAGCCCACAATCAACGTCTCGTTGCCGGCGCCCGCACTTGTTCGCACCGACATGTTGATGATCTTGCTCCGCGCCGGGCTCACCACCAGCGTCGCCACCCGGCTCGGCACCCGCTCGGCGCCGTTGGTCACCACGACCGCGTAATTGCCCGCGTCCGCGTCCGTCACGGCGCTCAGCGCCAGGCCACTCACGGACACCCGCAGCGTGACGTTGGCGCCGATGAGAGCGTTATGATCCTGGGGTTGAGCCGTGATGGTCGGCGCTGCAGGCGGAATCGTCAGCACGGCGGCATTGCTCGTCACACTCCCGGCGCCATTGCTCACCACGACCGTGTACGTGCCGGCGTTGGTGCTCTGGACGTTGCTCAACGTCAGCGTTGAATTCGTCGCCCCGCCAATCGCCACACCGTCCTTGTTCCACTGGTAGCTTGGCGCCGGGCTGCCGGTGGCGTTCACGGTGAACGTCGCCGCCTGCCCCAAGGCCACGGTGGCGCTCGCCGGCTGATTCGTGATCGTCGGCGGCACAATCATCGTGAGCACGGCCGCGTTGGAAACAACATTACCGGCGCTGTTGGCAACGGTGACGGTGTAGCTGCCGGCGTCGGCGGCCTGGACGTTCGCCAGCGAAAAGGTGGCACTCGTTGCTCCACCGAGCGCTGTTCCACCTTTGCGCCACTGAAAGGTCGGGGCCGGGCTGCCGGTCGCGGTGACGCTGAAGGTTGCGGACTGTCCGGCGGTGACGCTGATGCTGACGGGCTGCGCGACAATCGCGGGCGGGATGAGGGAAAGCGTGAATTTGTCGATGGTGTTCAGCCCAGTGGCAGCCACGTAGACATTGCCACCACCGTCGACCGTTATTCCTCCAGTTAAGAATCCGTACCTTGTAATCGTTGTCACAACGGCTGCGGCGGTTATTCTTCGAATTCCGCCCCCGAGAGCTTGGGAAACGTATAGATTCCCGTTGCTGTTCACGACCACACCCCAGGGATAATTGATCCTGGCGTCGCTGCCCGTTCCGTCTGTATCTGAGGTGATTTCGCCTGCCATGCCTGCAAACGTCGTCACCACGCCTGCCGCGCTGATCCGGCGAATCGTGTGATTGTTCGTGTCGCCAACAAGGATGTTTCCGCTGCCATCAAGTGCGATGCCCTCGGGCCGAAAGAACGGCCACACCTGCAGGGTCAGGCCGTTCGATGTTTGAGGGCCGTGCCCACTGAATACCGCTGTTCCGAACGTCGTACCGCCTGACCCCTCCCGTTTGGCGCATACGATTGGGCCCGGGCGGACGGGCAAAGCTCGGCCCCGGCCGCAAGCATGCAGAGGCAAATCACCGGGGCGGTACTGGGCATCATGGAGCGCATCGCAGGAGGAAGTCTCTTTTTATAGCCATGGAACCAGCAGTCAAACGGGGAATAGTCCAGTGGCGGCGAGGCGGTTGTTGGCGTGGGCAAATTGCTCAGGCCGCCTGCAGTGGATCGCTTTGCCCGCGTGTGGGCACGCACCCGAATGCGCTGCGGCGCCATCGCGGATCGATGACGCGCCCACGAATCGGGCCAATGGCGCTGGGCACCGGGCCGGGTGCGGCAGAGGCGAGGATGGTGGAAACGAGAGCGGGGAACGGCAGATTCAGTTTCATCGGGCTCCTCGCTGGATATTGATCTTGCGTAACTACTCAGGAGGCATGGGGCCGGATGCCGACCGAGTTGTTTCGATTGAAAATTGAGAATTGAAAATCGGGAATCGCTAATTGCGGTTAACGTCGCCGCCGCTTTTGTCATTCTTCCGGCCTTTGCCTTTGGCGGTGGCGACAGATTTGCCGAGAATGCGGCAAACTTGATCGCATTCGTCGAGAAGCTCCTCAATGCGTTTCTCAGCGAGCAATTCAGCGATGACGATAAAGCGCAACCACCCACGGGTTTCGACCAGTCCTCGTGGTTCATGGCTGGAATCGCCGCACGGCGTCATCGGAAATTCCAAGTCTCAGATTTTCAATTATCAATTTTCAATTCTTCACAACACCTCAGGAGGCATCCTGGGGCGGGATGTCTCCTGAGTCGTTACGAGCCGGGTTGATGACGTAGTTCTCCTCCTCGGGAATGATGGCACTCGGGATCGCGAGAACCGCCGTCGGTCCGCGGCGAAACCAGTCCTCACCGAACTGCTGTGAGGCCACGACCACCGGTTCCGCCCGCCAGTGCTGCGCAATGCCATCCATAAAATTGCCCAATCGTTCTCCCACGGATTCGAGGCGGTTCAGGGATTGGAAACCCACTTCCGGGAAATCCATGAGCGCTTCGAATCCCTGGGAGATCTCCGGGTGCCTCTTGGACACGGACCATGCGAGTTGGGACGATGGACCAGAGGACTGGAGAGACCGTGGCAACTTTGAGTGATGAACCAACGTGCACACTAACGCTGAGGACTTTTCACGTGCAACGCCGCTTGATGCGCTTTGCACATTTTTACAGTCACAGAGGCCGCGGGGAACAATCTCCCGCGGAGAATCAATCCGCGTCGCGCAAT
This sequence comes from Verrucomicrobiota bacterium, assembly GCA_016209255.1. Classification (GTDB taxonomy): domain Bacteria; phylum Verrucomicrobiota; class Verrucomicrobiia; order Opitutales; family Opitutaceae; genus ER46. The sequence continues at coordinate 6,165 of JACQWL010000260.1, forward strand.
CCTATTTACCGCGTGAAGGATTATCAACCCGACCCCGTTGTTCACCTCGCCTGCGCAGTCACACTCCGTGCGAAATCTCGCCCAACGTTCGAAGCTCCTTGGCGTATCCCGCCAAAGGCGGGCAAGCCGGGCCAAGGTCAAAACCGCCTGACGGTTTTGTTGTAGCCCGCCGGAGGCGGACAAGCCCGCATGACCTGCACGGCGGCAGGCACACGCCGCCCGAACGTCGTCGAACGCCAGCAAAATACCCCGGAAAGGGTGAAGAATGCGGGCTACGGCACCTCGTACACCTCGATCAGCGCGACGCCGGTGGAGTCTCCGGCGCCCTTGACCTGTGCGGTGTACGATCCCGGCGGAAGCGTGGCGATCAAGGCCGCGTCAGCCAGGCCGCTCACGAGCGAAAAGGCGCCGACCGCGCTGAACACCGGCGCCAGCGCCAGCGCCCCGCCGCCGCGCCACCAGTCGTCGTTGGTCGCGACCACCTCGCTGCCCTCCTTGAAAAGCACCAGTTGCGGATCCACCAGGGTGCCGCTCACGCCAAAAGGCGCAAGGGCCGGTCCAATGCCCCGCACCAGCACAGTCTTGGTCGTGTTGCCCTGAATGGCGAAGCCTACGATCAACACCCCCGCGCCCCGGTCCACAAACGAGCGCGCAGAAACGTTGACCAGCCGCGTGAGCGCCGGGATGTCGGCATCGTAAGCCTCCACCAAGGCAATGCCCGTCCCAGCGCGCGAGCTCATGTTCACCGTATAGGACCCGGGCTGCAATACGACGCGCAGAGCCGCGTCCTTGCTGGCCCGGCCAAGCGGAAACGCGCCGGTCGCGGCACTGGTCGCCGCAATCTGATCGGCCAACGCCGACATGCCCCAGTCGTCGTTCGACTGAATAAATATAGACTCACGATATAGCGTGAGCTCCGGATCCGCCATGACGCCCGTCACGCCGAACTGCGCCAGCGACGGGCCGATCCCGCGCACCAGCACCGGCTTGGCGGCGCCCTGTCCGGCAACGACAAAGCCGACAATCAAGGTTTCGTTGCCCGCTCCCGCACCGGAGCGCACCGACAGGTTGACGATTTTGCTCGCAGCGGGGCTCACCACCAGCGTGGCGGTGCGGCTCGTTTCGGTGCTGGCGGCATTCGTCACCGCGACGGAATAAATGCCCGCGTCCGCATCCGTCACCGCGGTCAACGCCAGGGTGGCATTGACGGCGCCCGCAATGGCCCGCCCATCCTTGCTCCACTGGTAGCGCAGCGGCGCCGTCCCACTCGCCACCACGGTGAAAACCACGTTGCTGCCCACGGCGACCGCCTGGTCCACCGGCGGCGTCGTGATCCGCGGCAAGTCGATGACGGCGAGGACCGCCACAGCGCTCGTCGCACTGCCGACGGCGTTCGTCACCAGCACGGTGTAGCTGCCGGCACTCGCAGCGGTCACCAACGGCAAAGTCAGCGTATCGCCCGTCGCTCCGGCGATGGCCGCGCCGTTCTTGCGCCACTGGAAGGTGAAGGGCGCCGTGCCGCTCACGCCCACTCGGAGGGTCACGTTCGTCCCCACTCCCACGGTCTGGTCCGAGGGTTGCGCGGTGATCGCCGGCGCCGTAGCCGGCGTCGTCACCGTGAGCGACGCTGCGCTGCTCGTCGCGCCACCGATGGCGGTGCCGTCCTTGCGCCATTGGTAGGTCAGCGGGGCGGTGCCGCTCGCCACCACGGTGAATGTGACGCTCTGTCCTACGGGCACGGTCTGGCTCGAAGGCTGCGTCGTAATTGCCGGCAGCCCGCTTGCGGTCCGCAGATCGAGGCTGAAGGCTGGTGAGTCTGACGAAGATATAGCCCCCGATATAGTCAGGGTGCGGGCTGGGCGGAAGCCCAGGTCTTGGTAGCGTTTGTCCGGGGTGCCGTAGTGGCGATATGCGGAGCGAACGAGGGAGGCGTTGCCGCCCCAACTGCCGCTCCGGATCACCCGGTCCGTTCCCGATGCCGCCCCCAAGGAGCGGTGACCGCCGCGGTGCCAACGCCCCCATACCAATCCCAGCACCACTCCCACACGTTGCCCGCCATGTCGACCAGCCCGTAGCCGTTGGGCGCAAAAGCGCCGACCGGCGCGTTGTAGGGCTCACTTCCCGTGGCGTAAGTCGGATGAAAGCCGCGAGTCGCACTCACATCGTAGCTGTAGGAGGTCGAACTAAAATAATTCGCCTGCTGGTGCGTAATCGTGTCTCCCCACGGGAACCGCTTGCCGACCAGTCCGCCCCGCGCCGCATACTCCCACTCCGCCTCCGTCGGCAGCCGGTAGCCCGTGACGGTCCGTTTCACCTGGGTATTCGTCACATTCACGCTGCCGGTCCGATAGACGGTCGTCTGCGCATCGTCGGTGTAATACACTGGCACCAAACCGTCCTTTTCACTCCTAGCGTTCAGCCATTTGATCACGTCATACCACGAGATCATTTGCACCGGATGCGTGTCGGCCTTGCCCGCACCAGCCAGTATATCAGTGTAACCGTGCGTGGCCCCCCATAACCAGACATCGGTCCATTCCGCCTTGGTCGTCTCCGTCTTGGCCAGAAAAAAGGCCGCCAGTGTCACCGCATGCACTGGCGAGTCCGAGAACCCGTCAAGATTATCTCCCATCGCGAACGTGCCCGCCGGAATCAGCGCGAAACCGGTCGGCACTGCGCTGCTGCCCTGCCCGCCAGTCGCACTGCCGACCTGCCCGTCGTCCGCGGTAATCCGGATCTTCGCCTGCAGGAACAGCTGGGCCGGCCAGTCGTTGCCCGCGTTCCATACGATCGACTTCGCCGCGCCGCCGGGCGTGCTTGTGATGCCGGCCCCGAGCGCGCCCGTGGTCGAGGCCACCGTTTCCCACGTGGCGCCGTTGTCCCGCGACGCCTGC